>FR893566.1 GCA_000435395.1 Firmicutes bacterium CAG:94
TTCCTCTTTTTCGTGCTGGCGTTTTTCAATTCGCTCAGTGATCATGTCGGCGGCCTGTCCCCGCTCCAATGCCTTCCAGAGATTTTCAATGGCGGTGTCTGCTTCCTGGATGGCAGCTTTGATGCGTTTGATGGATGCTGTGTCCCGGTTAGATTCACAGACCTCGGATACCGAGACTGCGATCCGCTCAATGTTGCTGTCTGTCAGCAACTTGCGGCACTCCAGCACGACACGATCCTCAATTTTCTCTTTACTGATGACCTTCTTTTTGCATTTGCGCCGCTTGAAATTATTGCAGGCGTAGTAGTGATAGGTCTTGCCGGATTTTCCTGTACCACCATAACCGGTCATCATCTCCCGGCAGTAGCCACAGAACAGCTTTGTGGTGAGCAGATACTCTTCCCGCCCTCTAGCTCGGGCAGGTGCTTTTTTGTTGCGATCAAGGATATAGTGGACACGCTCAAACAGCTCATCTTCAATAATACGAGGCATACCGCCCGGCGTTTCCTGGC
>FR893567.1 GCA_000435395.1 Firmicutes bacterium CAG:94
GCTGGTGTGCTTTTTCCGGGGGAAGAACCGCCTCTCGGAGGAGCCGGTGGAGTCCATGATGGACCGGCCCTCCCCGCCCCTGACGGCCCTGGCCCTGGCGCCCTTTTTCTACAGCGCGCTGGACGGCAGCCCCCTGCTGCAAAAGCTCAGCCTGATTTGGGCGGCGCTGTACTTGCTGCTGTGCGCGGCCTACCGGGGCATCCAGCGGCTGGACCACTACCTGGAGCTGAACCGGGGCATGGCTGGCCTGCCCGCCCGGCGGATTGCCCGCACTACCGGCCTGGCGCTGGCGGGGATGCTGGTCTTGGCGGCGGGGCTGCTGCTGCCCGCCTTGACCCTGGAGGACAGCTATCTGCGCATTGACCCCAGCCCGCCGGAACGGACTTCCGCCGTGCGGCTGGAGGAAATCACCCCTGCCTCCGGCGGCATGGAGGTGAATATGGCGGAGGCCCTCCAGCAGGAATTTGGCGAGCCCCCCAAAATGAACCCGGTGGTGCAGTTTATCCTGGGGGCCGTGCTGTGCGTGATAGGCGGCGGCTTCGGGGTGTACCTGCTGTACCTGGTCATCCGCAATTTCCGGGGCACCTTTGTGGACCAGCGGGACGTGGTGCAGTTCCTGGGCCGGGATACGGAGGGCGAGGAGGAGCCCCTGCCCCAGGAGCGGGTGCGGGGCCCGGCTGTGTGGGACCGCTCCCCCAACGCCCAGGTGCGCCGGAAGTACCGCCGGGCCGTGCTGCGCTCCGCCAAGGAGGCGCCGCCCCAGTGGGCCTCCCCCCAGGAGATTGAAACCCGGGCCGGCCTGGAGGACAGCCAGCTCCACCGGCTCTATGAAAAAGCCCGCTACAGCCAAGAGGGCTGCACCTCCCAAGAGAGCCGCAGCCTCAAGCGATGAAAAAAGCAAGCCGCGCCCATCCCGTAAAAGGGAGGCGCGGCTTTTGTCATGTGTCCGGCAAGGCGCGCGGGTTCTGCTGCGCCATACAAAAACCACCGCAGTCCCCCGGTGGTTTTTCATTACGGCTGTGCCAGGTATTTCCCCGCCAGCTCCTCCAGCAGGGGATACACCCCCGGCGTGCCTGCCAGGAAGGGCTGCTTTTCCTCAAAGGTGAACGCCTGCCCTGGGGCGGTGCCGGTGACAGCCCCCGCCTCCTGGAGGATAACCGTGCTGGCGGCGTAGTCCCAGGGGGAGAGGCGCAGCTCGAAGAAGCCGTCCAGCTGGCCCGCGGCCAAGTGGCACAAATCCACCGCCGCCGAGCCGCTCCGGCGCAAGTCCCCGCAGCGGACGCCCAGCTCCTTGGCCACGGCGAAGGTGGCGTCCTTCAGCTCCTGGTAGTAGGGGGCGGTGCCAAAGGCGACAAGGGCGTTTTCCAGGGGGATGTCCGCCACGTGGATGGGCTCCCCGTTGCGGAAGGCCCCGCCGCCCTTCACCGCGGAGAACAGCTCCCCGGCAAAGGGGTCCAGCACAATGCCCAGCATGCCCACGCCGTCCTTCACCAGCCCCACGGAGATGGAGGAGGGCCGGTAGCCCCGGATGAAGTTGGTGGTGCCGTCGATGGGGTCAATCACCCAGTTCCAGCCGGGGGCCATCTTGTTTTCCTCCTGCTCCTCGGCGAAGAAGTGGGCCTCTGGCAGCAGGGGGGAGAGGTGCTCAATCAAAAACCGCTGGGAGGCCATGTCCGCCTCGGTGACGAAATTGGCGTGGCCCTCCTTGGTGTACACGTGGGGCCGGGGGATGGAGCGAATCAGCTCCCCGGCCTGTTTTACAATGGCAATGGCCTGTTGGGCCAGTTGTTCCAGTTCCATGTGGTTTCCCTTCCTTTCCGGCCCATTATAGCACGGCGGGGCACCTGCCGCAAGCTCGTTCGTATTCTCTTAAGGAACCTTTAACGAAACCCTCAGAACTTGTTCAAAGGAAGTTCAAAGAAAGGGGCTATACTACAAGCACAGCAGAAGAGAAGAGGCCACGAGCCAATTCTTCCCTCTCCTTGCTTTTTTCAAACTTTTACCTCCCTCTCCTTCCGCCTGGACCGTTTCCAGGCGGTTTTTCTGTGTAAAGCCGACCCTCTGCGTGCAAGGAGCGGGCAAACAAAAAACGCCCCGTCCGAAGACAGGGCGCTTTTGCAGCATAGGATGGGTTGCCGGGTTTTAAATAACGGCCAGCAAGATGAAGTTCAAAATGAACAAAGCAGTGACCACCCACAGGATGGGATGGACCTTTTTGGCCTCGCCCTTGCACACCTTGACAATGCAGTAGGTGATGAAGCCCATGGCAATGCCGTAGGAGATGCTGTAGCACAGGGCCATGAAAATGCCGGCGAAGAAGGCGGGGATGGCCTCGCTGATGTCGTCCCACTTGATTTCCTTGAAGGAGGAGGTCATCATCACGCCCACCAGCACCAGGGCAGGGGCCGTGGCGGCGGAGGGGATAGCGCTGACAAAGGTGGCCAGGAACGCGCTGAGGGCAAAGCAGATGGCAACCACTACGCTGGTAAGGCCCGTGCGGCCGCCAGCGCCGATGCCAGCGGCGCTCTCCACAAAGGTGGTGGTGTTGGAGGTGCCGAAGATGGAGCCAATGGAGGTGGCGGTGGCGTCAGCGAACAGAGCCTTGTCCATCTTGGAGTGGAAGCCGGCCTTGGTCTCCATGGCCTTCTCGTCCTCGTCGGAGAAGATGCCGGTGCGGCGGCCGGTGCCGATGAAGGTGCCGATGGTGTCAAAGGTATCAGAGATGCTGAAGGCGAAGATGGTAATCAGCACCAGGGGGATCTTGGCGGCATCGGAGAACAGGGAGGGCAGGCCGGCGCTGGTGAAGATGGCGCCAAAGGTGGTGGGCAGCTGCTGGCAGGCCTCGGTAAAGCTGATGGAGCTGCCCAGGGAGGTGACCTGCATGGGGATGCCGATGATGGCGGTGGCCACAATGCCAATGAGGATGGCGCCCTTTACGTTGCACACCAGCAGCACAATGGTGAGCACCAGTCCAATGACAAACAGCCACAGCACGTTGGTGTTCAAGGTGGCCATGGCAGGCACGCCAGACCCGAAATTCACAAAGCCCACGTTTAAAAAGCCGATGTAGGCAACAAAGATGCCAATGCCGCCGCCAATGGCGTTTTGCAGGCTGCGGGGGATGGACTTGATGATGAACTTGCGCAGCTTTGTCACGGTGATGAGGATATTGATCAAGCCGCAGATAAACACCATGGACAGGGTCTGCTGCCAGGTAAAGCCCAGGCCCAGGCACACAGTGTACACAAAGAACGCGTTCAGACCCATGCCGGGGGCCTGGGCGTAGGGGACGTTGGCCACCAGGCCCATCACCAAGGTGCCGATGATAGAGGCGATGATAGTGGCCAGGAACACGGCGCCCCAGGGCATCAGCTCTTCCTCCAAGCCGCCTGCCCGGCCGCTCAGGGTATTGGGGTTTACCACAATGATGTAGGCCATGGCGAAGAAAGTCGTCAAGCCGGCGACGATCTCACGGCCCACGGTGGTGCCGTTTTCCTTCAGTTTGAAGAATTTTTCCATTTGCTCACCTTCCTAAAAATATTACCGCTCAAGCGGCTGGTACGGGGGAGGGCTTCCCCACCAAGCACCGCACAGGTGTGAAACGCCCGTGTCCGCCGCTCCGAAGGGCTGGCGCGCGGAACACACGCCTTACATGCTGATTATATAGGGGGAAGGGAAGAATGTCAATGAATGTTAAACTTCTTTGAACAAATATTGAATAGAAAATTTCATGAGGATTTTTCGTGTTTTTTTGTCTGCCCCGCCGCCCGGGAGGCAGGCACAGGCCCCAGGGCCCTTATACAAGCCGCCCCGCGGCCCAGCGCAGGGCCTTTTTGCAGCGG
>FR893568.1 GCA_000435395.1 Firmicutes bacterium CAG:94
GTGTTCATCTTTCCCGCGGTTGACGTGTTCGTATTTCTTGGCCTGTGCCAGCAGCTTCACCTGCGCCGCCTGCCAGACTTCTTCCGAAACAATGGGCTCATGTAGCCCATCTGCCAGTAGGTAGTTGTCCTGTTCCACCAGCTTATACTCGTTCCTTGTACCGCGCACTTTTTCCGTTTTACGGCGTCCATAGGCAATCTTGCCGCAGTACACCGGATTTTTCAGAATCAGTCGGATCAGGTGTGCATCAAATAGGGGATTCTTCCCGTTCTGCCGGGGAATCTTGCGGATACCGTGGTTTTCCAAATATTTTGCGATTCCGTTTGCGCCGATATCCGTATGCACATATTGGTCATAAATGACCCGGATCGCCTCCGCTTCTTCCTCATTGATAACTAGCTTCCCGTCCACCAGCCGATACCCATAGGGGGCAAAGCCGCCATTCCAACGGCCCTCTCTTGCCTTTTGGATGCGGCCCTCCATGGTTTGGACACGGATGTTTTCGCGTTCAATTTCTGCTACGGCAGACAGAACAGAGATCATCAATTTGCCAGCGTCCTTGGAAGAATCAATGCCATCTTCCACACAGACCAGATTGACGCCAAAATCCTGCATGACCTGAAGGGAAGAGAGCACGTCCGCCGCGTTTCTGCCAAACCGGGACAATTTGAACACCAGAACATAGGACA
>FR893569.1 GCA_000435395.1 Firmicutes bacterium CAG:94
TTCCTTCGCAAAGAAGGAATCGTGGAACCGAACACCTAATGGAATCAGATGAATGTACTGGCCGAGTTAGCGTTAGAAACAATTCTCCAGAAGCTCAGGAAAGATTCGATGAAGAGTTGCGCCTTTGGTATGTTGCACTGACTAGAAGCAAAAAATATTTATTCATTAGCGGCATAGAATGCGCTCGTACGCATACTTCACAATTTGCTTCAAATATTCAACACGATTATGTCTGCACCGATCCACAGACTGTGTTTCCCAGGCCGAATCGTATTGCTCCTTCTGTTCCGATAGATGCAACGATATTACCAACGAATTTTAGTGATTTGCGCTATTATTGGGATTGCCCAAAAGACTATTTGCTTCGTAGGCTTATGGGATTTAGTCCCGGCGTAAATGAAAGTTATGGCTATGGCCAGCAAATTCATAATTTGTTGGCGTTGTTGCATGAAACTTTGCCGAATTCAAATGTTGATGATGCATGGATAGAATCCCAGGTAGACGGGCATTTCAATTTACGATATACTCGCGGCGAGCCACTAGAGGCAATGAAGGCTGCTGCTAAACGTATTCTTAAAAACTATCTCCATGATGACCCTGAACTTCAAAGCAAAGTCCTTCATGCAGAAAAGCCCTTCGAGTTTATTATTGGCGACGCAATGATAAGCGGAACAATCGATTTGCTAAACAAAGCCGATCCAACAGATGAAAATGAGGCTAAGGTGGAAATCGTTGATTTTAAAACAGGAAAATCTGGAGATGATTTAGCTGCCGCTGAACGTCGCAGCCACGTCCAACAACAACTGCAAATGTATGCGATTGCAACACAAGACGCTCTCGGACTTGAACCGTTAAAGGCAACTGCACATTTCTTGTATGCTAACCAACCTCACATCAAAGAAGATGTAGAGCTTTCGGAAGAACAAATGGAAAATATGAAGCATCAAATCGCTAACACGGTAACCGCAATAAAGCAAGGTCGTTTTCCTTTATGCGCATCAAAGACTAGGTGTACTTCTTGCGATTTTAAGGCTATTTGCAACGGATCAACTAGATAAGTTGTATACCTACTGCCGCTCTCTGAAAACGAACGGGCTTTTTGTTTCCTCCCGGTCACAAAACCCCCGCCCGTTTTCCTGCCGGTGCAAGCGGGGTGCATACCGCACCCCGCTTCCCCCGTCAGCCGCACCAGCAGGTATAACACACTACACCTTGCAAGCAAGGTCGTGTGCCAAAGGGGGCATAAGCCCCCTTTGGAAACCCCCGGTTTTGTCAGTGCGTGGCCACAGATTGCATTTCTTCATCTATGTCCTCACCCCATCCAAAACCTAAAGAAACGGCGCAGATCAGCCTATGTATGAATAGTGGGCTAGTCTGCGCCATTTCTTTATTCGGCCTGTGGGCCGGAACGAGACAAGGTGCATAGGGAGAATTGTATTTCCGGGTTGAAAATTTGTATAATTTGGGTTATAATACAATTAACCCGAATAGGAGGTTGGAAGATGAAAGAAGTGGGTAAGCGTTTGAAGGCCCTGCGGGAGAGTATCGGCCTTTCACAGGTAAAAATGGCTGAGGCCATCGGCTCCACACAGTCCAGTATCAACCGCTATGAGAATGGGCAGTCTACCCCATCTGTGGAACTATTTCGCCGCTATGCAGATTACTTTGATGTATCCTTGGATTATATCTTTGCCCGGACGGACAAGCCCCAGGGAGTAATATACGAGTTTAAGCCTAAAGCCGCTCCAGAGCGTGAGGAAATGCGGCGCTTTATTGAGATGTGTTTTGACCCACAATCTCCTATGAACGAAAAGCTAAAGGAAACACTGTTCCGTATGATGGAGGAAAACAGATGAAAGTTGCATATAGAGGACAACTTGATGCAATTGACCAATGGCTTCGTGATATTAACAATAAATTGACAATGGGTATATCTCCAACTTTTCTTTTGAATGATTGTCAAAAAATGCAAACTGATCTGCGAGAAGTCGCAGAAAAAATCAAACACGAGTATCCGTTTTACAGCCAAACGCTCCCTGGAATAGGCGATAATCTATTCAGACCCGATCCTTTCAACTATGGATTGATGACGCTAAATGTCGCAGCTTTTGGGGAATTATTTATTATCGTACAGCACCTGGTTCGTGAACCTGTCGATATGCGTTTTTGGCAGGACATTCACCCACGAATCATTGAAGTTTCAAAGGAATTATTTTGCGACGGCCATTTTGCTGCCGCTTCTGAAAGTGCCATTAAAGAAGTTGAAACTCGAATGCGAGAGTTGTTTAAGGAAGGAAAACCAAACTCTCCTACTCCTAAAGATGCAGCGGGTTTAATTGGTGCGTTACTGTCAGATAATGGTTTTTATCAGTTTTGCGATACATCAGAAATAAGCGGAGCCAATTTTCGTAAAGGCGTTAAGTCCATCTTTGAGGGCGTTTTTACTGCTTATCGGAACCCCTCTATGCACGCAAATCTAACCTGTTCGCAGAGAGAAGCCTTTGAGCGGATCGTACAGGCAAGCCAAATGATGAGCATTTTAACAGACGGTGAGGTGAAAACATGAAAGCTGTAATCTATGCCCGCTATTCCTCCGACAATCAGCGAGAAGAAAGTATCGAGGGACAAATACGGGAGTGTACTGCCTTTGCCAAGAAGAACGGTATTACCATCCTGCGCCACTACATTGACCGGGCCTTTTCCGCCAAGACGGACAACCGCCCGGAATTTCAGAACATGATTAAGGACAGCGGCAAGCGCCTGTTCGATATGATTATCGTCTGGAAACTGGACAGGTTTGCTCGCAACCGCTACGACAGTGCCCGGTACAAGGCCACACTGAAAAAGAACGGGGTCAAGGTAGTGTCCGCTACCGAGGTCATTTCCGACGGGGCCGAGGGTATCATTCTGGAAAGCATGCTGGAGGGGTACGCCGAATACTACTCCGCTGACCTGTCCGAAAAGGTAGTCCGGGGCATGACGGAGAACGCCTTAAAATCCAAGTATAATGGCGGCACCCGCCCTATTGGCTATCTGATTGACAGCGACCAGTGCTTCCAGCTTGACCCGCTTACCGCACCCTTTGTCCGGGAGGCATTTCAGCGTTACGACGAGGGGGCCACCATGACCCAAATCCGGGACTGGCTCAATGAGCAGGGCGTAAAGAACACACGAGGCCAGAAAATGACCTATAACAGCGTCCAGCACCTTTTGAACAATCGCCGCTATATCGGAGAATATACCTACCGGGATATTGTGGTGCCGGACGGTATTCCCGCCATTGTCCCCCAAGACCTCTTTGACCGGGTGCAAGAGAAACTGGCAAAGAACAAGAAAGCCCCGGCCCGCCACAAAGCCGAGGACGATTATCTGCTGACAACCAAGCTGTTCTGCGGCTATTGCGGGGCCTACCTCTGCGGCGAGAGCGGCACCAGCCACACGGGGAATGTCCACCACTATTACAAGTGCGTATCTGTGAAAAAGAAGCGCACCGAGTGCCATAAAAAGTCTGTCCGCAAAGAGTGGATCGAGGATTTGGTGGTCAGCGAAACCATGAGAATGGTGATGGACGATACGGCGATTGAGGCCATCGTGTCCATGCTGATGGACTTGCAGGACAGAGAGAATGTCAATCTGCCGCTCTATGAACAGCAGCTGCGGGAGGCGGATACAGCCATTCAAAACCTCTTGAACGCCATCCAGCAGGGTATCTTGACCAAGTCTACGAAAAGCCGTCTGGAA
>FR893570.1 GCA_000435395.1 Firmicutes bacterium CAG:94
CCCCCAGCCACTATCATTGGCTGCCCTGGGTGACGTATGTGGAGATCGACCCCACCTCCCGGCTCTACGATACTTTTGGAGCCTACGACATTGCCGGTGCAGACAAGCTGAGTATGGAGGAACGCATCCGCAGAAACCACATCC
The DNA here is from genome assembly GCA_000435395.1 of Firmicutes bacterium CAG:94. Lineage (GTDB taxonomy): Bacteria > Bacillota > Clostridia > Oscillospirales > Acutalibacteraceae > Acutalibacter > Acutalibacter ornithocaccae. Next base: position 145 of record FR893570.1, read on the forward strand.
ATGACACATATGGGAAATTTTAAGATGGTTTGTTGTTTCTGAAAATAGTACCTGGTAGGACACTCTCGAAAAGCCCATAAAGACAGCCAGCCCCATGGGAGAAACCCTGTGGGGCTGGCTGTTTTTACGAGAGTTTTTGTAGAAGTTCCGAAGGAGTGAGAAGTGGCATATCAAACTCTTCCCAATCCTTTATGGTTGCGTGTAACGATACAACCGCAACGGATGGATTTATCCTTGTAAATTCAAATCTTCCTGCGCCGCTTGCAACAAGCGCGGCATTACTGGGACAACAGCTCCGATTCCAGATCCTGCAGCATCACGTCCAAAGCGGTGATGCCCCCTTCGGCGGTGTACCACACGGCAGGGCTGGAAAGGTACACAATGTGGCCGTCCGTATAGGCCCGGGTGCCTTTGACCAGCTCATTCTCCACAATCTCCTGGGCCAGCTGGGCGCCTTCGGTCTGGATGGCGGCATCCCGGTCCAGCACAAAGATGTAGTCCGGGTCCTTCTCCACCACAAACTCAAAGGAGGCCTCGTTGCCGTGGGTGGCGGTGTCGATCTCCGCGTCCACGCCGATGTTCTCAAAGCCCACCTCCCGGCAGATCATGGAGCAGCGCCCGTCGTTGCCCAGCACGTTAAACCCGCCGCTGGTCACCAGGCCCACAATGGCGGTCTTCCCTTCCGCGAACTCCGCCAGGGCGGCGATGCGGCTGTCAAAGTCCGCCATCAGGCTGCCCACTTCCTCCTCCAGTCCAAAGAGAGAGGCGATGGTGTTGGCGTTCTTCCTCACGGATTCCACCACGCCCTGTTCCGTATCGGTAGAAAGGTACACCACGGGAGCGATTTCGCTGAGGGCATCATAGGAGCTTGCCAGCCGCCCGCCGATGAAAATCACGTCAGGCTCGCAGGACATGACTGCTTCCAGGTCCGCCTCTTTGATGATGCCCAGGTTGGCAATGTCCTCGTTGATGTAGCTCTGGAGGTAGTCCAGGCTGGTGCTGGCGGTGCCCACCACACGGTCGCCTACGCCCAGGGCGTCTAATATGTCCAGGCTGGCCATATCCAGAATGGCGATGCGCTGGGGGTCATAGGGGACTTCCAGCTGGGTTTCGGCTCCCTCGGCATTCACGCTGGTGATGGTGACTGTTTCCGGGGTTTCCGCCGGGGTTTCGCTGGACTCTGTGATGGAAGAGCCTCCTGTGGCAGAGCTCTCCTCCACAGCGGAAGAGATGCTCTCCCCTGCTACCTGAGTGGAGCTTCCGCTCCCGCCCTGTGAGCAGGCTGCCAGGGACGCGGCCATGGCCAAAGCCAAACAAAAAAAAATCAGTTTTTTCATGTCTCTCCTTCTGCCGGGGACGCCGGCGTATATTAATAGTATATAGACAAAGGTTTCCCTTCAATCTCCAAAATCTCAAAGTCCACCTGGTAGATGGCGGACAGGTCCTCCTTGGTCATCACTTCCTCCACGGTGCCGAACTTGGCCACTTTCCCGTCCACAAAGGCGCAGATGTAATCGGAGTAGAAGGCGGCGTAGTTGATCTCATGGAGCACCAGGATAACGGTTTTGCCCAGCTCGTCGCAGAGCTTGCGCACGGTGCGCATCATGTTGGTGGCGTGGTAGATGCTCCCCACCACGACCACCACCGAAGCGGTGATCATGGCGGCGATGGACAGCCCCAGGAACAGCACCAGGTTGTAAGGCACCCCCAGGTTTTTGGAGAAGTCCTTGCCCATGCCAACAATGTTGAAGTGGTTGGCGAACACAAAAGCCAGCACCACCAGGGGCACCGAAAGCCACACCAGCTCGTAGTTGCCGGAGAGGACGATGGAGAAGTGCCCCACCAGCCAGGAGGACATCGCCTGGGTCATCTCGTACTTGTAGGAGAGGTAGTTGGTGATGCCGCCGATGACGTTGCCGAACATGATGCCCACCAGGGGTACCATGACAACATCTTTAAACTGGATGCGCTGGATGAACCAGACGAAAACCCAGGTGCCCAGAATGGCGCAGGCAAAGGCGAAGAACGCCCGGCTCCACAGGGTGGAGGATGGCATAAACAGCAGGGCCAGCAAAATGCCAAACTGGGCCGAGGAAATGGTGGCTCCGGTGGTGGGGGAGACAAACTTGTTGCTGCACAGCTGCTGCATGATAAGGCCCGCCACGCTCATACCCACGCCGGTGCACAGGATGGCCAAAAGCCGGGGCAGCCGGGAGATGAAAAACACCTCCCACTGCTCCCCGTCCCCGGCGAGCAGGCTTTGCGGGTTGATGTCCAGCACCCCCACAAACAGGGAGACGCCTGAAAGGATTGCCAGGATCCCCCCTAGAACAAAGGTGGTTTTATGTGTTGCGATACCCGTTCCCTCCTCATCGGTAATTAGTTATGACTAACTAGCTTGCAAAAAGGAAAACGCCCGGTGTGAGCGCTCTCTCTGCCACCCAGGGACTTGGCGTGCGGCCCCTTCCCTGTTGGCGTACCTGATTATACAAGATCCGCCGGCGTGTTTCCGCTCCAATCTGCGGAATCTTCACTCCAAAGTGATGGGGAATTTTTCTGGCAGTACTCCCCAGGGCTGGCCCCCAGCACCTCCCGGAAGGCGGCGGCAAATTTGCTGCTGTTCCCGTAGCCGAACTCCCCGGCGATATCCAGCACGGTGCGGTCTGTCTCCCCCAGGAGCCTGGCGGCCATCCGCATCTTATAGGCACGGATACACTGGTACAGGGGCTTTCCGTACACCTGCTGCACACTGGCCCGCAGCTGTTCCGTAGAGACGCCCAGCTCCCGTCCCAGCTGGGCGGCGGTGACCCGCTGGTCCCGATGGGCGTCCACATAGGCAATGACGTCCCGGGCCAGCCGGACTTGAAAGGGCGTGCAGGCCCGCTGTTCCCCCTGGGACATGGTGGGCTCTAAACAGGAGAGAAACAGCAGCAGTTCCAGCACCTTTACCTTGAAGTATCCGCGCTGAATGGATTGCGGCACCTGGTACAGCTGGGCGAAAATGTGCTCCAGCTGCGGCGTGGCGCGCATGATAAAAGGACGGCCCTCTCCGCAGAACTTTTCATACAGCTCCGCAAGGCTCACATTCACGTCCCTTAGAAAGCAGGAGGTGCAGGGAGGCGCCTGCTCCGGGTGAATCAGGACGGAAAGCCCCCGGTACCGCTTGACAGGGCAGAGAAGGGCCGCTTCCCCTTTTCGGGTTTGGCGGATGGACAAGTCCCCCTCCCCCAGGACAAAGGCCCGGTGGCTGTCCTGGTATTCCAGCCGGCCTTCCCGGCAGTGGGTGATCTCCAGCAAGCCGGAGGGGACTTTCCCCCAGGAGGAAAAGGAATAGGTCTCCACTTCCTGAAACGCCAGCCAAATCCCCGGGAATACCGGATAGAGCTTATCCCTTTCGCCGGTGGCAGCCTTTGCCCTGTAGTTTTTCTTCTCGGTCATAACATCCCTTCCGTTTCCCGGCGGGAAAGTCCCCCTTCCGCCCGCAGCT
>FR893571.1 GCA_000435395.1 Firmicutes bacterium CAG:94
GGACGTCCGCCGGCGCTCCGGTTCCCCCGAAGGCGCTGCCCGGCGGGGGGAGTAGTTGTTAGCCATGTTCTATCATCCTTTCTCAAATCATTACTCACCAGTAAAAGGAGCGTCGGGAATCTCGTCGCCCTGCTCCACGTTGCCCACGATTTCCACGGTCTTGATGCCGTAGAGGGATTCCACCCAGTTGTTCAGCTGGCGGAACACATCCCGCAGGGGGAAGGTGTCCGCAAACCAGGTGTCGATGCCTTGGGTGTAGTCCCCCCTGGCCAGGGCAGGGGCGGAAAACGCCGGGAATTTAGTAAGGTCGCGGTTTTCTATTTCCGACCTGGTGGGCCGCAGGGGAAGCAGCATGGAGAAGATGGCAAAGCCGAAAAGCACCACAAAAAAGACGGCGGCTTTTCCACGGGAACCCCGTTTATACTGTTTGGCGTGACGCATAAACCCATCTCCTTTCCATTAGAACTGCAAGTACAGGAAGGGATTGTAAGAATCCCCTACAAGGTAGCTGATGGAGAACACCAGCCCCGCCACCGGCAGCGCGTATTCCAATGCCGTGCCCAGGGCGATGGCCGCCCCGTTGGTGGAGGAGGTGATTTTGTGGTAGAGCATCCGGGGCAGGGGGGTGCAGGCAAGCACCGCCACCGCCAGGAAGAACACGTAGTTGAGCACCATAGTGCGGCCCTCCAGGTTGATGAGGGGGTTGCCGTTTAGGCCAAACAGGCCCTTGAGCACCACAATGCCCTGGGTAAAATCGGTGAAGTAGAACAGCACCCAGCCAAAGAACACCACCACCAGCGTGTACAGGTGGGCAAAGAAGGCGGGCAGCCGCTGCAGCCCGGGGATGAGGAACTTCTCCAGCGCCAGGAACACAAAGTAGTACAGCCCCCACAGGATGAAGTTCCACCCGGCGCCATGCCACATGCCGGTTAAAAACCACACAATCAGCAGGTTTAGGGCCTGGCGGGGTTTGCCCTTGCGGTTGCCTCCCAGGGGGATGTAGACGTAATCCCGGAAGAAGGAGGACAAGCTCATGTGCCAGCGCCGCCAGAAATCGGTGATGGAGTTGGCCAGGTAGGGATAGTTGAAGTTTTCCTTGTAGCGGAAGCCCACCATCAGGCCCATGCCAATGGCCATGTCGGAGTAGGCGGAGAAGTCCAGGTAGATTTGCAAAGCGTAGGCAAAGCAGCCCAGCCACAGCGTCAAAGCGGAGGCGTTTTCCAAGGTGGGCAGGTTGGCGGCCTGGTCCGCCGCGGCGCCGCTTAAAATGGTGCGGGAGGCGATGGAGCCGCAGACGTTGGCCAGCAGCACTTTTTTTGCCAGGCCGGAGACAAAGCGGTTGATGCCGTTGCGCATGTCCTCGCTGTCCACGTGGCGGCAGAGGATTTGCTCGGAAACGTCCTTATACCGCACAATGGGGCCGGCAATGCACTGGTGGAACAGGGAGACATACAGCAGCAGCCGCCGGAATTTCGGCTGGGCGGGCACCTCCTGGCGGTAGACGTCCACCATGTAGGAGAGCAGCTGGAAGGTGTAAAAGCTGATGCCAATGGGCAAAGCTATCTTGGGCACCACGCTGGGGAAGCCGAACCAGCTCTGCGTCTCCGTAAGGATAAACACCGTGTACTTGAAAAAGGCCAGCAAACCCAGGTCGATGACGCAGCCCAGCACAAGGAAGGCCTTGCTTTTCCCGGTACCTCGGTATTTGTAAATGCCCTGGGACACGGCCCAGTCCACAAAACACATGAACAGCAGCAGCACAATGAAAAAGGGCTCGCCCCAGGCGTAAAACACCAGGGAGAACAAAATGAGCACCGTGTTACGGGCCTCAATCCCCTTGGCCAGGTAGTATACCAGCATCTGCAAGGGGAAGAATACGCACAGGAATACCAGGGAGGAAAAAACCACGCCCAAACCCTCCTACTCAAGATTTTAAAAAAGGGGAGAAAATACCCTTCGACCCGGTTCCGAGCCGAAGGGCTCACACAGTTACGTTACAGTTGAGGGCCGCCAGGCTGCTGCGGGCCGTTTTGAGGCGGCACAGGCGGCTGGGGCTGTTGGGGAGCCTGGGGCGGCTGTTGATAGGGCCCCGGCTGGGGAGGATAGGGCTGGCCCGGCTGCTGGTAAGAGTGCGCGTAGGGAGGCTGCACCCCATAGGGCGGGGGATACTGCCCGGGCATGGGCCGGGGCTTCTGCTTGCCGTAAGCGCGGTAGGCAAGCCTGTCCAGGCCGGGGAGACTCGCCTCCTGGTCTTTCATCACACGGGTGATGGCAACCATGCTGGTGATGATGGCAGCCAAGTATACCAAAGCGGAGAGGGTGCCAAAAGCGGTGGAAAGGAAATGGAAAAAGTCAATATAAACAGGGAACAGGTTCACCGAATAGACGAGCAGCTCCCGCAGCACTACCGCAATGGCGGAAAGCCCCACGGCTTGCAGGCATTGCCGCCCAGCCCATTCGTCCCGCTCGGCCACCAGCACAAAGCCGAAAATCAGGGCGCACAGCAAGGGCTGGTTTAGTATGACACACACAAATCCCAATATAGGGTAGAGACATACTACTACACCCAGTTTCCCTTTACGCATGAGAAAATCCCCCTTTAGTTGACAGAATATCGGCCTCTTAAATATACGCTATTCAAGGGGGCAAGTCAAGGGAAAAAGAAGAAAAAAATGGCGCAATTTCCCAGGTGGCAGGCTGGGCGGAAAGGAGAGAATCGTAAGACTGAGTTTACCATAATATCCTGAAAAAAGGGCGTAAAAAAACCTTGGGAATTTTTAAAAATCCTAAAAAAATCTTGCGGCGGAGAAGACGGTTTCCCAGGGGAAGAGCTGCCCGCAGTTCTCTTTCTAGCCAGCGAGCAACCGAGCCCGGCTCACCTATCACACCCAGCCAGCCATCGCGGACAGACAGCTGGCGTTTCACTCCAAGTGAAGCGAGTGGCAGCGAGCGCCCCGCGACTTGCCCGTGGCGCAGCCACCGCAGCCACCGCGGACAGACAGCTGGCGTTTCACTCCGGGTGAAGCGAGCGGCAGCGAGCGCCCCGCG
>FR893572.1 GCA_000435395.1 Firmicutes bacterium CAG:94
TGCAACAAACGGCCTCTCCCGTGGCCTACAAGTGAGAGGGTCAAAAGAGGTCTTGGGGCGGCACCTTCACATAGTTCTGGGCTTTGTCAAACTCCGGGTAGCGGTAACGCCACTTGTCGTAATCCTCTTTGGAAATTTCGCCAGCCTCCAACATAGCAGCAGTCTGCTGCCAGGAGCAGAGCATTTCATGCAGTCGGGCGGCGTCCTTATTCTTCCGCACATCAACTTTCAGGCAGACTTCTCCATCCATCTCGCTGATCTTGAGCCCATAGTTGTCCTCCAGGGTAAACAGGGTGTGCATCAGCCCCACATAGGAGTCTATGTCCGGGACGGAGAGCGCATGGGGCGAGACATCCAGTACCTGGGCCAGGGCAGCAGTCAGGTCTGCCTTTGGGGTTCTTGCTCCTGTTTCATACTGCGCCAGACGCACATCAGCGGACTTCTCCGGGAAGCCCAGCGCCATGCCGAGATATTTCTGTGTCATCCCCCGTAGAAGACGGAAAAAGTGAATCCGTTCGCCAATCGCCATATCATCTACTCCAATCGTTGGTTGTCTTTAGAAAAAGCGTAGCAGAAATGCTTAGTAAAGTCAAGAGAATCCTAAACAATTTTATTTAATTTATTTTGCGCATTTCAATTGACATAAGCTATTTTGCTTAGTATAATGACAACAGACTAAGCATAATAGCTTAGAATCAATGAATAAAAAAGAACTGCCGCAATCCATGGTTATACATCCGAGAAAAAAGTGGCGGACGAAAGTGAGGAGGCATTTATGGAACACAACATCCAACCGCAGCAGCCATCAACGAAGAAAGGAAGGTATTTTCAATGCAGGCACAAAACTTTATG
>FR893573.1 GCA_000435395.1 Firmicutes bacterium CAG:94
GTGCAGCCCCGCCAAATCCGACACCGCCAGGGGAATCAAATCCGGGTGCTTCTTGATGTCCTCCAGCCGCACCTCGGTGTAGCGGGAGTGGGGGGCGAAGTAGTTGTCGTCAAAGCCCCGCATCAGGGGGTGGTAGGGGTTTAAGACCGTGTGGTTGTAAATGCCGCTGAGTTTTTCCGGCAGGGGGTACTTGGGGATGCCGTAGTGGTAATACAGCCCCGCCTGGGCGCCCCAGCAGATGTGCAGCACCGAGTAGACGTTCTCCTTGCTCCACTCCATAATCTGGCACATCTCGTCCCAGTAGTCCACCTCCTCAAAGGGCAGCTTCTCCACCGGCGCGCCGGTGATGATAAGGCCGTCGAACTTCTGGTCCTTCACGTCAGCGAAGGTCTTATAAAAGGTGTTGAGATGGTAGGAGCTGGTGTTCTTGCTCACATGGGTGGCGGGGTGGAGCAGCTCCACGTCCACCTGCAAAGGGGTGTTGCCCAGCAGGCGCAGCAGCTGCGTCTCGGTTTCAATCTTCGTGGGCATCAGGTTGAGGATAGCAATCTTTAAAGGACGGATATCCTGAAGGTTGGCACGTTCGTGGGTCATGACAAAGATGTTTTCGCTTTCCAGCACCTCAATGGCGGGCAGGTCAGCTTGAATGCGGATGGGCATGGAATCACGCCTTTCTATATATAGTAGAAACAAGGGCGAAGAGTGCAAGAAACAGTGGAAAAGCAAAGAAGTCCGAGAAATGCGGAAAAAGTGCTTGCTTTTTCCAGAGAAAGATGATATACTACCAATCACCGCCGAAACGGAGCGCTGCAAAGCGCGCCAGGGAAGCGGTACAGATAGTATAGCACAGGGAGCTCGCCCTTGTACAGGGGGAAGAAAAGCGTGAAAGCGCTTGGCTCCAAAGGTCAAAAAGGAATTTCAAAAAACTTGAAAAAACCTGTTGACAAAAAGAGAAACCTGTGGTATCATATCTGAGCGCTCGAGAGAGACGGCACGAAAGGCAAGTGAAAAGGCTGAAAATCGGAACCTGACTGGTGAACGAAAAAGGCCGCGAAAAAAACTT
>FR893574.1 GCA_000435395.1 Firmicutes bacterium CAG:94
GTGGTCGGTGCCGGAGGAGGAGCTGGGTAGGCTTGTGGGGCTGGTGGAGGCTTTGGGGATGTGAAGAAGTGTGAAATGGTGGGTATATGGGAAAACGCAGGGTGAGATTCACACAATTTCTTTCTACAAAAATGAAGTCATTATTCTCGGAAGAAATTTTGATTTTGGCCTGAAAAATGCAGCGATTTGCTTTTACGGGAGACTCTTTCCGGTCATTCACCAGCATAATAGTAATTGACCATAGGGAGCGTAGCCGCCCACATACTTGCCCTGCTTCATCATCTGGATTTTTGCCGTTGTCGTTTTGACCGAGAGATCCTTGCTGTACGCCGCATAGATGATGCTGCGCATGACAACCTCAAGACCGCCGGTTGTTCCCTTGTAATCATCGCTGTCATAGAGGAGTGTTCAGGCTGTCTGAAAAAGGCTGGGTATAGTGCTGATCGATGGCAGCCATGCCGGCCTGTGCATCCCGGTTGAGTAAGGATTGGTAAATGGTTTCGTGGCAGTCCACCAGTGTTTGCCATTGGGCATCAGTGGCGGCGGTCAAAACATTTTCAATGGCTGCCTCGCAGAGACTGGAGACGGCTTTTTGCAGGACCGCAAAAAGCCGGTTTGCGCTGCACTGGATGAGCGCTTCGTGAAAAGCGGAATCCAGTGTGACCCGCTTGTGGCCGGTGGCTTGTCGCATGCTTTCCACCAGTTTGCCTAGGGGTTCCAGAGTCTGACGCCATTGGGCCTGGGCTGCGGCTGTGGTGCAATCTGCCGTTTGGATAGCCAAGAGTAAGGATTGCATTTCCAGTCCTCGACGAAGCTGCTGTACCTCATCGAAGTTGCTCTGTTTTAAAAACAGCAGCATGGAAAAAACACTGCTGAAACTCTCGCCGATCTGGTTGACCAGAAAGTTTCCCTTGCCATGGACACAGGAGATCAATCCCATGTTTTCTAGGGTGCGCAGCGCCTCCCGGATAGAGTTGCGTCCCAGTCCCAGAGTTGCCATCATTTCTCGTTCAGAGGGCAGTTTGCCGCCAAATGCCAGTTGTCCGTCTTGCACCAGTTGCTTGATGTACGCTATAACCGTGACGTAGGCTTTTTCCTTTGGGTATTCAGTTTCCACAATCTCACCTGCCCATCGTTATTGGACGATGCCCCGGATCTTTAGGTAGGCTAGAATCACCTCTACGGTACCTTCTACCCCTAAGATCCCGCTGTCCAGGCAGAGGTCGTAGTCAGCTGAGGCTCCCCATTCCTCTCGAGTGTAGTATCTGTGAAAAGCCGCGCGGTCACTGTCTGTTTGCTGGTTTCGTTCCATGGCTTTTTTCAGCGACAGACCGTAGTCCTGCATTGTCCGCTGGGCCCGAATGTTCTCATCAGCGTGGAGAAAAATACTGACTGCCCGCTTTTCTCCCCGGAAGATGTGACCGCCGCAGCGGCCGATCAAAACACAGGAGGTTTTGCTGCACAGCTGCCGGATCCTCCGGAAGGGGATGTGTCCCAGATCTTCTTCTACATTGCTGGTTGCAATGGCGTACAGCAAGTCGTCCACTGGCTGTTCTTCGTAAAAGGACTGGACCTCTTCGTAATCCGGCGTTCCTTTTGCGATCTCCATCAGTTCTTGCCGCCCATAGTAGGGAATCCCAAGCCGTTGAGCCAGACGCATGCCGATTTCCCGTCCGCCGCTGCCGGCCTGTCTGCCAATGGTAATAATAAAGTTCTCCATCATGCGATCCCTCATTTCAATCACATAAATTGCGCAAATACAGAGGCGCTGACCACAGTCAAAAGACCGGCGACTGCAATGGCCAGACTGCTCATTGCTCCCTCAACTGGACCCATCTCCATGGCTTTGGAGGTTCCGATGGCATGTGCCGCGGTACCCAGCGCCAGACCTTTGGCAATGGGTTCTTGAATCCGGAACAGCTTGCAAACGATTTCCCCAATGACGCTGCCCAGCACACCGGTAATAATAATGACCGCAACGGTGATAGTCACAATTCCGCCCAGTTCTTCCGATACCCCCATGCCGATAGCAGTGGTGATGGATTTGGGCAGCAGTGTCACATACTCTTCGTGGGAAAGCTGGAAAAGTTTGCACAAAAGCAGCACGCTGACCATACTTGCCAACACACCGGAGACAATGCCTGCTGCCACGGCCACAAGATTCTTCTTTAAAAGGGAAAGCTGTTCATAGAGCGGAACAGCCAGACAAACTGTGGCTGGCGTTAACAGGTAACTGATATATTGACCGCCCACGTTGTAGCTGTCATACTCGATATGGAAAATGGACAACACCCCAATGACGCACAGAATGCCGATCAGCAGGGGGTTAAAAATTGCCTTTTTAAACTTTTTCCGCAATAAAAGACCAACTTCATAGGCCAATAAACTGATTGCCGCACCAAAAAATAGAGAATTTGTAAACACTTTTACGCCTGCTTTCCTTCCTTTGGTGTGGTATAAAAAAAGTTGACAGCTTATTCTCAAGGATT
>FR893575.1 GCA_000435395.1 Firmicutes bacterium CAG:94
CCTGTTTCCTGTAATGCAATTTCTGCTAACCTTTTCATATCTTTAAAAGGAGTATGATCAAAAAACATGGGAAGCATAACATTAAAAATGACCGTTTTATCTCCAAGTAAAGCGAAGTCCTGCATAACAAGACCGATTGAATCGTTCCGAATCTTTGCAAGTTCTTTGTCAGAACACTGGTTCATATCCTGACCATCTAGAAAATAATCTCCCTCATCATACCTGTCCAAAGCACCTAGTATGTGTAATAAGGTGGATTTTCCAGATCCGGATTTTCCCAATATTGCAACGAAATCCCCTTCGTCGATATGTAAATTAATATCATCCAGAGCGATGACGCAATTTTGGCCACTTCCATAAATTTTTTTAATTTTATTCAAAGTAATCATTTTTGCTCTCTCCTGTATTCTTCTAAGGGTGACCATCGACGAGTTTGAACCCATATCACCAAAATAGGAGCAAAGATTGCCAATGTCACAATTCCCATAACAGCGGGTATCAAATCTGTGTTGATAATAGATGCTTCAGGGAGCACAACTCCATATTTCAGCAAAGTTGGATACATGATGACATAACAGGTCGTAATAATCCCACCCATGATGCCAATTAACCCTACCCCCGAAAATAATATTCTGAGACTACTGCCACGACTACATCCACACAACCTGTAGATACTGTGAGCAGGCAGCATTTTTTGAACCATAATTACAGAAACAGAAACTAACGACACAAGAGAAACACTAAGCAGGAAAAGGGGCAACGGAAGATTTCGCTTTATTTCATTAAGAATTTCTTTTTCGGTATTCTCAAGTATCGTGTTAAAGTACAAAAAACTCCCTTTAGATAAAAGAAACTCTTCCACCTCTTGGCGTTCTGCTGCTGTTATATCCTCTCTCAGCTTAATCATACAATTTTCATGATAAAGATTTGAGTCTTCAAGGAAGGCATCGATCTCTTTTGATTCCTGAACTAGAATAGTGTTGTGTCCCTGTGAAAACAAATCCATTGCAGTGACATTATTGCTTTGCATGCCAAACGAGGGAAGATATGATGGTTCATTTTTTTTGCCTACTATAGTAAAAGTAAAGGGCAGAGGAGTGTCCCAGCCAAAATCGACTGTAATTTGAGAACCGAGGGAGTAATCTTCAAAGAGATATCCACATGCTACTATGTCATCCTGCTTTATTCCGGGAGTTGTAAACCAATCTCCTTGATCAATGGGAGCGAACGTCGAGATAAAACTATCATCGCATAGTAATACATTAATATATTTGCCCGTCATTTTGACTGTAGCTGTTTTGGGGCAGATTACCGACTCAATACCAGGAATATTGCCGTATTTGATTTCCTCAAATGCAATTCCAGAACGAGGATCTCCTTCAAATATCATTGGCATAAAGTAAATAGTATTATTAAAGTTTAAATTTGAACCAACCAAAAAATCCCTTGTGTATGTCATATATTTTACTCGTCCTAGAAACGAAACAGACTGGAGCAGAGCAAAAATAAGAACCACTAGTAAAATGGCCACAGAAATGATGTTCTTTTTATAGCACTCTAAAATTAGACATATCTTTTTCAAATAAATCCCTCCTGTTATCGAAAACGTCGTTCCATCTCGACCAAGGAATGGGTTGAAGAATAACATACGAATGGAAGTACTGCAGCAAAGGAAATTAGTATTTCCAGAACGAAGCAGACTAAATAGTCATAGATAGAGTACCGAATACTACCATATATATTAATTTTAACGAAAAGGAGATCATAACAAGTAACATGAACAATACAGGCAATAAAAGCTGCTGCGCTGCTTAGAATGATTATTTCAAATAACGTAATTATAATTACCGATTTAGTGTCAGCTCCAACTATTGAATATACTGCATTCTCATAACTGTTTTCTGAAACTAGATATTGAAATAAGCTTAGAAATGATAAGATTGATATTAGAAATACTCCGCTCGAAAGCACAATACCCTCAAGATTTTTAGACTGATCAGCTTGTATCAATTCAAACGGGTCTGATATTACAGCATCCGGGAGTAACTCGGAAATTTGACGAAGAAGTTTGTTGTTTGTATGACGAGAAGGAACTGAATCTAAAATTACCTCTATACTACTTTGGTTAAATCCATTAGTTAGGAAAGCGTGGAGCGGAATGAAGACAATATTAAGATCAAAATTTGTAGTTCTTCCAACTACAGTAAATTTATTTCCCTCGAGTAAGATGGAAGAAACCTCACCGTAGTCCATAGGAATAATGGCAACATTCTGATGTAGTTCTTCTTTTGTGAAACTATTTTTACCCTGATATGAGTAGATAGCATTGTTGTTCTTGACCAAAGAGATAATATTAAGTGGTTGCGGAGTCATGGCTTCATGGACGTGCGAAATAAATGGATTTTCTATTTCACATTTTACCCTTACATCCAAAACAGAAGTTGAGAGATTACTTAGCTTTTTTAGAATTTCTTGATTCAACTGGTTTGTAGAATGAATAATAAATGTTCTGTAGGACAGTGCATTTCTGGCTTCATTTTGTTTATCCACCATAGAATTCCCGTAAAAGAAAATAAATGCAATAGCTGAAATGGTAATTCCAAACATAAACATTGCAAATATTAGGGCATTATGGAAAGCATAATGTTTAATTCGTGATGATGCTAAAGAAATATATTTTCTAAACATAGTATTCTCCATGGATATAGGTGGGTGCCTCTCAAATGAGAGACACCCACCCCAACATCTTATCCGGCTGTATAGTTGTGGCTAGTAATCCCTGTGCTTCCCGAATGGGTTACCGAAGTGGCATAATCAGTACTTTCAACAGTCGCCCATAACGAATCCAGCCAACCAGAGCTGTCTGCGTTATAATCGCTCTTACTTGCTCTATTCTCTTTGCCTCATTTCTACTTTCCCTGTATGCGGTAGCTCGATTTGGTACTTGCGCAAACTGAATTATTGGGTATATCCCTACCTTTTCCTTTCCAGTCTTCTCACAACTGGGAGCTATTTCAAATTAAGTCGTACCTTGTAGAAACTGGCTATACCCAATACCGTTGAAAGCCAATCCTAACAGAAGCAGTAGTTGCAAGAACAGAAAGTCTCGATATTTTAAATTTATCTTACTGCTACATATGGCTGTAAAAACGGCAGGCATTGTATCCGCGATGTACCTGTTCCCATAATGGTATCCCCCCATCGTTTTGTGGCTCACCAACATAAGGATATGTAATATTACGCAACACAGCACCAATAGATCTATGACAGTAGGGGACTTTGAAGTCACAACCACATACAGCCACCAAACGAGAATCGGGAAACAGATAATAATATTCATTCCGTTAAATTGCGGTATACTCATCTTAGTTTCAGGGCTAAAATCAGGCAATCGAATAAGATTGTAGAGATTTTGAAGCATATAGCTGGGATGGAATTGTCCGTTCTCCGAGTTCGTGAATTCTGGCAAATAATTATGTCCAAACTCCAGGGGATTCCCGAACCGTAAATAATTCAGAAGGAGGTAGGATGCAGCTA
>FR893576.1 GCA_000435395.1 Firmicutes bacterium CAG:94
TGCACCGGCTGATGAAGGCCGCCGGCATCCACTCCCAACGAAAGAGGGCCTACAAAGCTACCACCAACTCCCGCCACAACTGTCCCATCGCGCCAAACCTGCTCCAACGCCAGTTCACTTTCAGCCGCCCCAACCAAGCCTGGGTGGGCGACATCACCTACATCCCCACCGGGGAAGGCTGGCTGCATTTAGCCATTGTCAAAGACCTGTGCACCAAGAAAATTGTGGGGTATGCCTTTTCCCAGCGCATCGACACCCAGCTCACCCTGGACGCCCTGAACATGGCCGTCCGCCGGGAGCGCCCTGCCCCTGGACTGATCTTCCACAGCGACCGGGGCGTCCAGTACGCCGCCGCGGCCTTCCGTGAGCGTCTGGCTTCCCTGGGCGTCCGGCAGAGCATGTCCCGCAAGGGCGACCCCTACGACAATGCTGTGGCGGAAAACTTTTTCAGCTGCTTGAAATGCGAGCTGGTTCACCTGCGCCGTTTCGATTCCCGCAGGGCCGCCCAAGCCGACCTTTTCACCTACATCGAGGCGTTTTACAACACCATCCGGCCCCATTCTTCCCTGGGCTGGCTCCCGCCCCGCGACTTCGAAAAGCGTCTTCTCGATTGGGAAGCTGCGTAAAGGAGCATGACCGAGTATACCTGTGATTCATTCCGTTTTTTTAACCTTTTTCCTGTCTATTTTGGCGGGAAGGGGACAGT
>FR893577.1 GCA_000435395.1 Firmicutes bacterium CAG:94
TCAAAAAACTTTACGCTCGCTTCGCTCGGCGCGCTCTTTAGTCTCCCTCCGTCCACTTGCGAATCTCCTCCAAAAACGCCTGGCCATACTTTTGCAGCTTGGCCTGGCCCACGCCGGGCACGTCCAGCAGCTCCGCCGGCGTCAGGGGCTGGTAGGCCGCCATGGCCTCCAAGGTGGCGTTGGAGAAGATGATGTACATGGGCACGTTCTGCTCCCGGGAAAGCCGCGCCCGCACCGCCCGCAGCCTGTCGAACAGCTGGGGGTCGCCCTTGGGCAGCTTTCGGGCGGGCTTTTTCTCCGGCTCCTCCTGGGACTGCCGCACCCGCATCTCCACCCGGGCCTGGCCGTTGAGCAGGCTCTCCGCCTGGGGGCCCAGCTTCAGCAGGGGGTACTCCCCCTGGGTCTGCTCCAAGTACCCCTGGAGCACCAGCGCCCGCGCCACGTCCCGCAGGGTGCTTTCCTTTACGCCCTTCAGGCTGCCGTAGCAGGGCAGCTTGTCAAAGCCCTGGCGCAGCACTTTCTCGCTTTTGCTGCCCCGGGCCACCTCCACCACCAAGGTGACGCCGTACCGCTCCCGCAGGTACCGCACGCAGGAGACAAGCCCCCGGCCCTCCCTCGTCACGTCCACCTGGGAGAAGTGCCCCACGCAGTTTTGGCAGTTGGCGCACTGGGTGGGGGCGTGCTCCCCAAAGTAGTGGAGGATGTACTCCCGCAGGCAGCTGGTGGTGTGGCAATAGCCTATCATGGCCTGGAGCCGGGCCTCGTTTTGCTGGTTGAGCTGCTCCAGGGCCTCCTCCTCGATGTACTGCCCCTCGTCGCTGTGGGTGAACAGGAACCGGTTGAGGGCCACGTCCGCCCCGCTGTACAGCAAAAAGCACTGGGCGGGGCTGCCGTCCCGGCCGGCCCGGCCCGCCTCTTGGTAGTAGCTCTCCAAGTCCTTGGGCATGGTGTAGTGGATGACAAAGCTCACGTTGGACTTGTCAATGCCCATGCCAAAGGCGTTGGTGGCCACCATCACCGTGGCCCTGTCGTAGAGGAAGTCCTCCTGGTTTCGCAGGCGCTCATGGTCCTCCAAGCCCCCGTGGTAGCGGGTGGCGGCGTAGCCCCGCTCCCGCAGGGCCTCGCAGACCTCCTCCACGGCCTTGCGGGTGCCGCAGTACACAATGCCGCTGCGCTCCCGGCGCTCCGCCAGCAAGGTGAGCAGCTCCGCCAGCTTGTCCTTGGGGCGGCGCACCTCAAAGTAGAGGTTGGGCCTGTCAAAGCTGGTGACAGTGACCCAGGGGTCACGGAGCTCCAGCAGGGAGAGGATGTCCTCCCGCACCCGGGGCGTGGCCGTGGCCGTAAAGGCCGCCACCACCGGCCGCCGGGGCAGCTGGGCCAGAAATTCCGGGATGGACAGGTAGCTGGGGCGGAAGTCCTGCCCCCACTGGGAGACGCAGTGGGCCTCGTCCACGGCCACCATGGCGATGGGCGCGCTTTTGGCGAAGTCCAAAAACTCCGGGGTCAGCAGCCGCTCCGGCGCCACGTAGATGATTTTGTACACCCCGGCCCGGGCGTTGTGCAGGGCCTTTTGGTATTGCCCCCAGGTGAGGCTGCTGTTGAGGTAGGCCCCCCGCACGCCGTTTTGCACCAAGGCGGCCACCTGGTCCCGCATCAGGGAGATAAGGGGCGACACCACCAGCGTGATGCCCTCCAGCAGCAGCGCGGGCACCTGGTAGCACAGGGATTTCCCCGCCCCCGTGGGCAAAATGCCCACCGCGTCCCGGCCGGCCAGCAGGGCGTCTATCAGCTCCTCCTGCCCTGGGCGGAAGGAGGGGTAGCCAAAGTACTGTTCTAAAATTTGCAGCTTTGTGGGCACAGCCATCCTCTTTTCTTTGGAAAAATCATTCTTATATAGTATAGCAGAAAATCCCCCTGGGGAAAAGCTTAGGCGATAGGGCTTGGGGCAATAAATGCTAAATTTATAAATAAACCTCTATGAAATTTACCGTTTTTAGGCGGTTTCCCTAATTTTCACTTGAAAACTGCCCCCAGTGGTGCTATACTAGGCCCAGTATGAGAGCGGGGGGCAGCGCGCCCCCCTTTCGCGCAGAGAAAGGAGCCATCGCTATGGCAAAGAAAACGTGGATGGGCCGGGCCGCCGGGGTGCTGCTGCCTGTAAGCAGCCTGCCCTCGAAATACGGCATCGGCAATTTCGGCCAGGCCGCCCGGGAGTGGGTGGATTTCCTGGTGCAGGCCGAACAGCGGTATTGGCAGGTGCTGCCCCTGGGGCCCACCAGCTTTGGGGACAGCCCCTATCAGAGCTATTCTGCCTTTGCGGGAGAGCCCCTGTATATCGACCTGGACCAGCTTGCGGAGGCAGGTCTTTTGAAAAAGGGCGCCTGCAAGCGGGTGGAGTGGGGGGAGGACCCCTCTCATGTGGACTATGATGTGGTGCGCACCGGCCGGAAAAAGCTGCTGCGCAAGGCTTTTAAAAACTTTGAGGACAAAAAGGCCCTGGAGGCGTTCCGCCAGGAAAACGCGGAGTGGGTGGAGGATTACGCCCTCTACATGGCTCTGAAGGACAAGAACAAGGGCCGCCCCTGGACCGAGTGGAAGAAGGGGCTGCGCCTGCGGGACCCCGCCGCCCTGGAGGAGTGCCGGGAAAAGTACAAGGAGGACGTGGACTACTACGTCTTTACCCAGTACCTGTTCTTCCAGCAGTGGGGCGCCTTGAAGGAGTACGCCAACCAGCGGGGCGTGAAGATCATTGGGGACGCGCCCATCTATGTGGCCATGGACAGCGCCGACGTGTGGGCCCAGCCCGGGCTGTTCCAGCTGGATGAGAAGAACGTGCCCACCGAGGTCTCCGGCTGCCCGCCGGACGCCTTCACCGCCGACGGCCAGCTGTGGGGCAACCCCCTCTACCGCTGGGACGTGATGAAGGAGGACGGCTACTCCTGGTGGATCAAGCGCATCAAGGCGAACCTCTCCATGTACGATGTGCTGCGCATCGACCACTTCCGGGGGTTGGAGAGCTACTACGCCATCCCCTACGGGGACACCACCGCCCGCAACGGCCGCTGGCGCAAGGGCCCCGGCATGGACTTCATCCGGGCCATCAACCAGAACGTGGAGAACGCCGCCATCATCGCCGAGGACCTGGGCTTCCTTACCCCCGCGGTAAAGCGCCTGCTGAAAAATAGCGGCTACCCCGGCATGAAGGTGCTGCAGTTTGCCTTTGACCCCAACGAGGACAGCAGCTACCTGCCCCACTATTACCCCCACAACTGCGTGGTGTACACCGGCACCCACGACAACACCACCACCCGGGGCTGGCTGGACACCCAAGAGCCGGAGGTCCTTCAGCTGGCCAAGGATTACCTGGGCTTTGAGGCGGTGGAGGACGGCCCCTGGGCCTTCATCCGGGGGGCGCTGGAGAGCGTGGCAGACCTGGCGGTCATCCCCCTGCAGGACTATCTGGGCCTGGGGGGCGAATGCCGCATCAACACCCCCTCCACGGTGGGGGGCACCAACTGGCGCTGGCGCATGTCCCCAGAGGACATGGATGAGGAGCTGGCCGGGAAAATGGCCCGGCTCTCCTTGATTTACGGCCGTGCCTCGAAGAGTGAGCCCGGCAAGGGCCCCGCGGAAGAGCCTGCACAGAAGGCCGGGAAGAGCCAGACAGCCAAGCCTGGGAAAAAGGCGGGCAAGGCTGCGAAGAAAGGAGATAAGAGCCATGCGGATGCGTGACGAACTGGAACAGAAGGTGGGCCTGCGCTTTTCCAAGGGGCTGCTGGCCGCCACCAACCAAGAGATTTACCAGGCCTTGCTGGAGCTGACCCAGGAGAAGCTGGCGGCGGCCCGGCCCATTACCGGGGAGCGGAAGCTGTACTACATCTCCGCAGAGTTTTTGGTGGGCAAGCTGCTCTCCAACAACCTGATTAACCTGGGGCTTTACGACGAGGTGAAGGCCGCCCTGGCCGAGGCGGGCAAGGATATCGCCGCCGTGGAGGAGGTGGAGCCGGAGCCCTCTTTGGGCAACGGGGGCCTGGGCCGCCTGGCCGCCTGCTACCTGGACTCCGCCGCCACCTTGGGCCTGCCCGGGGACGGCGTGGGCCTGCTGTACCACTTCGGCCTGTTCCGCCAGGTGTTCCAGGAGCACAAGCAGCAGGAGCGGCCGGACGCCTGGCTCTCCCCCAAAAGCTGGCTGAACCCCACCGGTGTGCGCTTTACCGTGCCCTTCCCCCAGGGGGAGGCCACCGCCGTGCTGTACGACTTGTACGTCTCCGGCTACGAAAGCGGCGTGAACAAGCTGCACCTGTTCGATTTGGAGACCGTGGACGAATCCCTGGTGGGGGAGGGCATCGACTTTGACAAGACAGACGTCCTGCACAACCTGACGCTGTTCCTCTATCCCGACGACAGCGACCGGGCCGGCCGGCTGCTGCGGGTGTACCAGCAGTACTTCATGGTCAGCGCGGCGGCCCAGCTGATTGTAAAGGAGCTGGAGGACAAGGGCCATCCCCTGGAGGAGCTGCACAAGTACGCCGTCATCCAGATCAACGACACCCACCCCTCCATGGTCATCCCGGAGCTCATCCGGCTGCTCACCGCCCGGGGCCTGACCATGGACCAGGCCGTGGAGACGGTGTCCAAAACCTGCGCCTACACCAACCACACCATTTTGGCCGAGGCTTTGGAGAAGTGGCCCCTGGACTACCTGGAGGAGGCCGTGCCCCAGCTGGTGCCCATTTTGCGGGAGCTGGACAGGCGGGTGAAGGAGCAGCACCCCGACCCGGCCGTGGCTATCCTGGATGAAAACGACCTGGTGCACATGGCCCACCTGGACATCCACTACGGTTTCTCGGTCAACGGCGTGGCCAGCCTGCACACGGAGATTCTGGAGAAGTCCGAGCTGAAGGCCTTTGCCCAGCTGTACCCGGAGAAGTTCAACAACAAGACAAACGGCATCACCTTCCGCCGGTGGCTGCTGCACTGCAACCCGGAGCTGAGCCAGTGGATCACGGGGAAAATCGGCCCGGGCTGGAAGAAGGACGCCGCCCAGCTGGAAGGGCTGCTGGCCTACCAAAACGACGCAGCGGCCCTGGAGGAGCTGCTTTCCATCAAGCAGGAGAAGAAGCGGGCCCTGTGCCAGGCCCTCCAGCAGCGGGAGGGTGTGGCGCTGGAGGAGGATTCCATCTTCGACATCCAAATCAAGCGGCTGCACGAGTACAAGCGCCAGCAGATGAACGCCTTGTACATCATCTGGAAGTACCGGCAAATCAAGGCGGGGCACCGGCCCACGCGGCCCATCACCTTGCTGTTTGGGGCCAAGGCGGCCCCGGCCTACACCATCGCCAAGGACATCATCCACCTCATCCTGTGCCTGCAGGATTTGATTGCCCACGACCCCCAGGTGAGCCCCTGGCTGAAGGTGCACATGGTGGAAAACTACAACATCACCTGGGCGGAGAAGCTCATCCCCGCCTGCGACATCTCCGAGCAGATTTCCCTGGCCAGCAAGGAGGCCAGCGGCACCGGCAACATGAAGTTCATGCTCAACGGCGCGGTCACCCTGGGCACGCTGGACGGCGCCAACGTGGAAATCCACGACCTGGTGGGGGAGGAGAACGTGTACATCTTCGGCCAGCCCAGCGAGAAGGTGATGGAGCTGTACGACACGGCCTCCTACCGCCCCGGGGACTATTACGGCGTGGACGAGGAAATCACCCAGCTGGTGGACTTTATCATCAGCCCCGCGCTGATGCGCCTGGGCGACCCGGAGAACCTGGCCCGCCTGTACAAGGACATGTCCCGCAAGGACTGGTTCATGGCGCTGCTGGACGTGAAGGACTACATCCAGACCAAGGAGCGCGCCCTGGCGGACTACGAGGACCGCGCCGCCTGGGCCAAGAAGATGCTGGTGAATATCGCCAAAGCGGGGTATTTCTCCTCGGACCGCTCCGTGGCGGAGTATGAGCGGGACATTTGGAAGCTGAGGTAAACTTTAGGGGAGCAAGCGTAAAAGTTTTTGGGGCGCCTTTTTTCAAAAAGGCGCGACCTT
>FR893578.1 GCA_000435395.1 Firmicutes bacterium CAG:94
GACTACCTGGTGGTGCTCAACTACTTGAAGGAGCCCCAGGAGATTGTCCTGCAAGAGCCCATGGTGGACCTGGACACCCGCTGCGACGTAGAGGGCCCGGTGGTCCTTGGCAGCTATGAGACAAAGGTCTACCGCGTCAAATTCTAAGGAAAGCGCGAAAAATCCCCGGCAATGCCAGGGGGTTTTTCTTTCCTCTTCCAGGGCCGCCTTCCCTTCCGGCAGTGCCCGGCTGGGATTGCCCGGCCAGGGAAACCGTGCTATACTGAAATATAGAAATTGGTTTAGGAGGAATGCTGTATGACAGAATATCGAAAGGCCGTGCCCGGCGACGCCACCATTTTGCCGGGGATGCGCACCTTGTTCGCCGGCCGCAGCCAGCGCGGGGAGGTTGTCTATATCCGGGATGTGGAGTACGTCCGGCGTGAGGAGGGGCCCCTGCACTTGCAGCTGCTCCTCCCCGACGGGCTGCGGCCGGGGGCGCGCTCTACGCTGCGCTATCCCCTGGTGGTGTACGTCCAGGGCTCCGCCTGGGGGGAGCAGGACGTGTATGGAAGCCTGCCCAAGCTGGTGCCTTTGGCCCAGGCGGGCTTTGTGGTGGCCAGCGTAAAGCACCGGGCCTCCACCGTGGCCAAGTTCCCTGCCTTTTTGCAGGATGTGAAATCGGCCATCCGGTTTTTGCGGGCCCACGCCGACACGTATTGCATCGACCCCAACCAAGTGGGCATCTGGGGGGATTCCTCCGGGGGCCACGCCGCCCAGATGGTGGGCGTCACCGGGGACATGGGGGAGTTTAAGACCTCGGATAACGGGGAGATTTCCGACGCTGTCCAGGCGGTGGTGGATTTCTACGGCCCCAGCGACGTCACCCACATCAACGACGCCCCCCGGGACCCCCAGTTCACCGCCGACAAGGAGCACATCCCCGAGGACATCCTCTTTGGGGGCTGCGTCATCGACCACCCGGAGATTGCCCAGCCCGGCAATCCGCTGAACTACATGGAGAAGAGTAAGCCCCTGCCGCCCTTCCTCATTGTCCACGGGGACGAGGACCCCATGGTGCCCTTCCACCAGAGCGTCCTCACCGCCCGGAAGCTCCAGGAGACGGGCCACACCGTGGAATTTGTAAAGGTGGTGGGCGCGGGCCACGGCACGTTCCTGTGGACGCCGGAGGTGACAGACCTTGTCATCCGCTTTTTCCAGGCCTGGCTGGCCATCTAAAAAGCCTGCCCCAGGGGCGGGAGAAAGGTGTGGTGCTTTTGGAGGATAGGGAAATCCTGGCCCAGCTGCCGGGGCTGCTGCTGCCGTGGTACGACGGGGGCGCCCGGGTGCTCCCCTGGCGGGAGGAGCCCACCCCGTACCGGGTGTGGGTATCGGAAATCATGCTGCAGCAAACCCGGGTGGAGGCGGTGCGCCCCTATTATGAGCGGTTCTTAGAGGCCTTCCCCACGGTGGAGGCCCTGGCTGCCGCCCCGGAGGAAAAGCTCTTAAAGATGTGGGAGGGCCTGGGCTATTACAACCGGGCCAGGAACCTCCAGCGGGCGGCCCAGCAGGTGGTGGAGCTCTACGATGGAGAGGTGCCCGCCTCCTATGAGGCGCTGCGGGCTCT
>FR893579.1 GCA_000435395.1 Firmicutes bacterium CAG:94
CAGCTTGTCCACCGGAAAGCGGCGGGTTTGCAGCTTTTTGGGCACCAGGGAATCATTGGAACGCCGCTGCCCCCGGTCTAGGTACCGGCAGTTCTCAATAATCAAGTCTTCCCCAGAGCGCTCCAGAGAGAGAAATACCTGCCGCCCGTGGCGGGTTTTGAAGACTGTGCGGTACCGGTTTCCGTGATTCGGCAGAGGTGTTGCTTCTTCTAGTTTTAGGATGCTGCGCTTTATGTCCGATCCCTCCTTTTCAAATTCAAGCATTTATTGCGTAGTGTAAGTTCTTTGATCGCCCCCTCGTTTGTGAGCACAAATGTGATGTGTTCAGCCTTGGACTACATGATGAGAATATATAAGTCTGGCATTAGCAGATACGCTAATTTATTCGAGATGCTCCAGAAGGAAAAAGAAAAAGCGTTTACCACCCAATGAGAAGATTTGCTTCGTTGGGTTTTGGCCTCCTGTTTCCAGAATACCATCCCGCCTCCACTGATTGATGGCGGCCTGCAGAGACCCATTGGGGTATAACCTCTTGAGGCACTTACCGCGAAGGCATAGCTTGCCCTTATAGAGCAAGCCATCGTGCTTGGACTCGTTAAAATCCTCCAGACAATCGGCTATATGGAAAGCCCGGTTTTGACACAGCTGGCGGAAATGCATGGTGTAATTTGTTTCGCTTTTCAGCTTGCCACAAGCATCCTGCCGCACAAGTTGATCTTGTTGATCGATAATTTGTGTGAGCAGATTACAGAAATACCTGTCTGCCTCCACAATATCATCCGCCAATAGGTAGGATTTTGCTAGGCAATATGCCAAGAAAACCAGATAGGCAGAACGAAGGAAAAAGTGCATTTCCTTCAATCTTGTGTGTACACCAGAGGTGACCTCTGCGCTGTAGAAGTTGTAGTGATCCCGCAGGAACTCGACCACATCATCATAGTTTTCCAGAATCCACTGTATGAAAAACTGATAGAAAGTGGAAAGCATGAGTGGCCGTTCCTGATATTGCTTTAGTAGCTGCAGATCTGGCTGCTTCATTTCTATGGACAGAAATCGCGCGGCATCTGAACCTGTGCCAATCCGGTATTCCCCTGTAAACAGCACGCCGCAGCGCACCTCTTGCTGGGAAACCTCGCTGCCTCTGCTGCGTGCCGGGACCGTACCATCTCCCACATAGCGGAGAACTTCCAGAAACGTTTTCTCCTGTTGCTTTCGAAGATCACTGTCAGCGTGGGGGAATAGGTCGTCCAAGACAACTACTTCATCCCTGGCGTTGCACAATATTTTCGCGGCAGCGGATGTACTGGCATTGAGCCTGGGGGGGCGTTGGAAGCCGTTTCCCCGATTGTAAAGCTGGGTGAAAAAACTTGCAACTGTCGTTTTCTGCGTCCCCGTCTGACCGTACAGAAACAGACAAAACTGCGGGGGCCTGCCAATTTCCTCGTACAGCGGGTAAAGGAGATAGCATATCACGTATGCAGAGAGCCCCAAAAACGTGTTGGGACTGAGCGATAACAATCCATAGAAATATTCCGCAGCGTCTTTTTCCTCCACATTAGAATCTGCGTCTAAATTTGGCCCGTCCATGCGCGATTCTATTTTTGGTAAAGCGGTTTCACTGCAGGGGGCGCGGAAAATGTCCTTTCCCGCACAAAATATGCGTTCGTTTTGAACAGTCTGAAACCCACGTTTTTCCATCAAAAAGATAACCTCTGGCTCTCCAAGTTGCTGTCTTACCTGATCGGCCAGGTAGCGTTGTACAAACGCCGTGGACCTATTGACGTCGAATCGAGCGGCGGGACATTGTTCTCTCCAATCGAAAGAGGAGAGCTCTTTCAACGTAAATGAGAAAGATTTGGTAGAAGTGCCATCAGCCAACTTACAGTGAACTGTGATCACATCAATATGCCCGCTGTTCGTTATGTATCGGGAGTATCGCTCAACGTGTACGGTAAAATCGCACGGGGAACCAGCCGAAGAAGAATTCTGCTTGACCCTCATGCTCATAATGACTTACCTTTACGAACGGGAGAAGGCATTTCGGTAACCATCTTTGAAGCGGCTCACCCGACCACAGATCAGGTTGAACGCGGCTAGAAAGTCTCCTACTGCTAAAAGAAATTTAGTGATTCCTTTTAGCTCTCTCATAAAGCTACGAGCTCTATTCTTAAACTTTTTCCATCTGCTCACTGGCTTTTCCTCCTCTTGTTGTCGTTCTGTTTGATTCATGGGCGGACACGGCTGTGTCTGCGGGGCGTCTGACAACATGTTGGCCTTCATACGGTTTCTGATTTCTTCACTGAACAATGACATTAAAATACCTCCTTGCCACAGTGGCCTCTGTGCTAGAAATGCCATTCAGAGCTTGTGGCTTATTTTTTAGAGGCGTCCGTTTTGGACCTTCCTCTGCTTAAATCATAACACAAGCTCCCAGCCGTTTCACTTGACGCTTAGTCTCTCTTTACACGGAGCCCATGACATGCTATCTTTAAATATACCGCTCGTGAGCGCACAGAGTTCGTGACGCAGGGCGGCGCTGTAACCCAGTGGGGCTTCTCTGCTCAATGTAAGGCCATATTTTAAATGGAGGAGAAAATCAATGGAAGAACATCTGCATCTTTGCTTTGGTGTTGTGGCAAAAGTATTGGACTTGTGTTCTCGAAAATCAGTGACGGATCAGCAATTGATAACAGGCCTGTTCGATTGTTTTTCCTCACAGAGGCGTTGTGGCGAGGTGCCAAAATCCTCGTGCGGTAAATACATTAACTGTTTGAGAAATGATCCGATTACTGGAAATGCCGATGCTTGCTCCGTTTCCCTCCCAGTCCTGACGAAGAAAGTTGATCAGTTCGTAAAAAAACTGATGGATCCGGATAAAATAGCTGTGGCACTATTGGTCCTGCTAGATATTCTCCGACAGAACCCTGACGCTCGCAATATAAATAGGGCCGTTTTTATGGAGTGCTTCCCCGCAGACTGGTGGGAGAAAGCGCGGAGACAGTACAAATTGCATTTTTCCCAGGTCCTATCCCGGGTGCTGATGTATGTGGTTCGCAGCGGTGTACCTAACAGGAGTGGAAAGGGCTGCATTGGCTTCATCACTGCAGAGTATATTGGGTCGCTGAGAAAAAAATATGAGGGCGAATATCAGCTCAGCCAGGACGGAAACTTCGTGGAATTACCGTTTTTGCGTCTCTACGATGCTTTTATAGAAGAACTTGACAGACGTCAAGTTGTGCGGTTTCTATTACTGGTGAACACGTCCCGTGCTTTCACCTTTTCCTGCGTAGAAGATCATATGGACTTTGCGATGGAGTGGAACCCCTTTCAAGATGAGACAATAAACATCATGGACGGCTTTACTGGTGAAAAAATTCAGAAGTTTCTGCGCGAATTTGATGCGTATCACAACTTTTTAGCATGCAGTTGCAACGCCGAGTGGCTTCCGAAGGAAAAGATCGGGGACAAATGGGGTAATGTGGATGTACAATGTTATGCAAACGGTGTAGAAAACAGATCTCCCGTACTGGGTCGGGAAGCATGTGTAAGCGTTTTGATTCCCCACTTCTCCGTTGGCGAAAAAGGCTGGAAGGACTTTGCGCAGCAGACGTTCCATTACCGGGAAAAACTGCTGAACATATATTTGGAACTTGCTTGTCACGCTTCTCGCTTGGGGAAAATTCCCATCTATGAGGAAAGGAAGGCGCTTGGCGGATAGCTTCTTACAAAGAAGTATAAAAGCTGTCCGGCAAAAAGTTTGATAGAAGAGCGGTCAGGCATCGACTGGCCGTTTTTTCGTTCGCTGATATCCTTATAATACGTAAAATAAATCTAAAAGCTATCTCTGACTTCCATAGAGCCGTAAGCTGGAAACAGGCATGGTAGGGGAGGAGTATAGGACAATGCTACTGCACAAAGTGGTGGGAATGCGGCATCCAGAAAAGTACAGAAGCTGCGCTGGGCATAAAGGAGATAAGGGGTATGGTTACCCGATGGCAAAGGGGAAATGGGTTTCTACTCGGGAAATGAGCGATATTTTGTGAGAATACCATATCTACCAGATCATACCAGGGGATAAAAAGAGGGGTGGATATACTTGGAAATCTCCCGGATTTTTTAGCACGATCTGTTGCATACAGCATGATCCAGCGAATCAAAATAGCTTCGATTGACCATCGGAAGGAGCGAAGACGTATCTTCCTTCTGGAAAGATATATATTGTAATTATAGAACCGTTGCTGAAACCTAGTTGATTTTGGGTGGTGAAACTTTCTATAAGGAGCTGAAATGATTGAAGCTGCAGGTGAGAAAAGGAACAAATTGTGAGGAAAAACGGCAAACATATACGCTTCATCTGACGGATGGATTTTTCTATAATAGGTTTCACGCGCTAGCCATGGAGTACAACATATCGATGGAGCACCTGGCAGATCTCGCTGTAAAACATCTGGTGGAGGATATAGAACTTGTGAGAAACCTCCGCATACGAGAAAGATGGTGGGGTAAGTAAATCTCACTTCTTAGGCTGACCGAGAAGTTCCATACGAGGGGCGAGGGCCATAAGCGCCCTTCCCCTTCCCGCAGCATCTCCTCCACCTTCAATGATATATTCTCTCTTTAGAACGCAAAGCGAAGGGAGGAATGTATTTGGCAAAAAATCATATCTTCAAAATCATCCTGCTGGTGGCTACGGTGGTACTGGCCGCCTTGCAGGGCGTCGCAGAAATGGAGGAGGATAGCGTCACCAACAACATACTGTAGCATCAAGCAAAGGAAGGGTTCCCTGTGGAGGGAGCCCTTCTTTTCATTTCATTTTAACTTAACAGGAGGTACGTACAATGGCAGCTAATGTGGAATCTATGTTCTATGTCCGTCAGGCTCCATGGCATGGCCTGGGCGTCCGGGTGGAATCTGCGCTCAGTTCCGATGAGGCGCTGCGACTGTCTGGCTTGGATTGGCAGGTAGTCCAGCAGCCCATCATGACCGCCGGGGACATCCCCATCCCAGGCTATAAAGCAAATCTTAGGGATACCGACCACCAGGTGCTGGGGGTAGTCACCGACCGTTATCGTGTGGTACAGAACGCCGAAGGCTTTGCCTTTACCGACGCGCTGCTGGGGGAGGGGGTGAAGTACGAAACCGCCGGCTCCCTGCAAAACGGCAGGAAGATCTGGCTGCTGGCCAAGCTCCCCGACCGGTACATCATCGAGGGGGACCAGGTGGAGCCCTACCTGGTGTTCAGCAACTCCCACGACGGCAGCGGGTCCATCAAGGTGGCCATGACCCCCGTCCGGGTGGTGTGCCAGAACACCTTGAATCTGGCCCTGGCCTCCGCTAAACGGGTGTGGTCTACCATCCACGTGGGCGATCTGGCCGGGAAAATGGACGAGGCACACAACACCCTGCTCTTGGCGGAAAAATACATGGGCCAGCTGGGGATGGAGTTTTCCCGCCTGTCCAAAACCAAGCTGTCCGACCAGAAAGTGCTGGACTACATCGACCTGCTCCTGCCTATGGACGACCAGCCCACAGACACCCACCGGAAGAACATGACTCGCCTGCGGGAAGATATGAAGCGCCGGTACTTTGACGCCCCCGATCTCCGTTATGTGGGGAAGAACGCTTACCGGTTCCTCAACGCCGTCAGCGACTTCGCTACCCACGCCAAGCCTTTGCGGGAGACAGCCAACTACCGGGAGAACCTTTTCGCCCGCACCATGGAGGGCAATCCTCTCATCGACAAGGCCTACGAACTGGCACTGGCGGCGTGACGGGTTGTTTCAACCGATGATATAGGAGATTGGGAAACCGTGTGGTGGAATGTCACGATTCGGGAAACCCTGGTCCGGGTGGTGGCGGTGGAAGCGGAGGACGCCTATGCAGCCGAGGACGCCGTTTGGAGCCGGTACCGTGCCGGGGAGATTGTTTTGGAAGCTGAGGATTTCAGCGATGTGGAACTGGAAGTGAAAGAGGCAGGGGAGCTATCACCCCGGCCCTTTTCTATTTAGGAGGAATGTCTTTGAACAAACACTGTGACCTTTGCCTTTATTCGTATGAAACCAAAGACCGGGAATCCAGACTGCCCTGCCGGAAACTGCGGCAGCACTGCTGCAACCCACACTACAACGCCCGTCCTTACTCGTTCCCCCGGTATTACGAGGGATGGAACACCGACTACTGCCGGTTCTGGACGCCGCGTTACGAAAGGAGAGAAACTTCATGAGAGATAAGTATTCCATTGCCCAGCGCAACCGGGTGGTGGAGGAGAACCTATGCTGCATCGATACCGTGCTCCGCCGCAACCGCAGATGGGTCCGTCACATCCGGCTGGAGTACGACGATCTCTACCAGAATCTGGCCCTGTGCCTGATTCTCTCGG
This sequence comes from Firmicutes bacterium CAG:94, assembly GCA_000435395.1. Classification (GTDB taxonomy): domain Bacteria; phylum Bacillota; class Clostridia; order Oscillospirales; family Acutalibacteraceae; genus Acutalibacter; species Acutalibacter ornithocaccae. Next base: position 6,380 of record FR893579.1, read on the forward strand.
TGGAGGAGTACGATTCCAGCTTTGGCCCCTTGCGGCCCTACCTTTACCGGCAGCTCCAGGAGGAACTGCGGAACAACCGGGAATATCCCAGAGCGGAACAGGAGGAATACCGTGACAGCCAATGTGTTGGTATCCACAGAGAATCTTCCCTATGAGGATTGGCTGGAATACCGGAAGGCCGGGATCGGCGGGTCGGACGCCTCAGTGGTCTGTGGGGTCAGCCGGTACAAATCCCCGGTGGAGCTGTGGATGGAAAAGACCGGGCAGCTCCCCGCCCAGGAGACAGGGGAAGCGGCCTACTGGGGCAATTTGCTGGAATCCCTGGTGCGGGAGGAATTCACCAAGCGCACGGGGATTCCCGTGACAAAGCCCAGCGCCCTCTACCAGAGTGAGGAACACCCTTTCATGCTGGCCAATGTAGATGGGCTCTGTGAAGATCCCGCCCATGGCCCCTGTATCTTCGAGGCCAAGACAGCCTCGGCCTACAAGGTGGGGGAGTGGGAGGATGCCATCCCCGACGAGTACATGATCCAGATCCAGCACTACATGGCGGTGACAGGCTATCAGGGGGCCTACATCGCTGTGCTCATCGGCGGCAACGCTTTCCGCTGGAAGTTTGTGGAGCGGGACGAGGAACTGATCGCCATGCTGATTTCCCTGGAAGAGGATTTCTGGCGTCATGTGCAAAATGGTACGCCCCCGGCCCTGGATGGTTCCAACGCCTCCGCCAGGTTCCTTGCCGAACGGTTCCCCAACAGCGTTCCCCAGTCTGAAATCGCCCTGCCGGGGAAAGCCCAAAAGCTGCTCTCCCAGTACGATGAGGCCTGCCGGCAGTTGGAGGACAGCACAGCCCGGAAACAGGAGGCGGAGAATCTGCTCAAGGAGATGCTGGGAGACCATGAGATAGGCACAGCCGGGAACAGGGTTGTTACCTGGAAAAGCGTCACTCAAGAGCGGCTGGATACCAAGACCCTCAAAGCCGAGCACCCCGCATTGTTTAAGAAGTATGCCAGTCAAACATCGTACCGCCGGTTTGCAATCAAGACCGTGCGCTCCCTAGGAGGTTGAGAAGATGGATACCACCAATTTAAAGACCCGCATGAATACCAAAGTCCAAGCATTGTCTGAACGGGAGCCGGGCACTTCCCAGTACCTGGCCCTCACCAGCAACGCCCTGGAGCTGATCCAGGAGAACCTGAAGCACCAGCCCTTGAGCTTCCACCTCTTCGATATGGTCAAATCCCCCTCCGGCGGCTCCACCGTGTTCTCCGTGCCGGGGCTCTCTGGGGAGGAAGCGGAGAAGGAGCTCACCGGCATCATCCTGGACTACACAACCCCCAGGGCCTACTGGGCCACCTCCGACCCTGTGGAGGGGATGCCGCCCACCTGCCTCAGCAAGGACAGCCTGGTTTCCCAGGATGGAAAGCCCTGCGCCCACTGCCCCTTCAACGACTTCGGCAGCAAGGATGGGGATTCCCCTGCCAAGGCCTGTAAGGAGTCCGTGCTGCTGTTCCTGCTCCGTCCGGGCAGCGTGTTCCCACTCCTAGTGCGGGTGCCTGTGACCAGCAAGAAGCTGTTCCTCAAATACGCCACCCGCCTCATCAGCCGCATGACGCCGCTGAGCAGCGTGGTGACCAGGATCACCCTGGAGAAGGCCACCAGTCGGGAGGGGAAGCCTTATGCCCTGTTCCACTTCGACGCGGTGCAGATTTTGGACCAGGAAACTGCCGCCAAAGCCAAGGCGTTCGGGAAGCAGTTCATGGAATTTGTCAACGCCGCCGATGTGGAGCCGGTGTTCACCCAGGCCAGTTGAGGAGGCGACATGGAGGAAATGCGGAAAGCCTATCCCATGGGGGACATGGTGATGTATGAAAGAAAGCCCAGCCCTCTGGCGGGCAAGACGGTGGTGATCACAGGAAAGCTGTGGCGCTTTACCCGGAAAGAGGCGCACCAGCAGCTTCTCAGTCGTGGGGCTATTGTCAAGCGGACGGTCACCAAGAAAACGGATTACCTGGTTAGGGGAGACAAGCCCGGTGACAAGCTGGACAAGGCCATTGCCTTGAGGATTCCTGTCCTGTCGGAACGGGAGTTCCTCACCATGCTTCTTCTGTAACGGGCAGCGGGGCGCCTCAATAGGCTATACCCATGTGAGACAGGGAAAATGTGTTTCAATAGGATGGAATCCCAGCTTTTGAGACTTCTTTTGGCTCACGGCCACCCTATTGAGACAGGCAAGGAGGTGGAACATGAAAATCGGCTACATCCGGGTGAGCACCCAGGAGCAGAACACCATCCGCCAGGAAGTGATGATGAAAGAGCTGGGGGTGGAGGAGCTGTACCTTGACAAGGCCAGCGGCAAGAACACTGACCGGCCGCAACTGCAGAAAATGATGGAGTATGTCCGGCGAGGGGATACGGTGATTGTGGAATCCATCAGCCGATTTGCCCGGAACACCCGGGACCTGCTGGAGCTCATCGAGCAGCTGACAGCCAAAGGGGTGGAATTTGTCTCCAAGAAGGAGGCCATCGACACCACCACGCCCACAGGCAAGTTTATGCTCACCGTCTTTGGGGCTGTGGCGGAGCTGGAGCGGGAGTACATCCTCCAGCGCCAGCGGGAGGGAATTGCCATAGCCAAGCAGCAGGGCAAGTACAAGGGCCGAAAACCATTGGCACAACCTGGGTTCCAGGAGACGGCAGCCCGGTGGAAGAGAGGGGAGATCACCGCGGCGGAGGCTTGCAGGTGGCTGGGGATCAGCAAGGCCAGTTTCTACCGGAAGGTGAAGTGATTCATTCGCCCACTTGAAAATCAGCGGGAAGGAAGCTGGCAGGGAGTAGGTAGAAAATCCCAGGCGGCTGCCGGGGAGGAGAAGAGAGGGTGGCTTTGGCTTCCCTCTTTTTTGCAATATTATTTTGTGAATTCACTCCTACAAGCAATTAAAAGCAAGTATAAGGAGTGACAAACTATGGACCCAATCAAACTGTCACTGGATCCCAATGCCTACGCGCAAAAACCTTCTGGCAAAGAAATCGGAGCGATCAGTCATCGCATTGCCAACTATCCTCAGAAGATCGAAACAGAAGAGGGCTTGAGAAAATTTGTGGAGCAAGTAGGAGCCCAAGGCCACACCTTTTGTCCGGCTACTTTTTCAGGTGGTAAGCGAAATCAGGAGAGCTTCCAACAGCAGCAGCTTATCGCCTTGGATTTCGATAATGAAGATCCCAAGAAAACACTCACATTTGACGAGGTGAAATCCCGAGCGGAGTATTACGACTTGCCCATTCTATTTTCCTACAATTCCATGACCAGCAGGCCAGAGCATCCAAAATTCCGGGTGGTCTTCTTAAACGACATTTCCATTCCGGATCGGCCTGTTGCGGCAGCTATGCAGATGGCGTTGGGCAATATCTTCCCAGAGGCGGATCCGTCCTGCTGCCGGGATGTGTCCAAGATGTATTTTGGAGGCAAACGGCTTATCTACTATGATGAATCTATGCCTAAAATCAATCTGGAGAGGATCGTTCGAAGCTTTACTGCCTATATCAAACAGGCAAAAGGAGACAAGCACTATAAAGAGCACATCAAAAGGTTTTCCAAGAAGACTGGCATCGGATTGACAGAAAAAGGGTATTTAAATGTTTCCTTAGTAGAAGATGCGGATGAATTTGGCGATCAAATTCATCCGACAGAAGCCAGTGGTGCATCCAATGACAAAAAGTCAAAAAATGGGGGGATTTCGCCAAGTCCTATTATATATAGTATTTCCGATGGCGAGAATCCCCCATTTTCACGATATTATAAAATTGAGATGAATGGGAGCACCAGTACGGCTTCTGTCGGCAAGGACGCGGAATGTGGACTTGCCGCAAAAGGTAGAAATCATCGACTCTATCGATCTACTGTTCTGAAAGAGATTCCTAACGTCTGTCAGCTATTCTGTGAATTTCGTAATGGAGAAAGACATCTGGATCATGCAGAACTATTTGGACTCATGAATAATCTAATTAATGTGGAATCCGGATTTGCATTGTTTTGCGCGACCTTATCCAGGTATCCTCAATATTATGATAAAGTCGAAAAGTGGAAAGTGGATGGACAATATAGTATCGATCAGGGATATTTACCGCAGCGGTGTTCCGGGTTTTGCCCCTATGCTGAAACATGCACCCACACAAAGAACCTATTGACTACAGCTCATCCAGGTCGAAGTTTCCTAGAGAGAGACAAGAACTTTCACGAGGTCTATTATCCGCTGGAGGAAGTCCAGAGGGATATCCGCGATTCCATTTCCATGGCGCTCTCTCCTGGGGGCAGCAATTTTACAATTATCTCTGCGCAAACCGGTGCTGGCAAGACCTTCAGTTATCTCTCGATCATGGCGGAGCATCCCGAGATGCGGTTTCTTATCGCTGCTCCAACGAATTTATTGAAGGACGAGATTTACACCAAAGCCAAGAAAGCGAAACTTGCCGTTTGTAAAACTCCATCGCTGGAATCATACAAAGACGATATTCCTTCTCTGTATTGGGAGCATATTCAGTGGCTGTACAAGATTGGGAAAAGTAAGGAAGTAATTCCATATATCAAAGAGATATTAAAGAGGGATAGGTGTCCCGCACTACAAGCGTTTATCAACAAAAAAGAGAAAATGAGACAGAAACACGGTTCCATGATCACGACGCACCGGTATATGCTGATGATGGATGAAGAGCGGTTGAATGAATTTGATGTTTGCATCATTGATGAGGATATCTTTTTTAAGACGATCATCACGTCTCAAAAGGAGATCCCTCTGTCCGCGTTGCGAAAATTGCGGAAGAGAACACCGGATAAGCTGTTACGCAAGAAAATAGAGAAATTACTGAATAAAGCAAAGACACAGACTTGCATAGAGTTGAAGAGCATACTAGATTCTCAGGACATCTCGGAAGAAGATCAGGACGTATTCCCATATGATATTACCCAGTTTTGTTTAGCAGAGCGGTTTTACATCCGCAGGGCTTCTGTGGAAGCGAGTATTCGAGAGGATACGGTGGTTTTCCTGAGGCCGGATACTTTTAAACCGATGAAATATATCATTGTTTCCGCTACCGTCAATGAGGAAATCTGTGAACAGTTTCTTGGTGACGCAGATATGGAATATCATGAATGCAGGCAGGCAAAATATGTGGGAAAATTGCTTCAGTATCCGGATCGATCCATGAGTCGGTCCAGCATAGCCAATGATCAGGAGGTTGTTTGCCGGCTGATGCATCATTTTGGCATGGATGAAAATCACGTCATAACATTCATGAATCAGAACATCGGAAATCTCCATTTCGGGAATACGGAGGGGAGCAATATGCTGGAGGGGGAGGATATCCTTGTGATTGGAACACCGTATCATGCACCGTTCCTATATAAGCTGGTCGCACATACCATGGGGTTTGAGTTTGACGAAGAGGAAGAGATGACGATGCAATTGGTCACGCATAACGGCTACCGGTTTTGTTTCAATACCTTTGCGGATGAGAATCTGAGGCTAGTCCAGTTTTGGATGATTGAGAGCGAACTGGAACAAGCCATTGGAAGAGCCCGTCTTCTCCGTCACGATTGCACAGTGCATTTGTTTTCGAATTTTCCCTTGAAGCAAGCAGAGATGATTACAGGATTCAACTACGATTGTCAATAGGATACCCACTACATTCCAGTGGGAGGATAGTTCCACATGGAAATAGCAAGAGTATCCGATAAAAAGGCGTGGATTCCCCAACAGCTGTGTAATAATAAATTGCAGATGGGGGAAATGACATATGTATATCAATGAGATCTTTGAGCTTACCAGAGCGGTAAACGGTGACGAGTTTGACCGGCTTTTTGCCAGAGTAAAGGACAATCTTGAGGAGGAAGAAGGGGAGGAGTATGCGGATAGGTCACTCAGCCACAAGGGACTTACGGTGGTCTATCGGAAAAGCCAATATAAGAAAAAAGTGCGGCTTGTCATCAACACAGCCGTGATGATAGGGGAAAGGCTGTTCGACCCATGGGATGCTCTCCAAAAGTTGAATCGGAGGGTTCGCAAATACTTTGGTGGACAATTAAGCCTGGAAGCTTTTACCGCAACTGGGGTGACGATGACAGCGGACCTCCCCATTGGAGATCAAGCCAGGGTATCTGCATATCTGCGTGTCCTGCGAAGGCTTGGTAGGGTAAAACATTTTTCTCCGGTCAGCTATGCGTGCTTCTCGGCCCACAACAGTTTCTGCCTGGAGGGGAACAGTAACGATACCATGTTTATGGCATATGACCTGCGCTCGCTGCTGGAGAAACAGTTGGGAAAGGATGCGGCTCCTTTGCTGGATCGCGCAAAGGGTGTGTTGCGGGTGGAAATCAGGCTGACTTCCGCAAGGGCGGTTCGGACTGCCTGCGGAAAAGACGAAGTAGAAGAACAACTGCTGTTTCTGTATGACCACAGCCAAGAGGTCTTCCTGGGTGTCTTTCAGAAGATTGTCCCGTATGGAGACAGCTACAAAAAGGGAACTTCTGTTGAACTCATCCGAAGAGAAATCTGTGATCCAAGGTTGAGGCGCCGGATGCTCCGGTTACTGGATTTGATACCGGAGAAGAAGTCACTTTTACAAGCCCAGAAGACGATGCAATGCCGGAGAATGGATGAGGTTATGGATGCCTTTGCAAAGATTGGGCTGTCGCCAGTGACCATCAGTAAGCGGGACGCTGTGCAGTGCAATAAGAATCTGTATCAATATTTTACTTAATTGACAAGAAAAAAGCCCTCTGGAACTTTCTGCCCAATGTGTCGTAACATGGGCAGAAAGATGCCAGGGAGCTTTTTGCAATCAGATTAGAATCATTGGACTATTTGAGGCAGCGATTATCCGCGTGTCATCACTCACAGAAGATTGCACGGAATAAAACAGTTTTTCTCATCAATGGGGATGACTTCCTCGCACATGCAGACGATACCGCCGCTGCCGCGGTCCAGGCCTGTCTTGTCCAACACCTGGTACTTCTTGACCTCCCGCCGGTCGGGGTTGGCGGACTTCTTGATTTCCAGGGGATGGATCATGCCGTTCTCCTCCACGATCACGTCGATCTCCTTGGCGTTGGAGTCCCGATAGTAGGTCAGATTCGCTTTCTCCGTGGAGTAGGAGAAGTTCTTCAGCAGCTCCATCACCACATGGTTCTCAAAGTAATGGCCGCTGGCTGCTCCCTGCATCAGGGTGTCCCGGGTGAGCCACATGGACAGGTAGGCGCACAGCCCTGTATCGCAGAAATACAGCTTGGGAGTTTTGGTCAGGCGCTTCAGCTCGTTGTTGGCAAAGGGGGGCAGTAGGTAGAGAATACCCAGCCCCTGGAGAATCCGTACCCACTCCTTTGCCGTGGGCTGAGAGATCTCCGCGGCCTCGGCTAACGTTCGGTAGTTGACCTGCTCAGCGGTCAGGGCGGCGCAAGCGTTGAGAAACTTCCGGAAGCGCACCACGTCGGTGATCCCGCCTTCCTCCGCCACATCCCGCATCAGGTAGGTCTCAATATAGGAGTTGAAATACT
>FR893580.1 GCA_000435395.1 Firmicutes bacterium CAG:94
GGGCAGGCCGGTGGTGTCCCCGGGGGACACGGTGACGGCGGGGCAGCTGCTCATCGCCGGGCTGTATGAGCAGGAGCTGGACCCCTACTCCCCGCCGCCCGATGAGCCCTACCAGGTGCTGGGCGCGGCCCGGGGTAGCGTGCGGGCCCTCACCTACCGGGAGTTTTCCGTGGAGGTCCCCCAGGAGAAAACGGTGCTGGTGCCCACCGGCCGCCGCAGCCAGGCTGCCCTGGAGGTCTTTGGGCTCCGTGTCCCCCTGGGGCTTGCTCGCCAGCCGGAGGGGAGCTTCCGGGTGTGGCGGTCCTCCGCCGCTTGGAACCCCCTGGGCCGGGCCTTGCCCCTTGCCTGGGAGGTGACCACCTGGGAGACCTGCCGGGAGGAGGCTGTGCCCCTGGAGGAGGCCGGCCAGGAGGAGGCCGCTTTGCTGGCCCTGCGGCGCCTCCAGCGGGAGGAGCTGCCCCCTGGCAGCAAGGTGGTGGAGGAGGAGCTCTCCTACACCGGGGAGGGAGCCGCCCGCCGGTTAAAGGCCGTGTGCAGATGTGAGGAAGAAATCGGCCTTGTGCGGAAGATTTCGGTTGAATAGCATAAGGTCGGTAATAAATTTTGGTAAGAATTCATAGTGTTTGCTCTTGAAGAACCTGCCTTCCTTGTGTTATAATAGCCGCATGAGGCGAACGGTGCCGCATGGCGCCTTTCGCCGACTAGAAATTACGGAAGAAAGAACAGGAGAACTCTTTGGAGCAGAAAATCAATTTAGACAGATTGGAGCAGGCCGAAGCCCTCTTTGGGAGCTTCGACGAGAACGTCCGGCTGATTGAAAAGGAATTCGGCGTGGCACTGGTGGTGCGCGATTCGGAGCTGAAAATCACCGGGGACGACCCCGAGGCCGTGGATAAGGCCACCCGCACGGTGCAGAGCCTGCTGACCCTCATCGGCAGCGGGGAGAACCTCACCGAGCAGAACGTGCGCTACTGCATCCGCATGGTGGGCGAGGACAGCGAGGACAAAGTGGCCCGCCTGGCCGGGGATGTGATTTGCATCACCAGCAAGGGCAAGCCCATCAAGCCCAAAACCGTGGGCCAGCGCACCTATTGCGACAACATCAAGGACAACACCATCACCATCGGCGTGGGCCCTGCCGGCACGGGCAAGACCTACCTGGCGGTGGCCATGGCGGTCAACGCCTTCCGGGCCCAGCAGGTGAACCGGATTATCCTCACCCGCCCGGCGGTGGAGGCTGGGGAGAAGCTGGGCTTCCTCCCCGGGGACTTGCAGCAGAAGGTGGACCCCTACCTGCGCCCCCTGTACGACGCCCTCTTTGACATGCTGGGCGCCGAGACCTACCAGCGCTTTGTGGAGCGGGGCAACATCGAGGTGGCCCCCTTGGCCTATATGCGCGGCCGCACCTTGGATGACAGTTTCATCATTTTGGACGAGGCCCAGAACACCACCGGCGAGCAGATGAAAATGTTCCTCACCCGCCTGGGGTTCAATTCGAAAATGGTCATCACCGGCGACGTGACCCAGATAGATTTGCCCGATGGCAAGCGCTCCGGCCTAAAGGAGGCGGTGCGCATCCTCAAGGGCGTGGACGACATCGCCATTTTCCGCTTTACCGAAAAGGACGTGGTGCGCCACAAGCTGGTGCAGGATATTATCCGCGCCTACGAGCGGGCCAGCAGCCGGGCTGGAAAATAATTATTGAAAGAAAGTACCATCCGAACAGCAGGGTATGGAAATGGTTTCGGGTGAAAAAATTCGGGGAGGACCCCACAGAAAGGAACGGTGCAGAGAATGGAAAAAATCAGAGTTATCATTTCAAACCAGCAGAAAGCGGTGAAGATTCCCACAGGCATCCGCATGCTTATCCGCCGCTGCTGCCACGCGGTGCTCCAGCTGGAGGGCTTTAAGGATTCCGCCGAAATCAGCGTTTCCTTTGTGGATAACGACCAGATCCAAGAGATGAACCGGCAGTACCGGAACATCGACGCCCCCACCGACGTGCTCTCCTTCCCCATGGGGGAGAACGGCAACTACGACGTCAACCACGAGACGGGCGCCAAAATCCTGGGGGACATTGTCATCTCCGTGCCCAAGGCCATGGAGCAGGCCAAGACGTACGGCCACAGCTTCGAGCGGGAGATGGGCTTTTTAACGGCCCACTCCATGCTGCACCTGCTGGGCTACGACCACGAGGCCGGCGGCCTGGCCCGGGTGCGCATGCGGGAGAAGGAGGAGCAGGTCATGCGGGAGCTGGGCCTGCCTGCCAGCGCCAGCTACGCCACCACGCCCCGTGCATAACCCCAGCCCCCAGAAAAAGCGGAGGCTGTGGCACAGCTTTGCCGATGCCTTCCGGGGCATTGGCTGCTGCATCAAATCCGAGCGGAACATGCGCATCCACCTGGTGGCGTGCGCCTATGTGCTGTTCTTCGCCTCGCAGCTTTCCCTCAGCCGTGGGGAGATGGCCTGCCTGCTGCTGGCCATAGGCGGGGTCATGACGGCTGAAACACTGAACACTGCCCTGGAGAAGCTGTGCGACTTTGCCCAGAAAAACTTAAACCGCTACATCCGTGTCATCAAGGACATGGCGGCGGGGGCAGTGCTTCTCTCCGCCATTGCGGCGCTGCTGGTGGGGGTCGTCATCCTCTTCCGGCCGGAGCTGTGGGCGCTGCTGTGGGGGATAGTCTCCCACCCGGCGGCCTTGGGGCTGCTGGCCCTCTCTTTGGCGGTGGCGGCGGGGTTTGTCTTTTTGGGGCCCGCCTGGGTGGCAGAGCGCTGGGACGCCCTGCGCCGGAGGCGTCTTGACAGGGGACGCCGGGAGAAATAAAATAAGTAGAGTTGGGGGAGGCGCCGCGGATTCCGCGGGGCCCCCTTGTGTTGCGTGGAAAGGAACGTGTGATATGGATACTATGCCTCAAGAGCGCTCGGCGTTTATCGCCATTGTGGGCCGGCCCAACGTGGGCAAGTCCTCGGTGCTCAACCGGCTGGTGGGACAGAAGATCGCCATTGTGTCCCGCAAGCCCCAGACCACCCGCACCCGCATTATGGGCGTGCTCACCCAGGGGGAGGACCAGCTGGTGTTTCTGGACACCCCCGGCCTTATCAAGCCCAAAAATTCCCTGGGGGACTACATGGTCAAGTCCGTCACCCGCACGGTGGACGGCGTGGACGCCTGCCTGCTGGTGACAGAGGCCGGCGCGCCCCTGTCCAAGGCCGACCAGGAGCTCATTCGCCGCTTCCAGGGCGGAAAGGTCCCGGCGGTGCTGGCCATCAACAAAACCGACCTGCTGGAGGACAAGTCCCCCATTATGGAGCAGATCGCCCAGTACGCCGGGCTGTATGGGTTCCAGGCGGTGGTGCCTGTCTCCGCCAAGGACGGCAGCGGCATGGAGGATTTGCTGGACGAGCTGAAAAAGCTGTGCCTGCCCGGCGGGCACCTCTTTCCTGAGGACACCCTCACCGACCAGCCCGAGCGGGTCATCGCCTCGGAGATTGTCCGGGAGAAAGTGCTGCGCCTGCTGGACAAGGAGGTCCCCCACGGGGTGGCCGCCGTCACCGAGCGCATGAAGGACCGGGAGGGCATTCTGGACATCGATGTGACCATCTACTGCGAGAAGCCCGGCCACAAGGGCATCCTCATCGGCAAGGGCGGCAGCATGCTGAAAAAGATTGGCACCAAGGCCCGGGAGGATATGGAGCGCTTTTTCGACTGCAAGGTGAACCTGCAGCTGTGGGTGAAGGTGAAAGAGGACTGGCGCCAGCGCCCCGAAACGTTGCAAAGCCTGGGCTTTTCCGAGAGGGACCTGGAGATGTAACGGGGCCGCCTAGCACAAAGGCGGCGGGATTTCTGCCAAAGCCTGTCGAAGAAACAAATCTTTTCCTGTCATAGTCGGGGAATATCCGCAAATACTCTTTTTAGAGAAGGGCGCCGCCCGGTTTGGAAGGGGGACTTTTTGTGGATGTGAAACAGGCTTGGGAGAGCTTTGCCCGTACAGGCAAGGTGGAGGACTATATCCACTATACCCGGCTGAAAAACCAGCTGGAAAACCACGTTGGAGGAGAGGTGCGGGGTGCAGGTAGTAACCCAGGGGCTGATTATCAAGGAGCAGGCGGTGGGGGAGAGCGACCGGCTGGTGACAATCCTCACCAAGGATGAGGGCGTGGTGCGCGCCTTTGCCCGCCGCGCCAAGAATTTGAAGGACAGCAAAAACGCCGCCACGGGCCTGCTGTGCTATTCCCGCCTGAAGCTTTCCAAAGGGCGGGATACATACAACGTCAACGAGGCCTTTCCCATCGAGGTGTTTTTCGGCCTGCGCAAGGACGTGACCGCCTTGGCCCTGGCCCAGTACTTCTGCCAGCTGGCCGTGGAGCTGGTGCCCGAGGGCGTGGAGTCCTCCGAGTACCTGCGGCTGGTGCTCAACGCGCTGCACTTTTTGTGCCAGGGCACCCGGCCCCAGCCCTTGCTCAAAGCCATTGTGGAGCTGCGCATGGTCAGCGAGGCGGGCTATATGCCCAACCTGGCCTACTGCGCCAACTGCGGCGCCTACCAGGCGGAGCGCATGTACTTTAAAATCAACCGGGGGGAGCTGTACTGCAAGTCCTGCTACATCCACACCGGCGACCCCTGCGCGCCCCTGTCCCCGGCGGCCCTCACCGCCATGCGGCACATCGTCCTCTCGGACTTTGAGAAGATATTTTCCTTTTCGGTTTCCCCCGGCGCCTTGGGGGAGCTCTCCGCCGCGGCGGAGGCCTACACCGTGGAGATTTTACAAAAACGCCCCAAAACCCTGGATTTCTACCACAGCATGCTGTAAAGGCGAATCCTTGTCGGATTGCCATGTAAAAAACGGTGAATTTCCTGGAAATATGAGAGAGAAGAAAGTTAAATAGCTTTACAACAGATTTCGTGAGATACCAATGAGGAACTGTCTATGGACAAACATACCAAAGCCTTAGAGCTGGATAAAATTTTAGAGATGGTGGCCGAGGAGTGCTCCAGCCAGGACGGCGCCCAGCTGGCCCGGGAGCTGGAGCCTGTCCACACCGCCGCCGAGGCCCAGTGGCTTTTGGGGGAGACGGACGCCGCCTTTGTGGCCATGGCCAAGTACGGCGCGCCCTCCTTCTACGGCATGAAGAACGTCACCAACCCCCTGCGCCGCGCCCAGGCGGGGGGCGGCCTGGGCCTGCGGGAGCTGCTGGACATCGGCGCCACCTTGCGGACCATCCGGGGCCTGACCCAGTGGTGGGGCAAAAGCGGCAATGTCACTACCGCCCTCACCCCCCGGTTTGAGGTGCTGGCCCCCAACAAGTACCTGGAGGAGAAAATCTTCACCTGCATCGTCAACGAGGAAGAGGTGGCGGACAACGCCTCCCCGGCGCTGGCGTCCATCCGGCGGAAAATCCGGGCGGCCTCCCAGCGGGTGCGGGACCAGCTGGACAAGCTCATCCACTCCCAGGCCCACCAGAAGCATTTGCAGGAGAGCATCGTCACCCAGCGGGGCGGCCGCTATGTGGTGCCCGTCAAGGCGGAGTTCCGGGGGGAGGTCCCCGGCCTGGTGCACGACACCTCCGCCAGCGGCGCCACGGTGTTTGTGGAGCCCATGAGCGTGGTGGAGGCCAATAACGAGATTCGCGTCCTGCGCTCCGACGAGCAGGACGAAATCGCCCGCATTTTGCTGGAGCTCTCTGGGGAGGCCGGCTCCTTCGCCGATTCCATCATCGAGAGCTACCACTACGCCGTGGAGCTGGACTTGATTTTCGCCAAGGCCCAGGTGGCCTACAAGATGAAGGCCGTGGTGCCCCAGGTGGGGGAGGACGGGAAAATCGCCCTCCACGCCGCCCGGCACCCCCTCATCGCCAAGGAGAAGGTGGTGCCCACGGACATCACCTTGGGCGTGGAGTTTGACACCCTCATCATCACCGGCCCCAACACCGGCGGCAAGACCGTGGCCCTAAAGACCATCGGCCTGCTGACCCTCATGGCCATGTGCGGCCTGATGATTCCCGCGGGGGAGGGCAGCCGGGTGGCGGTGTTCCGCCACATCCTGGCGGACATCGGCGACGAGCAGAGCATTGAGCAGTCCCTTTCCACCTTCTCCTCCCACATGGTGAACATCATCCACATCTTCGAGGTGGCGGACAACAGCAGCCTCATCCTCTTGGACGAGCTGGGCGCCGGCACCGACCCGGTGGAGGGCGCCGCCCTGGCGGAGGCCATCATCCAGGAGCTGCGGGGCCGTGGCGTGCGCCTGGCCTGCACCACCCACTACGCCGAGCTGAAGGCCTACGCCATCCAGACACCCGGCGTGGAGAACGGCAGCTGCGAGTTCGACGTGGCCACCCTGCGGCCCACCTACCGGCTGCTCATCGGCGTGCCGGGCAAGTCCAACGCCTTTGCCATCACCCAGCGCCTGGGCATGGACACCGCCATTGTGGACCGCGCCCGGGAGCTGGTCAGCCGGGAGGGCAACGCCTTTGAGCAGGTGGTGGGCCGCCTGGAGGAGGACCGCCGCAAAATGGAGGACGAGCTGGAAGCCCTGCGGGCCTCCGCCGCCCAGGCCAAGGCAAACGCCGAGGCCTCCCAGCGGCTGAAAGACGAGGCCGAGGCCCAGGCCAAAAAGGAGATAGACCGCGCCCGGCAGGAGGCAGCCCAAATCGTCCAAAAGACACGGCAGCGGGCGGACGCCTTGGTGGGCGAGCTGGAGGAGCTGCGCCGCCAGAAGAACAAGCAGCTCTCCGCCGAGCAGAAGGCCCGGCTGCGCTCCGGCCTGAAAGAGCTGGAAAGCTCCTCCGACCCGGTGCACCAGCGGCGGGACGACAACTACGTGCTGCCCCGGCCCTTGGTGGTGGGGGACGAGGTGCTCCTCTACGACATCGATAAGGAGGCCACCGTGCTGGAGCTGCCCAAGGACGGCACCGTGCTGGTCCAGGCGGGCATCATCAAAACCCGGGTGCCCCTGGAGAACGTCCGCCTGCTGAGCAAGCGCCAGCTGAAAAAGAAGAACCCCACCCGCACGGTGACCAAGAACGTCTCCACGCCGGAGACATCCTCCAGCCTGGACTTGCGGGGCCAGACTGTGGAAGAGGCCCTGATGGAGGTGGACAACTTCCTGGACCGCGCCAGCCGGATGCACCTCTCCCAGGTGACCATCATCCACGGCAAGGGCACGGGGGCCCTGCGGACGGCGGTGCAGCAGCACCTGCGCCGGTGCTCGCAGGTGAAGAGCTTCCGCCTGGGCACCTATGGCGAGGGCGAAAGCGGCGTCACCATTGCGGATCTGAAATAAGGACCGGCGAATATTTCCAAATTGTAAAGAAACCAGGACCGCCCTTGCAACAAGGGCGGTTTTGTATTAGAATTATGGTTAGTCTTGATGAAAGATGCCCATACAAACGAGGTGGTATTCCATGAAGGAGAATCGATACGACGACCCCCTATTTTTTGAGAAATACAGCCAGATGAGCCGCTCGCGGCTGGGCCTGGCCGGCGCGGGGGAGTGGGAAGACCTGCAAAAGCTTTTGCCGGACTTTGCCGGCAAGCAGGTGCTGGACCTGGGCTGCGGCTACGGCTGGCACTGCGCCTACGCGGCGGAGCACGGGGCCGCTCACGTCACCGGGGTGGATTTGTCCGAAAAGATGCTGGAAGTGGCCCGGCAAAAGGCCAGCTTCCCCCAGGTGGAGTATCTTCACGCCGCTATCGAGGACGTGGACTTCCCCCCGGAGTGCTTCGACGTGGTGTTCAGCTCCCTGGCCATCCACTACCTGCAGGACTTCCCCGTCTTTGCGGAGAAGGTCCGCACCTGGCTCAAGCCCGGCGGGGACTTTGTGTTCTCGGTGGAGCACCCCATCTTCACCGCCTATGGCAACCAGGATTGGTACTACGACGAGCAGGGCAACATCCTCCACTTCCCCGTGGACAACTACTTCTACGAGGGGCAGCGCCAGGCCGTGTTCCTGGGGGAGGACGTGGTGAAGTACCACCGCACCCTCACCACCTATCTGGATACCTTGCTCACCGGCGGCTTTGCCTTGCGCCGCGTGGTGGAGGCCAAGCCCCCGGAAAGGATGCTGGACATCCCCGGCATGAAGGACGAGCTGCGCCGCCCCATGATGCTGCTGGTGGCCGCAGTAAAGCTGTGAAGGAGGCCGCCCCATGGATGGCAACACCACGGTGAAATACCTGCAACACTACCTGCGCCAGAAGGATTTGGGCTTTTTGGCCCTGGATAGCCTGCCCCCAGGCCCCCAGCGGGAGGCCCAGGAGGAGCAGTTAAAGCACAACCTGTTCCTCAAGCTGGTGGAAGAGGTGGGGGAGGTCTCCCGCGCCATCTTTCACGGCCAGTTTCGGGGCCCAGGGGAGCCGGTGAAAGGCACCTTGGACGAGGAGCTGTGGGACGTGCTCTACTACACCCTCTGCCTGGCGGAGGCCTACGGCATCGACATGGAGGAGGCCATCCGGGAGAAGGAGCGGCTGAACAACCTCCGCTTTCACGACGAGCACCCCTTTGAGGCGGGCCGCTGATTTTTGTTCGCACTCAGCCTTTGGGCTGTCTGTCTATATTGGAAAGGAAGTAATTTGAAACCATGGCAATGAAAGAATTTCAGGCAGAATCCAAGCGCTTGCTGGACTTGATGATTAACTCCATCTATACCCACAAGGAAATTTTCCTGCGGGAGCTGATTTCCAACGCCAGCGACGCCATTGACAAGCTCTATTACCGCACCTTGGAGGACGGCGCCACCGGCCTTTCCCGGGAGGACTTCTCCATCCAGCTGGCCGTGGACAAGGAGGCCCGCACCCTCTCTATCAGCGACAACGGCATCGGCATGACCCAGGAGGAGCTGGACAACAACCTGGGCGTCATCGCCCGCAGCGGTTCCCTCCAGTTTAAGCAGGAGGCCGAGAAGAAGGACGAGGTGGACATCATCGGCCAGTTTGGCGTGGGCTTCTACTCCGCTTTTATGGTCAGCTCCCGGGTGACCGTGGACACCAAGGCTTTTGGCTCCGACCAGGCCTGGCACTGGGAATCCACAGGCTTGGACGGCTATGAAATCACCCCCGGCGCCAAGGCGGACCGCGGCACCACCATCACCCTCTACCTCAAGGAGGACAGCGAGGACGAGAACTACAGCGAGTTCTTGGACCAGTTCCGCCTGCAGGATTTGGTGAAGAAGTACTCCGATTACATCCGCTACCCCATCCGCATGGAGGTGTCCCACACCCACGTAAAAGAGGGCACCGGCGTGGATGGCAAGGACCCGGAGTACGAAACCCACACCGAGGTGGAGACCCTCAACAGCATGACCCCCATCTGGAAGAAGGCAAAAAGCGAAGTCACCGACGAGGAGATGAACGCCTTCTACAAGGAGAAGTTCTACGACTGGCAGGACCCCTTAAAGGTCATCCGCACCTCCACCGAGGGCGCTGCCACCTACACGGCCCTGCTGTTCATCCCCTCCCACGCCCCCATGGACTACTACACCCGGGAGTATGAGAAGGGCCTGCAGCTTTACGCCAGCGGCGTGCTTATCATGGACAAGTGCGCCGATTTGCTGCCGGACTGCTTCAGCTTTGTAAAGGGCCTGGTGGATTCCCAGGATTTGTCCTTGAACATCTCCCGGGAGATGCTCCAGCACGATAGGCAGCTGAAGCTCATCGCCAGCCGCCTGGAGAAGAAAATCGCCTCTGAGCTGCAGTCCATGCTGAACAACGACCGCGAGAAGTACGAGCAGTTCTGGAAGGCCTTTGGCCTGCAGATGAAGTACGGCCTGTACGACAACTACGGCGCCAAGAAGGACGAGCTGAAGGATTTGGTGCTGTTCACCTCCTCCGCGGAGAAGAAGCTCACCTCCCTGAAGGAGTACGTCTCCCGCATGAAGCCGGAGCAGAAGTACATCTACTACGGCTGCGGCGAAACGGTGGAGCGCGTCCTCAGCCTGCCCCAGGCGGAAACCCTCCAGGAGAAGGGCTTTGAGATGCTGTGCCTGACGGACAACGTGGACGAGTTCGCCCTGCGGATGCTGATGAAGTACGACGACAAGGAGTTCCGCAACATCTCCTCCGACGACCTGGAGCTGGAGTCCACCGAGGAGAAGGAGAAGGTCAAGGAGCTGGCCGAGGAAAACAAGGACATGCTGGCCTTTGTAAAGGAGTCCTTGGGCGACAAGGTAAAGGACGTGCGCCTCTCCGGAAAATTGAAGAGCCACGCCGTGTGCATCACCACCGACGGCATGATTTCCACCGAGATGGAGAAGGTGCTCAACGCCATGCCCGCCCAGGAGAAAATCAAGGCCCAGCGCGTGCTGGAGATAAACGGCGAGCACCCCATCTTCCAGCGGCTGCAGGAGCTGTACCAGTCCGACAAGGAGCGCTTAAAGCTCTACGCTGAAATCCTCTACGACCAGGCTTTGCTCCTTGAGGGCATCCCCCTGGAGGACCCCTCCGACTTCTCCCAGAAGCTGTGCCAGCTTCTGTAAGCCCCAGTAAAATCTCTCGCAAAGGAGGCTGATTCCATGCAGAATGGCTATCCGCCCACCCCGTACCAGACGCCGCCCCAAAGCGCGTCCCAGCAGGCCCCGGCGGCCAACGTCCCGCCCCAGGGCTATCCCCAGGCAGCGCCGCCCAGCGCGCCTCCCGTGGCCTATGGCGGGACTGTCCCCCC
>FR893581.1 GCA_000435395.1 Firmicutes bacterium CAG:94
GCCCTGCTGAACCGGGCCGCGCTGGGGCGGGAGGAATTCGCCCAACTGCCGCAACTGCGCTATGTGGGTACCTTGGCCACGGGCTACAACACCATCGACGTGGCCGCCGCCCGGGAGGCAGGGGTGACGGTTTGCAACGTGCCCCACTACTGCGAGGACGCTGTGGCCCAGCATGCTTTGGCGCTGCTGCTGTGCCTGTGCAACAAGGTGCAGCGCTCCAGCCAGGCGGTGCGGGCGGGGCACTGGACCCAGGCCGTGGAGGAAAGCCACCAAAGCCTCTCCCCCATCGCCCTGGCGGGGAAGCGCCTGGGGGTGTTGGGCTACGGCAGCACGGGGCAGCGCATGGCCGCCCTGGGCCTGGCTTTGGGCATGGAAGTCCTCCTGTGCAGCAGGACGCAAAAGGCCGCGCCGGCCGGCTGCCGCTGGGTGGATATGGAAACCCTTTTCCGGGAAAGCGACGTGGTGTCCCTCCACTGCCCCCTCAATGGGGAAACCCGGGGATTGGTGGGCCGGCGGCTGCTCGCCCTGCTGAAGCCCACGGCGCTGCTCATCAACACGGCCCGGGGCGGGCTGGTGGACGAAAGCGCCCTGGCGGAGGCTTTGAACCAGGGGAAGCTGGCAGGCGCCGGGCTGGACGTGCTCACCCAGGAGCCGCCGCCTCCCTCCTGCCCCCTGCTGACAGCCCGCAACTGCGTCATCACCCCCCACGTGGCCTGGGCGGCCCAGGAGGTGCGGGCGCGGCTGATTGACGAAGTGGCGGAGAACCTGCGCTGCTTTCTAGCGGGGCATCCCCGGAATGTGGTAAGCTGATTCAAAAAGAAAAACAGGGGCGCTGTTTGGGGCGCCCCTAAGGAAATGCAGAAAGGATGGACAGATATGAACGATTTTGTGTTCCAGGCCCCCACCAAGGTGGTCTTTGGCAAAGGTGTGGAAAACCAGGTGGGCCAGCTGTGCAAGGAGCAGGGCGCCACAAAAGTGCTGGTTCACTTTGGCGGCCAGAGCGCCAAGAAAAGCGGCCTGCTGGACCGGGTGTACGCCTCTCTGGACGCGGCGGGCATCCCCTATGTGTCTTTGGGCGGGGTGAAGCCCAATCCCCGGCTCTCTCTGGTGTACGAGGGCATTGAGCTGTGCAAGCGGGAGGGCGTGGACTTCCTGCTGCCTGTGGGCGGCGGCAGCGTGATCGACTCCGCCAAGGCCATTGGCTACGGCCTGGCCAACGACTTTGACGTGTGGGACCTGTACGACAGGAAGAACACCGCCAAGGCCTGCGCCCCCCTGGGCGCGGTGCTGACCATCGCCGCGGCGGGCAGCGAGATGAGCGATTCCAGCGTTATCACCAAGGAGGAGGGCGGCATCAAGCGGGGGTACAACTGCGACCTGTGCCGGTGCAAGTTCGCGGTGATGAACCCCGAGCTGACCTACACCCTGCCCGCCTACCAGACGGCCTGCGGCGCGGCGGACATTATGATGCACGTGATGGAGCGGTACTTTGTCACCGAGGACACGTTGGCCCTCACCGACGGCATGGCCGAGGCATTGATTCGCACGGTGATGGAGAACGCCCCCATCGCCTTAAAGGAGCCGGAAAACTACAAGGCCCGGGCGGAAATCCTGTGGGCCAGCTCCCTGGCGCACAACGGCCTGATGAACTGCGGCGGCCCCAAGGGCGACTGGGCCTGCCACCAGCTGGAGCACGAGCTGGGCGGCATGTTCGACGTGGCCCACGGCGCCGGGCTGGCCGCTGTGTGGGGCAGCTGGGCCCGGTACGTCTGCGGGGAGAAGCCCCAGCGCTTTGCCCAGTTTGCCCATCGCATCTTCGGCATCCCCTGCCAGGGCGACGCCAAGGAGACAGCCCTAAAGGGCATTGAGGCCATGGAGGATTTCTACCGCTCCATCGGCATGCCGGTGAACATCCGGGAGCTGGGCTGCGAGCTCACGGAGGAGCAGATTGCCACTTTGGCGGAGAAGTGCTGCTTTGGCGGGCGGACCATCGGCCTGTTCAAGGTGCTGGGGAAAGAGGACATCCGGGAAATCTACCGCATGGCCAAGGGCTGAGGCCCGCCGCCCTGGGAAAAGCCTTTCACCAAATTGAGAAGCGTTCGCAGGGTGTTTCACGAAAAAGCGCGGAAAAAGGAAAAGGACCGGTAAACCGGTCCTTTTCCTTCTTTTGGGGAGGAGTTGTATTGAAAAGTGCGGCTTTTGCCGCGAACCTTGTACTCTTGATTACGGTCTTATTATACCGATGCAAACGATTGTTGTCAACGGTTTCACGGAGAATCTACCTTTTGAAAAAATCTAAGAATATCGAAAAACCCCTTTTTATAAAATACGCACAACAAAAATCCCGCAAAGTCGCGCCGCGCTTGTGTTTGCGGGGGTTTTATGCTATGATAGCCCCAGGAATTCCGCCCACCGCGGGCAGAAACACAGAACAGGATAAAGGAACGGAAGCCATGACGACACTGCGCAAAAACGATTTGATTGACATAGACATCACCGGTATGACGGCCCAAGGCGCCGGCGTGGGCCACTGGGAGGGGATGGCGGTGTTCACCCCGCTGACAGCCCCGGGGGACCGGGCCCGGGTACGGGTGGTCAAGGTGGCGAAAAGCTACGCCTTTGGCAGGCTGGAGGAGCTGCTCTCCCCCTCTCCGGACCGGGTGGAGCCGGACTGCCCCTGCTTCGCCCAGTGCGGCGGCTGCTGCTACCGGCACATCCGCTATGAGGCGGAGTTAAACATCAAAGAGGCGCGGGTGCGGGACGCTTTAGAGCGGATCGGGGGCTTTTCCGGGCTGCCCATGCGGCCTATTTTGGGGGCGCCCTCCCGGGATGGGTACCGGAACAAGGCGCTGCTGCCCCTGGGGGTGAAAAAGGACGGCAGCCTATCCATGGGCTTCTACGCGGTGAACTCCCACCGCATTGTGGACTGCCAGCGGTGCCTGCTGCAGCCGGAGGAATTCAACCGGGCCATGGAGGCTTTCCGGCAGTGGGCGGCGAAATACGGCGACCCGGTGTACGACGAGGGCAGCCACTCCGGCAAAATGCGGCGGCTGTACCTGCGCATGGGGGAACAGTCCGGCCAGGTGCTGGCCTGCGTGGTGGTCAACGGCAACGGGCTCCATCACGAGCAGGAATTGGTGGAGCAGCTCAAGGCGGCGGTGCCGGGCCTTGCCAGCGTGGTGATTAACTCCAACCGGGAGCGCACCAACGTGGCCCTGGGCAAAAAGTGCCGCACCATCTACGGGACGGACACCATCGAGGACAGGTTGTGCGGGCTGCGGTTCCAGCTCTCCCCCCTCTCCTTCTACCAGGTGAACCGGGGGCAGGCGGAGCGTCTATACGGCTTGGCGGGGGAATACGCCCAGCTCACCGGGGAGGAGCTGCTGCTGGATTTATACTGCGGCGCGGGGACCATTGGGCTCTCCCTGGCGGGGAAGGCCCGGCGGCTGCTGGGGGTGGAAATCATCCCGGAGGCGGTGGAGAATGCCCGGGAAAACGCCAAACTCAACGGCATTGAGAACGGGGAGTTCTTCTGCGGGGACGCGGCGGAGGCTGCCCAAATGCTGGCCCAGCGAGGCGAGCGGCCGGACGTCATTGTGCTGGACCCGCCCCGGAAGGGGTGCTCCCCGGAGCTGGTGGAGACAGTGGCCCAGTTCGGGCCGCGGCGGGTGGTGTACGTCTCCTGCGACCCGGCCACGCTGGCAAGGGATTTGAAGCTCTTTGCCCAGCTGGGGTATCCCCCTGTGGAGGCCGCGCCGGTGGATATGTTCCCGGGGACGGCACATGTGGAGACGGTAGTACTTTTGTCCAAACTTAATACCAAGCAGCATATCGAGGTGGAGTTGAATCTGGACGAGCTGGATTTGACAGCGGCGGAGAGCAAGGCTACCTATGATGAGATTAAGGCATATGTGCTGGAGAAGTATGGTTTGAAGGTGTCCAGCCTGTATATCTCCCAGGTCAAGCGGAAGTGCGGGTTGGATGTGGGACAGAACTATAACCTGTCAAAGAAGGAAGATGCTAAAGTGCCGCAGTGTCCGCCGGAAAAGGAAGCGGCGATTATGGAGGCGTTGAAACATTTTCAAATGATTTGAGAATAACTGTCAAATTTCCCGGCGCATATGAAGTTCGCCGTCTCAGCATACAGACGTCGAGATGACGTAACCGTCAAAATCTCCGGGTGTATAAAGATAGCCACTTTATTTAATGCGAGAATATGAGGGGTAATATATGGGGAAAAAGCATTTTTTGCAAATAGCTCTGGAGGAAATGGGGATTTTTTCTTATAATGATTATAAAGAAAAGATTGAAATATGGGAAGACTTTGATAATCGAGTTTTTCAAGGTGGGCAAGAAAAGATAGATGCATTAAGGAACTTAGTAGTAAACTATTACAATGGTTATCAGTATAGTCAATTAAGCGGACAGTATATTTCGGTTAATCCACAGTCATGTCATAGTGACCTTATCGCTAATTATATGTGTTTATTTCCTAAGAGGGCTTTAATTGAAACGAGTGCATTATTATCTTATATAGACATGACACCACATAACGGCGAAAGTTATGATTTGCCACCTAATGATTTTATGAAGCAATATTTCCGATTTGAGGACCTTATTCAGCATAACATTGCCTTTCTATATCCTATAAATACACGTGAAGAAACTCATAAATTGGATGGCACTATATTTGACTCTACTTC
Source organism: Firmicutes bacterium CAG:94 (assembly GCA_000435395.1). GTDB lineage: Bacteria > Bacillota > Clostridia > Oscillospirales > Acutalibacteraceae > Acutalibacter > Acutalibacter ornithocaccae. The sequence continues at coordinate 4,704 of FR893581.1, forward strand.
CATAATTCCATTAAAGAATGTAGCAAATGTTTCACAAAATGGAAACTTAAGTAGAATACTTCAACGACCTGATATGTTCTATATGGCGTTTCCTTGGCTATATAATGCAAGAACAGATGATTTTATTGAGATATGTGACAAATATCCATCAGAATTTGATTGCCTTGCAAATGCAATAGAAAAAATTGCTCAAGCGAGTAATGGACAAACCAACTTGCAATCAGATGTATTGAAAGAGTTAAAAGATGCTTTAGTCAATATTCAAATATCTTATGAAAAGAAGAAAGCGGCTCTTAAAGTGAAAGGAATTACTACAGTAGTTGGAATTGCCTTAACATGTGTACCGTTTACAGTCACAAATTATTTCAATAATTTTGACCCTTCACTTTTACAAACAATTTTGGGAAGTGCATCTATTTTAGGAAGCAAGGACATATTGAACGACTTTTTTTCATTAAAAAGGGAAGGGAATTTTAATCCATATTGGGTAATATGGAAATGGAAACAAGCAACACTATAAATTGGATATTCACATAGCCGAGATGTTTTCTCAATCGAGAACCCCTGGAGTATGCGCAGCTGGTTCTTGGCGGCGACTTGGAACAGTATATGAACGGCACACCGGAACATCGGTTAATGGATTGAACAAAATTATCGTGACATAGCCCACCGGTCAGATGATCGGTGGGCTGTTTTTGGTTATCTAAGGTGTTGTTTTCAAAAACTGTGAGTAGGTATAAATGTTGTCTTCACCGATGAGGTCTATTAAGAAAGTTTTGAATACAGATTCTACTGGTATGGTAACGAAAAGAAATAATCTTTTTTTCGGTCTTGAGCAACACACATAAAAAAGATTTCGGTTTCGCTCAAATGACGCCTCCTTGCCTTTCGGGACAGGAGAATGGCCGGTTATCATCGGTGCATAGGTTTCAAACTGATATAGATTCCAGCCTTTGCTGATAACAAAGACAACATTGTCATATTCTTCGCCTTTAACGCCGTGTTCAGTAGAAAACATAGCATCAGGAAACAAAAAATCGATTGCTGCCGTAAATTGTAAATAGTCCAATTCTAAGAACGCTTGAATTGAAGTGTTGGAAGCATATATTGTTTCCGGTGCTTTCTGATATAGGTGATACCACTCATCCAGTTTTGGGGGGATAGGAATCAATTTGGTTTGCTTAATTAGCTCAAATACGTCAATTGCTCTTTTGGCACGAGCATCTTCCAACTGCTGCTGTAGCTCCTTCCACTTGCTTTTTTCAGATTTTTTTGTAATAGGAAAGCGTTTGATGCCAAGTGTATCAAAAAGCAACTGCATATTTGAATCCTTAAGTGCTTTATAGATTGGCTCAACAGTATCCATAAAGAACATTAGGAATGGATCTTCTTTGTCTCTCAACCCATCAGCTAAAATGTCTAAAAGTTTTTCGTACCCTTGTTGGGTAGCAAGGACTTTATGTGTTATCATTAGAACCTTTAGATTATCCTCTTTGGAGGATTCGCAGATGATCTTTTTTGTGACATTACTTAGACGAGTCTTTAATTCTTCTGCGGGTAATTCACCTTTGAGATTACGTTCTGTTCGGCGAGGTCCAATATAATCATCGCAGGTGATTACAACCACTTCACCGTCAAAATCATCTATTGCGGATGTTTGAGGTAAATCTGGACGCAAATTATTTAGAAGCTGGACAATACGGGGGGCAGATCTGAAATTGGAGCTTTTCTTTATGATCTTGAGGTTTTCGTTTTCAATGAGACCACAAGCTTTGTTAGATTGATAAATGGTTTGCCATGCATCGCCAAAAAAGCCAAATTGAGGACCCTTTTTCTTTGCAATAAAGAAGTCAACAAAGCGATCAATGATCGGCTTATAGGAATCTTGATACTCATCAATTAAAATCAAAGGATATTTATCTGCAAATACACGCCGGAATTTTGCATTATCTAAAAGCTGACAAAAGAGCTTTAGAACATCATCGTGGTATAGATATTGAATCCCATTTTCCTTGTAGCGATGCCCCAAGGTATATGTAACTTCTGAGACCTTGAAAAAATCTCCTTCGTCTGGCAAGAAGTCAGGATCGCTTGTGACAATATCAATGAGAAAGCTTTGATACTGTTTTATTGCACTCCATGCAAAGGAGTGGATTGTAGAGGGAAGAATAAATGAATCATTTGATAGACGTTCAGCAATCACATCTACTGCAGCATTAGTATATGTGATACAAACTACAGTCTGTTTTTTTCGACTATACTCTGCCCACTTGTTTGTTTGAATCCATTCAATTGCTTTGTTCAGCGAATATGTCTTACCGGAGCCTGCGCCAGCTTCCACACGAAAGCTGTTCCCGTTCTGAAGTGCTGCAATGATTTGTTCATCTACTTTATCGGCTTCAGCTTTTGCCAGATCGTAGTTTATCCTTTTATGTTCTTCACTCACTAACTACCACCTCCTTACTCAAGCACCCGCTGGTCATTAAGCCAAACCAACCCATCTTTAATGTAGGTTGGAATAGCATAATCTTCACATTCGCAAATGAGTTTAAGCGCAAAATCTGTTTTACTCTTCCCTGTAAACTCAAGATCGTCTTCAGTAGGACTAGCCCCCAATCCGTAATGTGTACGGTTGACATTCCGGATTGCTTCTTCCAAAGAATGTCCGCACAATCCATCCTCAGTTGTCCGGAACTCAATATGACATTTGCGTCTGGTTTTATCAGCAGGAGACATCGATGTAATATCAGTTAGAGCAATTTTAGTATCATCTCCCTCTGCAATTCCTTTATTTTTCCGTACCCACCATTTTAGAGTTTCATTAGATGTCGTTTCACCGCGTGAAACCGGAACAGAATTGTAATATATTCTCCCGTTCGCACCTCTTTGACCAGACACAGAATCCAAATCAGTAAGAATAAGGCATGGGATACCCAAAAACTCAGCAAATGGAATAAATTTATAAGCATACGCACCGCCGATTTCAATCAAAGCATAATATTGGTCAGGTAGTTTATATTTCTGAGAATCAAAGGCCCCCGCCTTAGCGCATTTATCAATCATGTCGGGCAACAACAGACGTTCTGACGCTCCTTCAACAAAGATTGCTTTATCTGCAAAAAATAAATCGCACTTGGTTAGAGTAAGATACTTTCTGATGAAATCAGTATTAGAAGGATTCTCCTGAGCAAATGCATTTAGATTCTTATAAATGACACCAGCCTTTGTTTTTTGTGCGTAGCGAATTTTAGAGAAAACCATTGTGTTTGCAATGTGAGCAGAGTGCGAGGTTAAAAAGGTTTGAATTCTTACAGAAGTAATTCTCGCAAGAAACGCTTCTAAGTACTCCGCAAAGGCGTGCTGCATCTGCGGATGCATATGAGACTCTGGTTCTTCGATAAAAAGCAACGGTATACAGGCATCCCCACATTTCTCCACCTTTTTGGCGAATGCTGCCAGAAGAAATTCCATTTTGATGAGATTTTTATATCCCAAACCGTTATAGGTGCTGGGGAGTCTCTCTTTACTTGATCCAGCAGTATAAGAAAGTTGCGTTTGATTTTTTATCTGGTCATCAATGCTTAGTTGGGTTGTAACTCCTAACTGTAATTCTTCTCCATTAGGGTAACCAAACCCAACTGCGTTGCTAACAAGTGCGCTTAAGATGTCGTCACTTTGTTGCTGGACATTTTTGTTAGCATTCTCAACGATGGATCGAAGTTCCTTGACTTTTTCAGCAACCCTCGGATCCAATTCATCTTCGTTCATATCGAAGAAATCGGAGATAAGGGAAGATAGAGAATTGTCTTGTGTTCCATCTTCACCAAGGCGGCGCTCCGCCTGGATAATGTGAAATGGAAATAGTTCAGCTAACTCTTGGTGCTTTTTAATCTGCTTTTCTTCTGAATTTTTAGGATTTATCGCATAAATCGTCATTTCGAAAAGCTTGTGGAAATTGCTTATAATAGCCTTATAGACATCATCGGCAGGAGAAAAACATCCGTCTTCATAATAGTTTGCCTCTAAGATTTTCCAAATACTTTTCTCGTCAGCTTTCAATTTGTATTCAGCACGAATCAATGCTGTAGTGGTATCCATATCTACATCAATGATAAACGGAGACAACGCACCCAAGTGATCCTCTGGATCATCCAAGGAATAGTCTACAAGAAATTCTATAGATATTGGTTCCAGCCGTTCACAGAGATTTTCAAAAGTAATTTCATTTGCCATGAACGAAGTAATATTAGCATACAGATTTTCTCTTTTTGATAACGGGTAATCATTGAAAGAAAACGGAGTTCCATTCAACACTTTACCGATGCACTCGAAGCAGGAAGTCTTGGCAGTGTTGTTGCGTCCCACAATTAAGGTTGTTTTTGAATCGACCTCCAATTCGGCATCAAGAAGCAATCTATAATTTCTGATTTTGATTTTCGATAATTGCATATTTACCCCCTTTCGCATATCATCTATTGCTTAACTGTTATTCAATTATAGTTGAGAAAAACTAATTCTGTCTTGAATCAAGATATGCTAAATACTGCTTGTACTTTCGGAGCATCATATTTTTTGAATACTGCTCCATGTATTGATAATCAGGCGTTCCTTCATCTGTAACAGGGAGCATAATTCGGGTATTCGCCATGCGTTCCGCATTAAATTTATACAGATAACCAAATTTGCTTTTTTGCTGCAAAATAGCCACCTTCATAAACAGCAGGACAAATGCATTATCTTCATGATACTTTAAGTGGAACCGCTTAACATCATCAGAGAAAATGCATTCGTACGGATGGTAAAAGCCAATAACCATACCGTTTCCATTGTAATTGACACCGAGTACATTCTTGTCCAGAGACGCGTTAGTGTCATTCACAAAGCGTGCAACGCCGTTATTGTTATCCAAGGCACCGATAAAAGGGCGATCGCCAGGGGTCGAGTGTGCAGATACTAATCTTTTCCCGGGCAAGATTTTAAATATATCAGATATCAAAAAAGACTTCCATTTCTTTTTGGTAATAGAAGGAATTTCAACGTTCTCCCCCAGCTCTTTAATACGCTGAACGAGATACTTACGATACTTTCTGAGTAACCCCCTCCGCTTTTGGCATATATATTCAGACATATATTCATAATCTGGAGTCCCTGCATCAGAAACAGGAAACATTGCTTCAAGTCGTTTCATACGGTTTAAAGTTGCACCATTACCGCCCCAGTTAAACTTCGCATCCATTTGATTTTTAAGAATAGTGATGTAAAAATATGCACTATCCTCATTAAGCGAGTCACCAGTTACTATTTGAATATTCTGACCTGTAACAAATTTATGTGGCTGATAGAAAGCGGTTTGAGTGTCAAGACCGACTGTGATGCATCCAGCCTCATCTGCTCCGAATTCATAGTTGTTTTCGCTAACAAATTGAGCTATTCCATTTACAGATTCGGAGCGTGTAACATATGGAACGCATTTTTCATTTCCGTCTTTTAAGCGGATGCTATCTATACTGCTGTTGGTTGTGGCAATATGCAAAAAACCATTTTCGCCAAACACATCAAATTTTTTCCAAATCTTTTCATCAAGCTCCTTCATGTTTATCACCACCTTCAAAAAGGTATTCTCTGTTTTGCATAATCATCGAAAACTCAAATGTCAAATAATCGCCAATGGCTTTTTCAAAGTCTGCTTCAGTAGGTATTTCGTCATTAAAGTAAAAGAAAGAATGTAGCCATTCATCCGAGGCTTTCACTGTGGATTCAACGCAGAATTTAGAAGCTGCCTCTGTCCGGCCAAACCATACATCTAGTAAATGTTGACGCTTGTCTTTAGCGGAGTCACCTTCAACCAAGCCGACATGAGCACGCACTTCATATCCATCATCACGAAAATCAATGAATTTACACACTTTGTCCTCGGGATGTGGCTCGTGTGCAGTGAAGATTGCAATAACAGGGTTAGTGCCTACGCCATAAAAGGTATCTGTATTGCAGGTAATGACACCCTCCAACGTATGGTGTTTCAGAATACTATCCTTAAAAGTCTGTTCGTCTTTGGTCTTGCCAGTCATGGATGATTGAGGAACAATTACCGCAGCCCTTGCCCCTTCGGTCAGGGAATCGAGTAAATGCTCCACAAAGGACAATTCATACTGAGACGGATCTGACTTGGTTCCTTGCGAATAAGGAGGATTCATCATGCCAACAGTTGCACCTTTTAGCTGCACCTGGGCAGGATTCTGCCGGAGAAAATCTTCACATTTAATATTGCTGTTACCATCATCCCGGAGAATCATATTTGTAGCAGCAATGGCAAACATATTGCTTTGAAGTTCAAATCCGTGCAACTGCTTTTTCTTGATGTTCTTCCGCCTATTCTGATCTGCGCCCGCTTTTTCAAGCATATGGTGCATCGCTGCAACAAGGAATCCAGCGGTGCCGCAACAAGGGTCAAGTACAATATCTGTGGCCTGAATGTTCAGAAGGTCACAGAACAAATCGCAGATATGGCGAGGCGTAAGGACAATACCCAACGTCTGACCATCACCGCCAGAATAACGCATAAATTCACCATAGAATCTTCCGATGAAATCCTCGCTGGAACTTCTATATTTAATGTTGTCAAAGACATTTTTCTTCAAGAACTCAGTGTAGAATTTCAGCGGGGTTTTACCCAGCTTGGCATCAACTTCGTTCAAACGGGCACTTGTGCGGATGATAGAAAACTCACTCATCAACTTGTCACGTTTAGCATCAGGGCCAACATTGGATGCTTTAAGTCGGCGCTGAATTGCATCGTAAATCAGCTGACCATCTGTGGTGGTTTCGTCACCGAGCAAATCATCAGGTTTGAAAAACTTATCATCCAGTGCCAGAAGAATACCGGATACCACCAATGGCTTATCCTGATCCTTCAGCGAGCCATAGGTGCGTAGATATTCGTGTAGTTCAGCAGCATCTTTCAGAATTTCCTCCGTAGTCTTTTCAACATCGGTCTTTTCTGCCAGAACATAACGAGTATAGTATTCGTCGATATTGACAGCGGTGAAGGATGTAAAAGATTCAATGTCAGGGAGTTGCTTATACCCATCTCTATCATCTACATACAGCGGAGTGATTTTATGGTGTTTTTCATCTCCGGAAACGCCGATTGCAAAGATCTTATGGAAGCTGCTGTTTTTAGCAATATGCTTGGCGTAAAAATAGGCTCCATTAACAGCATAATCTGCAATATCCTTTGGGTCAACAGATAGAATTCCTGTATTCGTCAGCTTCTGATGCTTGGCAAGATCAGCTTTGTCCTCGATGACAATAACAAAATCTTTAACAACTGCAACATACTCAGGGTATCCGGTGTTGCCAGTACCACGTTTGGATGCCGATTGAAGGGCCTCATTGATCTCTTTTATAGTGCTCCCTTGGGGATCATATTTAATTTTGGAATCATCGAGCTGACGAGCAACCCACAGATCAGTTTTTGCTTCTTTCTTTGCCATGTTTTATGTTCCTTTCGAAATCTGAGTCACGTAAATTGGTGTGTAGCTTATTTGTCGAATTTCTTTTTCCTTGCCGCAGCAGATGCTGATGATCTAAGATTGTACCATATTCAATTTTGATTCTCAGCATCAAAAGGAAGATTTGAGCTCCTCTGATCAAAGTGCAGATGCTTCCTTTTGTAATTTCTTCACATTGGTGCCAAAATGATTTCCCTCAGTTTAGGCCCCACCGTGTGAAGAATATATGGGATGTCCAGAGGGGCGTAGCTCCTTTGGCTCTGGGTTTCCAACAGG
>FR893582.1 GCA_000435395.1 Firmicutes bacterium CAG:94
GACTTGAACCCTCGGCACGCGGTTTTGGAGACCGCTGCTCTACCAACTGAGCTATACCCCTATGTGAAATTTTGCTTGATTATTCTATCATTTTCCAAAGTGGTTGTCAATGGGTTTTTCAAAATTTTTTTGAGGGTATCGAAAAATAGGGGAGAATGTTGCTTTAGCAATCACCAAGTAGTGATTGCTAAAAACATGCTCTTTTTTGGCGAGGCGCAGCCGTCTGTAAAAGAGCGAAACCCCCTAAATCGGCGCTCTACAATGAAAAAGCATAGCGTTTCTGTGTATCTAAGTCCTGAAATTTCCGGCTCATATGGTAAAAACGGCCCAAATCCCACTGAAATCCCACGAGCTGCAATGGGAAAATTAGCACTCTAATAAAATGAGTGCTAAAATTCATAAATAGTTCACGAAGTTACCATAATTTCTTCAAACTCCCGCCCTACAATGTATACCAGAAACAGAAAGAAAGGCGATACCGATGGAGCGGTACGAAAACATCTAAGAACAAAAACATCGCAAGATAGCCTTGAGGCCAACGCAAAAAATAGTTTTGATTTGGAGGTTTGCTTTATGAGTATGTTTGACATGATGCCTTTTGAACACAGAAACCATTTGTCCTACAACCCCTTCCGCGATTTGGAAAATTGGGAGCGTTCCTTCTTTGGCGATTGGAGCACCGGCTTCAACACCGACATTAAAGATAAGGGCGACCACTACGAGCTGGAGGCCGACTTGCCCGGCGTGAAGAAAGAGGACATCGCGGTGGACATCGACGGCGACCGCATGACGATTTCCACCCACCGTAGCGCGGAGACGGAGGAGAAGGACGACAACAGCCAGTACCTGCGCCGGGAGCGCTCCTATGGCTCCTTCAGCCGCAGCTTTGATATTTCCAATATCAAGAGCGAGGAAATCAGCGGCGCCTACCACGACGGCGTGCTGACGCTTACACTGCCTAAGAAGAGTCCCACGGCGCCTTCCACCTCCCGCAGGCTGGATATCCAGTGATAAGGGTAACCCAGAGGAAAAGGAGTTATTGATAGAAGCGCTTGGAAAGACCCTCAATTAGGATAGGAAAGGGCTGTCGCTTTGGGCGGCAGCCCTTTCTTGCTGCCTGAATCCCCTCTTCCATTGACAAACCTTGCGCCGGCAGGGTATAATCATGGCAGTGTACGCCTCTCTATAGAGGGGCGGGAAGAGGTGAATCATGAAGAGGAAAATGTGTGGGAGACCGCTGCTTTCCTGTCTGCTGGCGGTGCTCCTGTGTATAGGGGCTGCGCCTGCCCAGGCGGCGGAGACGCCTGCATCGGAGAAGAGCGGCGCTGTCAACTGGGTGGAGACTGTGGATGAGGGTATCCTGCAGGAACCGGTGGAAATCCCCATTCTCATGTACCACAACCTGGTGGCGGAGGAAGACGACCCCTCCATCTCCAAGAACACCATGTGGGTGGGCCAGTTCCAGCACCAGATGGAGCTGCTGGAGGAAAACGGCTTCACCACCATCACCGTGGACCAGCTGGTGGAGTTTGGCAACCGGGGAAAGGCCTTGCCGGAAAAGCCGGTGCTCATCACCTTTGACGACGGTTACCGCAGCGCCTACGAGCTGGCGTTCCCCATCCTCCAGGAGATGGACTTCCACGCGGCCATGTTCCCCATTGGCGTCTCCGTGGGGAAGGACACCTACAAGGACACCGGCTTGGCCATGGTCCCCCACTTCAGCTGGGAGGAGGCTAAGGAAATGGCGGAGTCCGGCCTGGTGTCCATCCAGAGCCACACCTATGACATGCACCAGTGGGAGGCCTTTGAAACTGCCGGCGGCGGCCAGTGCCTGCGTCCCAACATCCTGCGCCAGCCCTGGGAGACTTTGGGCGAGTATATGCAGGCCCTGCGGGAGGACGTGGAGCGTTCCCGCCAGGACATTGTAGAGGGCACGGGCCAAGAGGCGGTGGCCCTGGCCTATCCCGGCGGCTTGCACGACCAAATCAGCGAGGAGCTGCTGCGCTCCTACGGGGTCAAGTGCACCTTCACCATCGAGGGCGGGAAAGCCCAGGTGACGCCCGGCTCCGAGCGCAGCCTGTATGGGCTCAACCGCTTCTATGTAAAGCCCACCACCACCGACGAAGAGTTCCTGCAATGGGTGGGATAAAAAATTTTTAAAAAAGTCGAAAAAACGCCTTGACAAGCGACCCTGAATGTATTATAATAACACCCGTCGCTCGGAGATGTTCGGGCACCGAGAGGGAGATAGGAAGAGTTTCCACAGCTTCTTCTCAGAAGATGGCCCGGTAGTTCAGTTGGTTAGAACGCTAGCCTGTCACGCTAGAGGTCGACGGTTCGAGCCCGTTCCGGGTCGCCATGTATGCTGCTATGGCTCAGTCGGTAGAGCGCGTCCTTGGTAAGGACGAGGTCACCAGTTCAAATCTGGTTAGCAGCTCCAGAAACCACAGTAAGTGATTTGCTTACTGTGGTTTTTTGTTATGCAGCGACCGAGTCCTTCCAGGGGCTTGGGGGCGGCGTGCAGGCGAAGCGGAACAGAGCCCCCATGTCCTATCTCCCCGGGGTCCCCGAAAATACGGAGTATTTTTGGGGCGAAACGGGTCACCAGTTCAAATCTGGTTAGCATCTCCAAAACGCTTGCCGCGTTTTTTTGTTATGTCCAGGTTTTCAGACGGGATGCAGGCGGTTCAATTTCCGCGGACACGAATCTGCCGCCACCTTCCAATCCCAGGGCGCCCCAGCGCCGCCCCGCGAAGTGCGTCCAGGCGCAGCTTGGTGGTTAGCAGCTCCAAAACGCAGTGAGCAAAACGCTTGCCGCGTTTTTTGTTATGTCCAGGTTTTTAGGCGGGATGCGGGCGGTCCAATTTCTACGGGCACCAATCTGCCGCCTCCCTCCAAACCCCCAGGGAGGCCAAGCGTCCGCCCCGCGATATGCTTGCAAGGACAGCCTATAAACTAGAAACGTTATCATGAAATCGTTTGCGCCGCACTGCGCGATACTTTTGCTGAAATTGTGCGAACCATGCAAAAAATGTTCGCTAGAAATTCAAGAAAATGGGCTTGACAACAGCACCTCTCCGTGCTATGCTGGCACAAAGCACAAAACGTTTTGCCATTGTGGCAAAGCGCCGTGCCTCGACTTCTATCTCCTATTTTCTATCTTTACCATTTTATGCAGAAAGAGGTGTTGGCACATGAGCCAGCGGTTTGAAGCGACCTTCGATTCCCTCCGAACGTACCAGTGCCCGGAGTGGTTCCGGGATGTGAAGTTCGGCATCTGGAGCCACTGGGGCCCCCAGAGCGTGCCTATGTTCGGCGATTGGTACGCCCGCAACATGTACATCCAGGGCAGCCCCCAAAACCTGTACCACGTGCGCCACTACGGGCACCCTTCCAAGTTCGGCTACAAGGACATCTGCGCCCTGTGGAAGGCCGAGAACTTCGACCCCGACGAGCTGATGGATTTGTACTACCGGGCCGGCGCCCGCTACTTTGTGGCCCAGGCCATGCATCACGACAACTTCTTCAACTACGACTCCAAAATCCACCCCTTCAACTCCGTGAACATCGGCCCCGGCAAGGATATCTGCGCCCTGTGGAAAGCCGCCGCGGATAAGCACAACATGCCCTTTGGCCTGACAGAGCACCTGGGCGCCTCCTTCAGCTGGTGGACCACCAACAAGGGCAGCGACAGCTACGGCCCCTACAAGGGCGTGCCCTACGACGGCAACGACCCCCAGTACGCCCAGCTGTACCACGCCAACCAGGAGCACGTGGACCCCGCCAAGCACGGCGGCCCTGTCCAGCCCTGGCTCACCTCCAACAAGGAGTTCCAGGCCAAGTGGTTCAGCGTCATGAAGGAGCTGGTGGACAAGTTCCATCCCAACCTGCTTTACTCCGACAGCGGCCTGCCCTTCGAGGAGGAGGGCGGCGGCTTCCAGCCCGGCCTGGACGCTGTCTCCTACCTGTATAACGACTCCATCCAGGTCAACGGCTCCAACCAGGCCGTGTACACACAGAAGGACCGCCGGCCTGAAATCTACCAGGTGGGCGTGCTGGACATCGAAAAGAGCCAGCTCCCCGGCGTGCAGGAGCGTCCCTGGCAGACCGACACCTGCATTGGCAACTGGTTCTACGACGCCAAGCAGCCCTACAAGCATCCCGACCAGATTATCGAGATGCTCATCGACATTGTGTCCAAGAACGGCACCATGCTCCTCAACGTCCTCCAGCGGCCCGACGGCACCATCGACGACGAGGCCCGCTACATCCTGGAGGAGCTGGCCACCTGGTTCCCCATCTGCGGCGAGGCCATCTACGGCACCCGCCCCTGGCGCGTCTTTGGCGAGGGCGATACCCGCGTCACCATCGACGGCTTTACCGAGAACAAGACGGAGTGGAACTCCTCGGACTACCGCTTCACCCAGAAGGACGGCGCCCTCTACGCCTTCCTGATGAAGGCCCCCGAAAGCGGCGTGGCGGTGCTCAAGTCCCTGTCCCCCAGCGAGAAGGTGGCCTCTGTGGAGCTGCTGGGCGCCGGCCCTGTGGAGTTCGTCCAGAGCTTCGGCGTGCTCACCGTGCAGCTGCCGGAGCAGCTTCCCACCCAGTACACCAACTGCCTGAAAATCCGGTTCGCGTAATCGGGCACCCCAAAACAGCAAAAAAGGAAGGAACCCCCGCCGGGAGTCCCTTCCTTTTTCTTTTTGCTTACAGCTCTTGGCGGCCTTCCATAGCCCGCTGGAGCGTCACCTCGTCGGCGTACTCCAAATCGCCCCCCACGGGGATGCCGTAGGCCAGCCGCGTCACCTTGACCCCCAGGGGCTTTAACAGCCGGGAAAGGTACATGGCGGTGGCTTCGCCCTCTACGGTGGGGTTGGTGGCCATGATGACCTCCCCCACAGAGGGGTCCATCCGGGCCAGCAGCTCCTTGATGCGCAGCTGGTCCGGGCCGATGCCCGACAGGGGGGAGATGGCCCCGTGGAGCACATGGTACAGGCCGTTGTATTCCCCGGCCCGCTCCAGGGCGAACACGTCCTTGGGCTCCTCCACCACGCAGATGGTGGACTTGTCCCGGCTGCCGCTGCGGCAGACAGGGCACAGCTCATCGTCTGTCAAGTTGCAGCAGACCTTGCAGGTGTGGATTTTCTCGTGGGCGTCCAGAATGGCCTGGGCAAAGCTTTGGGCCTCCTCCTGGGTCATGCCCAGCACGTGGTAGGCCAGCCGCTGGGCGGACTTGTGGCCGATGCCGGGCAGGCTTTCGAATTTCTCCACCAGCACCTCCAGGGGCGGCACGTGATACTGGGCCATCTTAGAACAGCCCCGGGATGTTCATCCCGCCGGAGAGGGCGGACATGCGCTCCTCCTTCTCCTGGGAAGCGGCCCGCAGCGCCTCGTTGACAGCGGCGGTCACCAGGTCGCCCAGCATCTCCGCGTCCTCGGGGTCGATGACCTCGGGCTTGATTTCCACGGACTTGACCTCCATCTTGCCGGTGACCACGGCCTTTACCGCGTCGCCGCCGGCGGTGGCGGTGTATTCCTTTTCCTCCAGCTCAGCGGAGACAGCTTCCATCTGCTCCTGCATCTTCTGGGCCTGGCGGGCCAGCTGCTGCAGGTTGGCAGCGCCGCCTCCACCGTATCCTTGGGGCAGTCTTGCTTTCATAACGTAAAACCTTCCTTTCCGGCAAAGCGCCGTTGTGTTGTTTCATGTATCACTTTACAGGAGATTTCCATCCCCGTCGTAAAAGGCGTCGCAATAGGTGATGCGCCCCGCCGCCTGGGCCTTTGCCTCCTCCTGGAAAAACAGGATTTGCAAGTGCTCGTTGGCGAACGCGTCCTCCGAGACGGTGATGCCGTAGGGGGCGCAGGGCTCAAAGCCAAATCGACCGTAGTAGCTGCCGCCCAGCACGGCCACCCAGGGGTAGCCCGCCGCCTTGGCCCGGCGCAGGCTTTCCTCCACCAGCAGGGAGCCAGCCCCCTGGCTTTGATAGGCGGGCCGCACGCCCAGAGGGCCCAAGGCCAGGCCACGGCTCTCCCCGATGGCGGCCTCCGTGAGGATGTTGTACCCCACCAGCCGCCCGTCCTGCCAGGCGGTCAGGCACAGGGAGGGCACGTACCCCGGCGATTGCAGCACCCGCTGGGCAAACTCCCACTCGTTGTAGTTCTCGTCGTACTCATCCCGGAGGAAGGCCTCCTTTAAGGCGGCCTTGGCTTCCTCCAGCTGGGAGATGTCAAAGGTCTTTACTTCCATCTGTGCTCCTCCTCAAAAGGGGATTTCCGCGTCTGTCAAAGGCGGCGGGCCGTCGTCCTCCTGGCTGTCCGCCGTGGGGGAGGGCCCCTCCTCTTGCAGGGCGATGCCCTGTTCCCTGGCCCGGCGCTCCAGCTCGGCCAGGGGGTCCAGGGCGGTTTCCGCCTGCTCCTGGGGCAGGCGGTAGGGGCCCAGCTTGTACACCCGGCCCGTCACCTGGCGGATGGCCTCCCGCATGCGGTCCCGCTGCTCGGGACGCTTCAGCAGCTCAAAGGCCAGCTCCGGCGCCTCGATGAGCATGTAGTCCCCGTTGACGTAGGCCGCCGACCCGGCAAAGGCCATGGCCACGCTTTTGGTGTCCCCCCGCACCCGCTGGAGGATTTCCGGCCAGTCCCGGAACCGCTGGGCCCCCGCGGAGAGGGCTTCCAC
>FR893583.1 GCA_000435395.1 Firmicutes bacterium CAG:94
TGCTCACCTACCGCATCTTCGAGGAAAGCGGCATGGGCGGCCAGGTGCTGGTGGACTTTGAGGGCGTCATCCGCACCCACCACGTGAACAAGGAGGTGTCCGGCCGGGGCAACGGGCCCATCGACGCCTTTTTCAACGCCCTGCGGGCCTTGGGGCTGACGGACTACGAGTTCGTCTCCTACAGCGAGCACGCTGTGTCCGCCGGCGCGGACTCCAAGGCCGTGTCCTACATCCAGCTGCGCCACAAGGGGAAGACCGTCTTCGGCGTGGGCATGGACCACAACATCAGCATCGCCTCGGTGAAGGGGATTTTGTGCGCCATCAACCGCAGCGTCACCGCCCAGGAGGACCGCTGACCCCCACCCAGCAAGAAAGGCTTGCAGCCGCCACGGCCGCAAGCCTTTTTCGGTTCATTTCGGTTAGCCCGCTATCCGCCCCAGGACGGAGAACACCGCCATCAGCGCGGGCTGGTGGATAAGGTAGATGGCAAGGCTGTGCCGCCCCAAAAAGCTTAGGGGGCGCAGGCCGGGCCGCAGCAGCTCCTTGGCCCGGGGGCTCTTGTCCAGCAGGCTCCACAAAAAGTACCCCGCGCAGAACAGGAAAAACCAGGGCAGCAGGGGGAAGTAGTCCGTGCTCCAAAAGCTGGGGGAGGGGAACCCCACCACCGCCAAAAGGTCCGTGGCGTACAGCCAGCGGGGCAGCCGGCACAGCACCAGGCCCTCAAAACCCAGGCTGCCCCGGGAGACGTTTTTCGTCAGGGCAAAGAGCAGCAGCGCCCCCCCGAGCCCCGCCCAGGCCGGGATTTTCCGGAACACCTTGTCCAGGGGGATGAGCAGCAGGGCCGAAAGCCCCAGCAGGTTCAGCACCCCGTAGAGGATGCGCTGGCTGGGCATCACCAGCCAGGTGATGAGGGTGATGGCCGCCCCACAGCCCACCAGCAGCAGCCCACGCTTCACGTGGCGGCGGGAGAGCTGCCAGCACATGCCAGAGAGCAAAATGAACGTCCAGCAGATGCTCTGCTGCCAGATGTACCCCGGCAGCCCGGTGTACCAGGCGCTGGGCAGGCCGAAGATGTCCACCAGGTCGTACATGCCGTGGTAGGCCACCATGCTGAGGATGCAGACGCCCCGCACCGTGTCCAGCAGGCCGTAGTGGGGGCGTTTCCCTTCCCCGCTCAATAGCCCAGCACCCCTTTCAGGGATTCGTCGTCGGCAATCCACTGGGCCACTTCGATAACACGGTAGCGCTCCTTGTCGTCCCGGACGATGACTTTCTCAATGCCCGCGTTGATGACCAGGCGCTTGCACATGGAGCAGCACATGGCGTCCTTCACATACTCCCCGGTGGGGACTTCCTTGCCCACCAGGTACAAAGTGGCGCCGATCATGTCCCGGCGGGAGGCGCAGATGATGGCGTTGGCCTCGGCGTGCACCGAGCGGCACAGCTCGTAGCGCTCCCCCCGGGGGATGCCCAGCTGGGTGCGCAGGCAGTAGCCCAGGTCCGAGCAGTTCTGCCGCCCCCGGGGCGCCCCCACGTAGCCTGTGGAGATGACCTCGTCGTTTTTCACAATCACCGCGCCGTAGAGCTTCCGCAGGCAGGTGCCGCGCTGGCTGACCGCCTCGGCCAAATCCAGGTAATAGTTGACTTTATCCCGGCGTTCCATAGAAAGACCCCCTTTGTGTTTGGTGCTATTATACTATCCCCGCCGCGGTTTGGCAAGGGTTGCGCTTTCCCCTGGGAAATGGTACAATACAGTCCTAGCACGGGGAGTATGTTCCAGGGGGAGGACGTTTCGTGGAGGGGACTTTGCAAGG
>FR893584.1 GCA_000435395.1 Firmicutes bacterium CAG:94
TTGTGCCTTGTGTGAGTCACAGCTTACACACCACGGGTGGAAAATCAAGGCTTTGCAGAGGATTGCAGATATTCTACCGCTGACACAGAGGATCAAATTACTGAAAGCGGCTTCTCTTGACTTACCGATAGAAGTTGCTTGGCTCCCTCTGGTTGTCATGGTGGCTCTGATTATTATCTGCGGAGGAATTGCGGTGAAATTCTTCAAGTGGGAATAAAGTAGTAATAATATAAAAGAACTTTTTCTTACAGCAAGGCGGGCCAGTCACCTGCCAAATGGGCCAAGCTGCCTTGTGCGGATTGATCCGTTATGAAAGGCTTGCTTTTTCCCAGTAAGTTCAGTACACTGTCAATCTGACACAAAGCATTTCATACTGTTTCCATATTGCTTTGGTATAATAATGTGAGGAGGTGTAAAAATGGCTGTTTTATTGATTGTGGAAGATGATACTGCCACCAACGAGGCAATCTGTGAATATATGAGCTCCGCAGGGCATAAGGTTTTGTCTGCCTTCGATGGAGAGCAGGGCTTGCAGATCGCAAGGGAAAAATCCATTGATTTAGTGGTTCTGGACATTATGCTCCCGAAACGAACCGGTTTGGAGGTATTAAAAGAACTGCGTCAAACGAGCGGCATCCCCGTCTTAATGCTTACCGCCCTTGACGATGAGCCTACTCAGGCGGCCAGCTTTGATGAACAGGCGGACGACTATATCACAAAACCCTTTTCCATGCTTTTGCTGGGGAAACGGGTGACGGCTCTGCTGCGGCGGTGTGGGAAAAGCCCGGAACTGAGCCAAATCCAGATAGGCGATATTACGGTGGATTTTGGCGGCTACACCGCTTCCGGGCCGGACGGCCCTATTGACCTGACACCAAAGGAGATCGACCTGCTGAAATTGCTGATAGAGCATAAAGGTCTGGTGCTTACACGGTCGCAGATCTTGGACGAGTTGTGGGGATATGATTACCCCATCATCGACCGAACTATTGATACCTACATCAAAAATTTACGGAAAAAGCTGAGTCTTGACCGGATTGTAACGGTAAAAGGCGTTGGCTACAAGTATGAGGAACACCCATGAGAAACTTAACGCTCTTTACTAAAATCTTCTTATACACCTTTGGGGTGATGCTATTTGTCACTGTAATGGCCCATGTCTTTCTCTACGTGCTTGCGCCGCAAATGACCGTAAGCACCAACCGTTTTGTGGAAGGGGCCATTATTGAGAGTGATGTGAATACTGGTATTTTGATAAAATCCGCTATCGGAAAAGCACTGCCGGTATCCCTGTTTTGCTGCGCCATCATTTCCGCCGGGTGTTCCCTGTTGTTTTCCAGAGCCATGACGAGGCCAATCAAGCAGATTGCGGAAACAACGGAAAAGATGGAAAAACTGGATAAGGCTGCAATCTGCGTGGTGCATACGAAGGACGAGATTGGCGAGCTGGCCGCCCGCGTAAATAAGCTGTATGCCAGCCTGCTTTCCACCATTGAAAATCTGGAAGAAGAAAAGCAAAACGTCCGTGAGGCGGAACGGTCAAAAATTGATTTCCTGCGGGCCGCCTCCCATGAGCTGAAAACGCCGGTGACGGCCCTGAACGCGATTTTGGAAAACATGATCTTAGGCATTGGAAAATACAAAGACCGGGATCGCTGTCTGTTGGAATGTAAGGAGATTACCGGACAGCTCTCCTTTATGATTAAAGAAATTCTGGATACCTCCCGGCTGGATTTTACACAGGAGAAACAAGACGCGGAAACCTTTGACCTGTCGGAGTGTCTTCCGGCGATCTGCGAGCCTTATCAGTTGATTGCGAAGGCAAAGGGACTCGACTTTTCTTTCAGCATACAGGGAAAGTGCCCTGTCCACACGTCAAAGAAAGGCCTTGAAAAAATCCTGTCCAATCTGCTCTCCAACGCGGTTTCCTACACAAAGCCGGGATGCAAGATCACCGTTCTATTGACCGCCCGGCAGATAAAAATAGAAAACGAGTGTACGCCCATCCCGCCGGATAAGCTGGCACATGTATTTGAGCCGTTCTACCGTCCGGACTTTGCCCGTGACCGTAAAGATGGCGGGAATGGGCTGGGATTATATATTGTAGATACGCTTTCAAAGGCCCTTGGGCTGCCCTATCAATTTGAGGCAACTAAAAACCCACCGGGAATGTGCTTTATCCTTTATCTCCCATAAAGCGATTGCTTTTTTATCCGTTTCATACTGGTTCCATATTGGGGTGCTATGCTGTCAGCGTTGCAACACTTATCCTATATGAAACGGAGGTCATTCTATGAACTTTATGAATCGAGCGTGGCTGTACATCGTCCGCAAGAGGGGCAAGAGTATCCTTCTTTTTGTCATCTTGCTGGTGATGGCAACCTTTGTACTGACCGCTCTGGCGCTGGGGAACGCTTCGAAAGCCGCCCAGCAGGAGCTGCGGCAAAGCCTTGGCGGGAGTTTTCTCATTGGCTTTGACTACACGGAAAACAATCCCTATTTGAAGGTGGAAAGCGTGGAGGGCGGAACCCTGATATATTCCACCCAGCAGATCAGCCCGGAGCTGGTAGAGCAAATCCGGGAAATTGAGGGGATCAAGGAGTGTAGCGCCACCGTGGAGAGTCTGGCGGCGTTCCCCTCTCTGGAACTATTTACCGGCAATATCCCCATTGAGGAAGAATTTCGCGCATCCTCAAAGATTTTAAGCACATGGAAAAGCGAGGAGCTTACCCGGTTTACTTCCGGGCAGCTTACGCTGACGCAGGGGCGGCATATCCTGCCGGACGACAAAAACAAGGGGCTAATCAGCAAGGATTTGGCTGAGAAAAACGGCCTGAAAATTGGTGACAAAATCCAAACGGACAAAGGCGTGGAGATTGAAATTGTGGGCCTGTTTTCTCCAAAAGAAATCGAAGGTATCAACGATCAGGTAACAACCTACGATAAAATACAAAATCTCATTATTACTGATCTCGCCACTTTAGTGGCTTATGAAAACGGCCCTGCAATCCAGGGATTTAATGAGCTGACCGTATCAGTAGACGATCCGCAGAACATGGAGGAAATTATTTCTAAAGTAAAGGGTATCTCCGGTGTGGACTGGAAGGGATTCTCTTTTCTGCTTGACAACGAGGACTATGAGAACGCCGCGTCCTCCTTAGAACAATTATCGGAGCTGGTAGCCACTATTTTGATTGTCGCGCTGATTGTAAGCATTGCCATCCTTTCGCTCATTCTTACCATGTGGGCCAGAACCCGAATCCACGAAACCGGCGTGCTGCTTTCTGTTGGGATCAGCAAGCTGTCGATTTTAGGACAGTATATTGCCGAGGTTTTACTCATAGCAGTGCTGGCGTTTTCCCTTTCTTATTTCTCTGCCAGCGCCATTGCAGGCCAGATGGGAAACGTCCTGCAATCCGGGCAGGCGGTAACAGAGGTGCAGCAGGAGAACGGCTTATCTGCCGGAAGCCGTGGCGAAGCCGGAACAGACGCAGAAGATCAGAAAATAGAACCCCCTAAATTACAGGTTCGCGTACAGTTTGAGGAAATGGGGCTCCTATTCCTGCTTGGGATCGGAATTGTAACGGTATCCGCTGGATTTTCCTCGATTTCCGTCATGCGGCTGAAACCGCGAGAGATTTTATCAAAAATGAGCTGAGAAAGGCGGTAACGATATGAAAAAAGTATGGAAATTGTTTCCTATATTCTTTCTTCTGGTACTGTTGTTCACTGGGTGTACCCCGAAGGAGAACAAAGGGGACGAAACGCAGGAGCAGTCTGGTGCGCCCATGATAGATTATGAGGTGCCGGATAAAGTAAAGGACTATGACTTCAACTATGAATTTGTACCGGAAGGTGAATAGGAGGTAGCTATATGGGAACTTTGGAATTACAAAACTTGACCTATTCTTATGATAAAAAGAAAAAGGTACTCAGAGGAATTGACGCGCGGATGGAGGCTGGAAAGATGTATGCCATTCTCGGCCCCTCCGGCTGTGGCAAGACAACGCTCCTTTCCCTGTTGGGCGGTCTGGACAGTCCCACAAGCGGGGCTATCCTGTTTGAAGGGAAGGATGTTGCACAGACCGGATTAGCAGGACACCGGAAAAAGAATGTTTCGTTTATCTTTCAGAGCTACAACCTGATTGATTATATGACTCCGCAGGAGAATGTCCGGCTGATTTCCAAAAAACCAGCATTTCCGTTTCTGGAACGGCTGGGGTTGACGAAGGAAGAAACAAGACGAAACGTGTTGAAGCTTTCCGGCGGTCAGCAGCAACGTGTAGCCATTGCGCGGGCACTGGCCAGCGAGGCTCCAGTGATTTTGGCGGACGAGCCTACTGGCAATCTGGACGAAGAAACCGCTCAGGATATTACAGAAATCCTGAAAGAAAGCGCACATCAGATGAATAAATGCGTGGTAGTAGTCACCCACTCAAACGAGCTGGCAAAACAGGCGGATGTGGTGTTCCGGCTGAAAAAAGGCGAACTACATATAGAGCAAAGCGGGAAATCTTCATAAATTATTTTTCAAGGCAAGACTACTACTTGCCAAAATGGGCCAGTCTGCCTTATGCGGATTGGCCCATTACAAAAGGCTTGCCACTTTCAGAAAAATATGGTACAGTCCCTAACATTCCTCTTGACTCTCACGTTACGTCATAGTGTATGCTGTAAAAAACCAGAAAGGAATGTGACTATATGAAATTAAGCTATGTACGTTCGGATGCCGTCTACAAAAAAATAATGGAGGCCCCCGTAGAAAAGAAAAACGACATTTACCGGTATGAGCTGATGATGCCTTTTAAGGGCAAGTGGGACTGCTATCAAATTCCCATGAAGGCAGCTACACCCAACGGCTATGACATTATCATGGCAAGTGATATGCTGGGTCTTATCTCCCCCACAAAGGTGGATCAGTCACAAAAAGCAAATATTGAGAGCCTTTCTTCTGATTGGCTCTGGGATTCTTGTGAGCAATCCATTCGGAAATCCTTGGAATGTTTTTTGAACAATGGGATTGAATTACCCGTCAGCGAATATCTATTTACGGTTTTATTGGCAAATGCTGAAAGCCCCTATATTTCTCTGAATGAAGGATATTGCGGCGATGGCGGTATTCCGGGGTATATCATGGCGTGGCTGATCCCCAATGAATTTACACTGACTCGCCTTCCTGTTGCACTGGCCCACGAAGTAAACCATAATGTGCGTTTTCAGTTTATTAAGTGGAGGAATAGTATCACCCTTGGGGAGATGATGGTCAGCGAGGGGCTTGCTGAAAACTTTGCAACTCATTTGTATGGCGAGGACAAGGCAGGCCCGTGGGTGACCAAAACGGATATGCAAACCCTGAATGAGTACATCAAACCTATTATTCACGATGGACTGAATGTTCAAGGGCTTGAGAATCTAAACGCCTACCTCTATGGCGACGAGATGGCCGCGATGCAAAATTACCCTTGCGTTGGGTTGCCCTACTGTGCAGGCTACGCTTGCGGGTATCATTTGGTTAAACACTACTTAAAAAAGACAGGAAAAAGCATTATTGAAGCTACGCTGCTGCCTGCAAGTGAAATTTTAGAAACTGTGGAGGATTTTTGGAATGAGTGATAGGAGGATGACAGTACATGAAGTTGCTGACCTAACAGGTATCACAATACGGACATTGCATTACTACGATGAAATAGGACTTTTGAAGCCTACTATAGTTACAGACAGTAAATATCGTTTGTATACTGATGATGATTTAAGCCGGTTGCAGGAAATTCTATTTTTTCGTGAAGTGGGATTTGCATTGAAGGAAATCAAGAGCTTGCTCGCTTCTCCTAATTATGATCGAACGAAAGCGTTGAAAAGACACCTTGATGTTTTACAGGCGCAAAAGGAACGTATTGATGCTCTGATCTCCCTGATAAAAACAGAAATAGAAGGAAATCCTGTCTCGTCTTTTGCCCCTTTTTCAGATACAAAAGTGCTTGAACTGAAAGAGAAATATAGGTCAGAAGTTTTGGAACGTTGGGGTGATACCCATAGTTTCAAAGAATATGAAGCAGCATTTTTGTCGCAGCCAAAAGAAGGTCAACGAAATCAATTAGAGAGATTTCTTTCTGTGTCTAAGGATACCTTTGAGAAATTAGCTCGATTTCAAAATCAATCTCCCGCCTGTCAAGAAGTACAACAAATCGTAAAAGAGTGGCAGCAGTATATCTCTGAATCCTTTTATAAATGTGATAATCAAATTTTGCTCTACTTGGGGCAACTCTATATCAGTGACGATCGCTTTTCCAATTATATAAATGGATTCGGCAGTGGAAATCTGGCATCTTTCTTTAGCGAAGCAATTAACATCTTTTGTGCAAAGGACAAGACATAACTCCAACAGGCCCTCTCCTGTTGTTAACAGTACAGAATTCTATTCACGCCATTTACTTGTTGCTTTTTTTGATATTGTGGTGAAATTCTTCAAGTGGGAATAAAGACAAAAGAACTTTTACTTACGGCAAGGCGGGCCAGTTACCTGCCAAAATGGGCCAGTCTGCCTTGTGCGGATTGGCCCATTTTGGCTAAGGAGGAAAAATATATGTGTAGCTCTTAAGCAGCATTTTGATAGACTCACCCATTCAAAAATTTTTCTC
>FR893585.1 GCA_000435395.1 Firmicutes bacterium CAG:94
ACCCCCGGCAGCAGCAGCCGGACAATGGACAGCAGCAGCAGCGTCAGCTCCCCGCTGCCGTTGGGGAAGTCCCGGAAGGGCGTGTCCTTCTGGCTTAAAAAGGGGCCGATGCCCACCATGTGGGGCCCAAACTCCTTGAGGAAGCGCAAATCCCGCACCAGGTCCTCCAGCGTCTGGTAGGGCGAGCCCACCATGAACCCCGCCCCCACCTGGTAGCCTAGCTCTTTCAGCTGCCGCAGGCACTCCAGGCGGTGGGCCAGGGAGAGCTCCGGCGGGTGGAGCTTGGCGTAGTGGCCGGGGGTGGCCGTCTCGTGGCGGAGCAGGTACCTATCGGCCCCGGCCTCTTTCAGCAGGCGGTAGCTCTCCTGGCTGCGCTCCCCCACGGAAAGGGTGACGGCGCAGTCCGGCCAGCGCTCCTTGATGGCTCGCACAATGGCGCACAGGCGCTCGTCGGTGAACCAGGGGTCCTCCCCTCCCTGGAGCACAAAGGTGCGGAATCCCAGCCCATAGCCCGCCTGGCAGCAGGCGAGGATCTGCTCCTGGCTCAGGCGGTAGCGCTGGGCCTGGGGGTTGCTCCGGCGGATGCCGCAGTAGTAGCAGTCGTTTTTGCAGAAGTTGGTAAACTCAATCAACCCTCGGATGAACACCTGGCTGCCATAGAAAGCCTGGGCTTGGGCCTGGGCCTGCTGCCGCAGGAACTCCCGGGTGTGGGGGCCGCTGTCCCGCAGGAGCAGCAACAGCTCGCCGTCCTCCAGGTCGTGGCAGGCGGCCAAAGTTTCCGCCAGCTTTTGGGGGGCGCTCACTTTTTCACCCCGGCGTAGGCTGTTTTCGAGCTGACCCCCGGCAGCTTGCCCACCTTGCCCGACAGGGCGGAGATGGTGTCCTGGGGGGCGTCCACCGCGATGCTGATGATGCTGATGCCCTTCTGCCGGTAGGGGATGCCCATGCGGCCAATGATGGCATCCCGGTACTCGTGGAGGATTTCGTTTAAAAGCTCCACAGAGCGCTCCTCCTCCACCACAATGCCGATGACGGCAATCCTTGTTTCCACAGGGAAACCTCCTTTTGCGGGTCCCTGGGCAAAACAAAAGCCGCACCCGGAAAGGCGCGGCAAACAGACCGGGGGCTCCCCCGGTGAACTGCGTTTATGACCGGCCTTCCGCCTCAAAGCCTGTTTTTGGCGTCAGGAACCTATTTGTCTGTTGCGCCCCTACCCAGGGGCACTCTGATTATACCACAGCGCCCCGTGGAATGCAACCTGCTTCCGCTATGTGAAAAACCCGGTGTTACGGGGCCAGCTGGGCCAGCAGCCCTTGGCAGCCTTCCAGCACATCCCGCCAGGTGGCGTCGAAGTCCCCGGTGTACCAGGGGTCGGCCACTTGGCCGGGGCGGACGGTGTAATCCAGCAGCAGGTGGAGCTTGCCCTGGGGGTCGCCGCCGCAGATGCGCTCCATATTCCGCAGATTGGCCCAGTCCATACCCACCAGCAAATCGAAGGACTGGTAGTCCTCCCGGGTGAGCTGCCGGGCTGTTTTCCCCTGGCAGCTGATGCCGTGCTCCGCCAGCTTCCGCCGGGCGGGAGGGTACACGGGGTTTCCCAGTTCTTCCCGGCTAGTGGCCGCCGACTCTATGTAAAAAGACTTCTCCAGCCCGGCCTTGCGCACCAGGTCTTTCATGACGAATTCCGCCATGGGGCTGCGGCAGATGTTGCCGTGGCAGATGAATAGAATTTTTGTCATCGACTTGAACCTCCTGTTACATATCAGATTTTAAGTGAAACATCCTCATTTCCCCGAAAAAGGACAGGCCATAAACTTACCGCAATTCCGGCCAGTTATAAGCACGCCCCAACGGGCATACACGGCTTGAGAACGTCAAGATAAAAGAAAAAGCTGAACCTGGAACGCCAATTGCGTCCAGGTTCAGCCTGGGTTTAGTTGACAAAAAAGATACCCGATCATTCAACCGACGAAAAAATGAATATAGCTGCCGTGAGATTATTTCTTATTACAGTTTTTTCTTATAGCCTTTATTATTTGTCTGAAAACCACATGCTTCATAAAACAAACAAGCGTCCACCCTTTCTAACTCAGTAACCAGGATTATTTGGGAGCAATCTCTGGATTTTGCAATTTCCTCAAGCCTGCTGAGCAGAGATTTTCCAATACCTTTTCTTCTTGTACCTTGATCGACAACCATATTTTCTAAAACCAAAAATGGCTTACAGTTCCCGTATAGTTCTTGACAGACTATCCCCATTACAGCACCAACCAGTTTATCGTCCATTACTGCACTTAACAAGATATACCTCTCGTCTTTAGAAAGTTTATCAAATTGGTTTTGCATCGCTAATATATCGGAATGTTCATTCCAAAACTGTTGATATAAGATTGCTAATTGTGGTATATCTGTTCTAATCATATTTCTAATTTCCATATTATCACTCCATTATAATTGTTTTCAGTCTTAGATTAACATAAAAAATAAAAGAAGTCGACTGCTCTGCAACAATCGACTTCTTTCGACAATGGGTTATGTTGACAAAAAAGATACCCTATCTAAAAAGGAAAAATATTAGCTTTTAATGAAGCGATATTTATGTTGTCTCAATGCAAAGGCTTGTTCACCACCTTCAAGGATTTCACAAATATGTTCCTGTATTCCTTTGCAATTCAATATACCTGGAACAATTTCGCCATTGTCATAAACAGGGGAATTGTTCTCGATTGAGCCACCACGGTATTCAAAGCGATGCTGTTTATTGGGAGCATTCTTCCCATCTTGATTCGCAACTATAACCAATTCAGCATCACCACCAAGGACGATATTGGCATTATGCGTAACAGTAATAATTTGTCTATCAACCTTTTTCTCTTTGATAAATCGTATCAATTCGTCAAAAATTGATCTGTTATCAAGGTCATCCTCTGGCTGATCTATAAGGATCGGACACCTGCTTTCGGCAAGGCTGATAAGAAGTCTAAGTAAGACCAAAGCTTTCTTGCCTGGTGACATATCTTGTATATCGTCATTGTCCATTCTGACAACATAGTCTATGTTGTACCAATCGGATAAGATTTCTCTGAGTGCAGATTCCACAGTATAGCCGCTCTTTAGTTGCAGTGATTCTTTTGAATTATTAAGGATGGCTTCGATAAATGCCACAATATGCTCCGTGGATAACGCATCTTCTGTTATATCATGAAGATTAAAAACGGAAAATCTATTTATTGACTTATTATTTAATATTTCTGAAATTTTCCGAGAAAATTGTTCAGCTCGAAACACTTTTCTTACGGAAAACTCCAATTCACCTGTAGAAGACACAGAGCTACTGTTAATGCTATCTACATAAGCATGATATATTTGGCTAAAGGCAGAAAACGATTGACTTAACTCATTCAGCTTTTGTTTATACTGTTCCTGCACGGTGTTTAGGCGGGCCTTGTATTCAGAAAGTTTTGCCAGCCGTTCTCGCTCGTTCACAATAGCAGCGGAAAGTTTACTAACCCGCTCATTTCCATCCATTTTAGGCTTTAATGCACTGACTGTCTCTTCATATTTACTTATAGCCGACTCAATATCTCCACACTGCTTACGGGCATCTTGTAGAATTTTCTCCCGTTTGGAAGCCCAAGCTTCATCAGCAATCTTTCTTACTTCATCAATGGCATTGCTAATCGACTCATTAAAAATTGAAAAGATACCATTCGGTGAGAGTTTAACTTCTAAAACAGATTGAATCTCTTGTATCAAGCCTATTTCTTTAGTCGCAGCTGAAAAAGTTTCTCGCGATACTTTAGCTTTTTCTACAGCACTTTGATATTCTGCTATTTCGGCCTCTGTGACATCGTATTCTTTACTCAATTGTTCTAATTGGGCATTTAATTTTGCAAGTTCAGTTTCAATTGCCTCTCTATCGCCAATTTCTTTGCATCGCTCATAAAGTTCAGTCCGGTCAGCAACAATTTTTAAGAAATCAACGATTGATTTCGCTATTTTTTGTTTCTGCTCGGAAATTTGTTCACCCATCAAATGGTATGCTTCGCTGCACTTTTCATCCTGTAAAACGATGTCTTGGATAATGGTATCAATTTCCGTAGTTTCCTGTTCTTCGTCACTAAGCCGGTTTAAGTATGTTTGTGGTATATAAACGATTTTTCGACCTTTACCTCTATCATCACTGCAAACACCATCACGCCAGTAAACTTTTAACTCTGGAATTTGCCTGACATTCGTTGTTGCGGTTTCCTGCTTTTTCTCTACTTGCTTTTCATCTATCGCCATTGCCATATTATGAAGAAGCAGGGATTTTCCAGTTGATTTTCCTCCTATGATACATGTGAGCTTATCACTAAAATAGATAGGTTCAGGTGAAAATTTATCATTTCCTGCTATCTCCACTCGGTCAATCACATAGTATTCAGGCTTTTCATCTGGAACACTACTGCTAATACGCACACGCTCCTTCGGTTCATAAAGGACTTGCTTCAACCCTTCAAAAGTTGGATCCGCTTTAATCCAGCAAAAGCGATCATCCGCTGGAGCAAACACTTTTTCATTGCTATGTGCATCGCAACCATGAATACAAGGCATTAATGAACCACATTTTTCTTTTACAATGTTTGTGTCATCAGGCCCTTCTCCAAGAAAATATGCTATGTCTTTGGGATTGGATGAAAACACCATGTCGGAAAGTTGATAAATTGTCCTCCGCGTAGCCTCTAATTGCGAAATATCACCTACGAAATAATCGCTATGAGCGCGTAACATAGAAGCACCATCTGCGCTGTTATTTGATACCACAATAATCGTTTTTTCTTTTAGTTGGGAATCGCGAGAAAAAACATCTAAGAGTGTGTCTATCGAAATAATAAATTGGTTTGTTCCAATCAAAAGGGCTTCCTTCTCATTTAGAGATGGATCCCCATTGAAATCACGACCGAATCTAATTAACTCAGATTTTGTGGCACTATACGGATTGCCCTTATAATGAAACTTTAAATGTGCAAAAAAACGGCTCTCTAATTCTCCGACAATGCTTGGATCAAATAAGCAATGTATATTTATGGGGGAATTTGATGCAATTGGTGTCATTCTCAACTCAACGTTTGGGAAAACAAATTTGACACTATTGGGGAGCCGTTTATCCTCGCAAACTTTAAGATAGTTATCTATGGAAAG
Organism: Firmicutes bacterium CAG:94; assembly: GCA_000435395.1. Lineage (GTDB taxonomy): Bacteria > Bacillota > Clostridia > Oscillospirales > Acutalibacteraceae > Acutalibacter > Acutalibacter ornithocaccae. The sequence goes on from FR893585.1 coordinate 5,185, forward strand.
ATAGTCGGTAATTGCAATAGCACAAATCGAGTGTAAAGGGTCACTTCCATCACGTATGTAGTTAGCGATAGAAGTATAGAAGTTATCCCATTTTTCATCAGTTGTTTTTCCTGTATATTGATCCGCCTTTTTAGTGCCAGGGGTATGCAAATGCAATTCCCATCTTCGCCATTCTGAGCCTCTATTACTCTCCATAATTGTAAATCCTTCTTTCCTTATCTCATCTTTAGGGAAAGGTAGATAAACGATAAAATCCCCTTCATATATGATGAGGCATGTGAACAATTTGTTCATTTCAACTTTTACTTGCATTCTCAACACGTTAAGTAAGAGTTCTTTTTCAAAATTATATCACAAATCGACCCATTTCTCAACGAGAAAAGCAGGCACAGAGAGACACCGGCAGCGCCCAATTTGCCAGTATTTCTCTGTGCCTGCTTCTTAGTGAAGGGGTTGGGTAATTTCAAACCCACCGATGAAGCGGATGCGGATTTCTTCTTTGGAGAGGACGGTTACTCGTTCAATCACCCGGTACACCAGTGTGTCGGAATCCTCCTCAGCCTCCCAAAGTGCTGGGATTACAGGC
>FR893586.1:0-11002 GCA_000435395.1 Firmicutes bacterium CAG:94
CTTTTGAAAAAGCTGGCAAAACTTTTACGCCGCTTCGCGGTTTTTATTCCTGCGCGGCCTTCATCTTCTCCGCCAGCTCCACCACCTGCCGGGCGATGTCCGGGCGGGTCTCCAGGGAGTCGTGGTCCGAGTTGGGCAGGCACACTTCACCCAAACATTCGGTGCTCAGGTCGTTCAGCAGGTTCTTCAGCACCAGCTCGCCGCCCAAAAACTGGTTGGGGAAGCTGGGCGCGCCGCCCACCATGAGGATGGCGCCCTTGCGCAGGGGCTTCTCGGGCATATCGTTGCGGACATGGCCGGCCCAGTACACCTGGAAGCGGTCGATGAGGGCTTTCATCTTGCCGGTGATGGAGTGGAAGTACATGGGAGAGGCCAGCACCACGTTGTCGGCCTCCTCCAGCAGCCGGTAGACTTCGTCCATGCCGTCGTGGATGGAGCAGCCCTTCTTGTGCCAGCAATAGCGGCAGTCCTTGCAGGGGGCGATGTTCTCCGCGCGGTAGGCGTCGATGATGGTGTACTCGCCGCCCAGGGTATCCAAAAACAGCTTGACCATTTGGTTGGTGTGGCCGTTCTTCCGGGCCGCGCCGGTGATGACTAAGGTTTTCATAGATACATTCCTCCGGGGTTATTCTTGTTTGGCGGCTGCCAGGGCGGCGGCCTTTTCCGCTTCCAGGTCTGCCTGGTGGGCCTTCTGGTTGAACTTGATAAGGTGCAGCACCAGGAAGCCCACAATCAGCACGCAGTACACCGCCACAAAGCCCAGGTTCGGGCTGTAGCTTTCTGTAAACAGCAGGCCGGGGGAGTGAATCATGCCAATGCCGGTGAGGGCCAGGGCCACCACGTTGGTGATGGAGGCTTTCAGCCAGTCGTTGTCGATGATGAACATAAACACACAGCCCACCAGCAGGCCCACAAAGGCCGAGCCGTTGTCAAAGGCGGAGAAGCCGGCCAGCTTGCCCTCGGCCACATTGTCCATGATAAAGTCCATCACCACAGGCAGGGAGGCCATAATCACCGCGGGGTAGTACTTCTTGGTGACCACCTCGAAAGCCTGGGAGTAGCTGGAGATGCCCACAAACACCAAAATGGGCAGCACCACGGCCTCGGGGATAAAGGCGGTGATGATGGCGGACAGGCCGGTCAGGCCCACCAAGGCGTAGAGCACCACAATGCCCAGGTGGTAGCCGGTGCCGGAGCCCATCTTCTTCCAGCCGGGATAGCCCCAGTACAGGCCCACAGCCAGGGGGTTGCCGAACAGGGCGCCCACCATGCTGGAGACGCCAGCCAGCACCAAGGGCTTGGTGGTGGTGAAGAAGGTGTCGCCGCACTCCTTGGCCTGCTCCACCGCCTGGATGCCGGTGATGACCTCATTTAGGGAGAACACAATGATAATGGGCAGGAAGGGCAGCGTCTGGGAAATCACGTCCCCAGAGAAAATGCCGAAAGTCACATTGGGGATGTAGAAGCCCAGGTTCTGCAAAGAGTCGGTGACAGTGGAGAAGCTCATGGCCCCGGTGGCCCAGGCAATGCCGGCGCCCACCACAATGGCGATAAGGGCGGCGGGCAGCTTGGTGTTCACCTTGCCCAGGTAGATGACAAAGAGCACAATCAGGGAGAGCCAGCCCACCAAAGGCATCTTCAGGGTGCCGTCCATAGACTGGAGAATCAAAAAGGCCATGGCTCCGCCGGCCAGGCTGCCGAACAGGGCGCCAGCGGGGACGATTTTCAAAACCAGCGGCACCACAAACGCGCCGATGATGAACACCGCGCCGCCGATGAAGTGGGCCAGCACGCCCACCTTAAAGGCCAGCTGGGCGTCGCCGGTGGTGTTGTACACCGGCAGCATGATGGAGTACAGCCAGATGAACATCCGGCCGGCCTGCAGGCCCGCGGGGATGGCGGTGAGGTCGCGGTCGCCGCGGCTTTTGGCCACGTGGCGGTAATACAGCCACAGGCCGCCGTTTAGCACAATCACGTTCACCAGCACGCCGGGCATCATGGTGCCAAACACCGTGGCGCCGTCCAGGCCAAAGGTGCCCAGCAAAATGGCCACGGCCACAATCACCTTGGAAAACCCATCGAAAAACACGCCGATGGAAGCGTCCAAGTCCGCTTTTTTGAACAGTGGGATTTTTACGCTGTCCGTCATTTTTCTTCCTCCTACATAAATCTTTCTATGGTGCGCACCCGAAACCCTCGGGCGCAATCGCCTAGTGCAGTGTGCCGCCGGCGGGCTTGCCGCCTTACCTGTCCTGACGGAACAGCAGCCCCTTGACCACCAGCCAGGCAGCCGCCGCCAGGTACACAATCCCAAAGGGGATGCCCTCCGCCGGGAACAGGGCCACAGAGGGGGCGTGGATCATCCCGATGAAGGAGCAGAAGGCTAGAGCCCCGCCAAAGGCCGCCGCGTGGAAGTATTTCTTATCCACCACGTAGGCCAGCAGCCCCGCCAGCAGCAGGCTGGAGAGGAACGCCCCGTTCCCCAAATACTGAATGCCCTGGATGGGCACGGAATATTCTGCGAACTGGGCGGCGGTCAAAGCTTCCACCGTGGTGCCCGCCGCCTGGACAGAGGAGCTGATTTGCGTCTGGATATACTGGAACAAAATGGGCACCAAAGAGAGGAGCACCACGTTGACATACTTCTTGTCCAGCTCCTGGAAGGTGGCGGCCGTCACGGAGAAGCCCACAAACACCAGCAGCACCATCACCGCCTCGGTGGGGATGAGGGCCATCAGCACGCCGGTGAGGCCGGTCAGGCAGATGAGCAGGTAGGCTACGGCGTTCACCAAGGAGAACCCGGCCCGGGCGCCCAGCTCCTTCCAGCCGGGGTGCCCAAAGTACACCGTGGTGGGAAAGGGGTTCCCGAACAGGCTGCCCAGCATCGTAGAGCAGCCGTCCATCACCATGGAGCGGCGCTCCGGGTAGCTGTCCCCCACCGCCTTGGCGGCCTCGATGCCCTGAAGGGTGGAGAGGAAATTGTTAATCTGCAAGGGGATGATAACCGGCAGGAAGGGGAAAATACCTTTCATCCCCTGCACAATGTCGCCGCCGCAGAAGGTGGGCGGGTAAAAGCCCAGGTTGGAGAAGGAGGCGGTGAAGTTATCCCAGGTGAGGTACCCGCCGCACCAGGCAATGACGGCCCCCAGCACCACCGCCACCACGCCGGTGGGGATTTTCTGAAAGCGCTTGTCCGCCTTGCCCAGGTAGTCGATAACCACCATGCAGAAGGGCAGCAACGCGTAGAGGGGCTTGTCAAACACCATGGCGATGCCCACAAAGGAGAGCCACACCAGCGCCGAGGAGGCCATGTTGCCCATCAAGGCGCTGTGGGGCACCACCTTGACGATCCACCGGCCGATGAAGCCCCCCAGCACCTCGATGAAGCCGCCGATGAGGGAGGCCGCCAGCCCCACTTGGAAAGCCAATTCCGCGTCGCCGGTCTGCCAATAGACAGGGCCCATAATAAGGTACAGCCAGCCCGTCAGCTGAGAGGCCCCTATGCCAAAGGGCTGGGCGGTCACGTCCTGGCGGTGTTCTTTTTTGGCCAGGGACCAAGCCTCGTAAAAATACCACAGGTTCCCGGCGAAAATGGCCAGGCCCACACCGGGCACAATCTTCCCCAGCACAATGTCTGCCGGCATGCCGAACACAAAGAGCATAATCCCAGTGGCGGAAAGGATTTTGGAAAAACCGTCGAAGAAGATGCCTATCGAGGCGTCCACGTCGCCCTTTCCCCACCAGCGGTACTTGAATTTCATGCTTCACACTCCACTTTACGTTTCTTTGTTTATTCCAGGCGCCGCGCTGCCCGCGCAAGCTTGGTTTAAGACTTTTGTTTAAGACTTAAACTATCTCTTTCGCCCATAGCATACTACCATTTTTCGCCTTTGTCAATCTTTTATCACACTTTATGGGAAATAAACAGATTCTCCCCCAGGAAAAACCTGGATTTAGCCGATTGTCCGGGCGGGGAACCAGGGCCGAAAATTTCCTTTCCCAAGGGGCCTTTCCACGCTTGCCAACGGGCGGAAAATATGGTACCCTCTCCTTAGTTGATACTTCTTTAACGAAAAGCCCGGGGCCCAGCACACGCCCTGGGGAAAAGCACGGCAGCCGGGGCGGGCCAGTCCCTGGCGCCATCTTTGGAAAGGAGCAAGCCATGGTCTATACAAGAAACATCAGCGACTCTATCGTTTGGGTGGGCGGCAGCGACCGCCGCTTGGCCCTGTTTGAGAACCTCTTCCCCATCCCCCGGGGGGTGTCTTACAACTCCTACGTCATTTTGGACGAGAAAACCGCTTTGCTGGACACGGTGGACTCCTCCATCGCGCTGCAGTTCATCCAGAACGTGCGGGCCACGTTGGGGGACAAGCCCTTGGATTACCTCATCGTCAACCACATGGAGCCCGACCACTGCGCCACCATTGAGATGCTGCTGCCCTACTATCCCAACCTGAAGATTGTGGGCAACGCCAAAACCTTCCAGATGATTCGCCAGTTCTACGACTTTGACGTGGACAGCCACGCCCTGGTGGTCAAGGAGGGCGACGCCCTGGAGCTGGGCCAGCACACCCTGCGCTTCTACACCGCCCCCATGGTCCACTGGCCCGAGGTGATGGTCAGCTATGAGGAGAGCGAGAAGGTCCTGTTCTCCGCCGACGCCTTCGGCACCTTCGGCGCGGTGGACGGCGCCCTGTTCAACGACGAGGTGGACTTCGACAAGGATTGGCTGGAGGACGCCCGCCGCTACTACTCCAACATTGTGGGCAAATATGGCGCCCAGGTCCAGGCGGCCTTGAAAAAGCTGGGTGGGTTGGACATCGCCACCATCTGCCCCCTGCACGGGCCGGTGTGGCGCAGCGACTTGGCCTACCTGCTGAACAAGTACGACCTGTGGAGCCGCTACGAGCCCGAGGACAAGGCTGTGGCCATCTGCTACGCCTCCATGTACGGCAACACGGAGAACGCCGCCAACCTGCTGGCCAACGGCCTGGCGGAGGCCGGCGTGAAGAACATCGCCGTGTATGACGTATCCAGCACCCACGTCTCCACCTTGATTTCCGAGGTGTTCCGGTGCAGCCACATTGTGCTGGCCTGCCCCACCTACAACAACAGCATCTACCCCGCCATGTACAACTTCATCCACGACATGGAGGCCCTGCTGGTGCAGAACCGCACCGTGGGCATCATCCAGAACGGCACCTGGAACCCCGCCTCCGGCAAGCTCATCCAGGCCGAGCTGGAGAGCATGAAGAACATCACCCTGCTGGAGCCCGTGGTCACGGTGAAGTCCTCCCTGAAAGAGGACAGCAAGGCCCAGCTGGACGCCTTGAAGGACGCCATTGTGGAGTCTTTGAAGGGATAAGCCACCTCTATCACACGCAAAAAAAGGACACCCAGGAAATTGGGTGTCCTTTTGTTTTATTGGATACAGGCGGAAACTCCGCAAGGTGAGCTTCTGTCAAAGGGGAAAGTTTCCGTCCCGCCGGCCGGGGCTGCGGGCTATCCGCCTTCGGCGGCGTGCGCCCTGGCCCCTGGTTTCTTTCCGGCTGCGCCAGTAAAGGGCAAGGCCGCAGGGCTCTGCCCTGCAACCCGCAAGCTTTTTTGAAAAAAAGCTTGACCAAAAAACTTTTACTCCGCTTCGCGGCGCCTCTCGTTTAGCTCAACCGGCTCTTAAAGTCCTCGTAGCCAAACTCCTTCACCACATCCACCGTGCCGTCTTCATGGCGCAGGGCGATGGTAGGCAGGGGCATGCCGTTGAAGGTGTTGGTCTTGACCATGGTGTACAGCGCCATGTCCTCCAGGACGATTTGGCTGCCCTCTGCCAGGGGGTGGTCGAAGGAGTAGTCCCCGATGACGTCCCCGGCCAGGCAGGTGGGTCCTGTCAGGCGGTAGGTGTAGGGCTTCTCCCCCGCCTTGCCGGAATCCTTCACCGGCGGGCGGTAGGGCATCTCCAGCACGTCGGGCATGTGGCAGGCGGCGGAGGTGTCCAAAATGGCGATGTCCATGCCGTTGTGGACTATCTCCAGCACGGTGGAGACCAAAAAGCCCGCGTTTAACACTACGGCCTCCCCGGGTTCCAGGTAAACCTCCAGGCCGTACTTCTCCCGGAAGTGCTTCACCACCCGCACCAGCCGGGGGATGTCGTAGTCCGCCCGGGTGATGTGGTGGCCGCCGCCCAGGTTCAGCCACCGCATCCGGGACAGGTACTGGCCGAATTTCTCCTCAAAGGCGTGGGCGGTAGTCTCCAAGTCGTCGGAGTTCTGCTCGCACAGCGTGTGAAAGTGCAGGCCGTCCAGCAAGGGCAGCAAGCTCTCGTCGAAATTAGCCAGGGTGGTGCCCAGCCGGGAGCCGGGGGCGCAGGGGTCATAGATGGCGTGGCCCTCCTGGGTGGAGCACTCCGGGTTGACGCGCAGGCCCACCTGCTTGCCCGCCTCCTTAGCCCGCTGGGCGTACTTGCGCAGCTGGCTGGGGGAGTTGAACACAAAGTGGTCCGCCAGACCCAGCAGCGCCTGGAACTCCTCCTCCCGGTAGGCAGGGGAAAACACGTGCACCTCCCCGGGGAATTCCTCCCGGCCCAGGCGGGCCTCATACAGGCCGCTGGCGGTGGTGCCGGCCAGGTACCGGCTGATGAGGGGATAGCAGGCGAACATGGAGAAGGCCTTTTGCGCCAGCAGGATTTTACAGCCCGCCTCCTGCTGCACCTGCCGGAGAACCTCCAGGTTTTTCTTCAAAAGCCCCTCATCCACCAGGAAATAGGGGGTGTTCAGCTGTGTCATCTCAGTCTACCAGCGCGGGGTTCTCGTCGATCTGCCAGGGCAGGCCCCACTGGTTCAGGGCGTCCATGTAGGGGTCCGGGTCGAACTCCTCCACGGTGTAGACGCCGGGCTTGTTCCACTTGCCGGTGAGCAGCATCATGGCCCCCACCATGGCGGGCACGCCGGTGGTGTAGGAAATGGCCTGGGAGCCCACTTCCTTGTAGCACTCCTGGTGATCGCACACGTTGTAGATGTAGGCCTTTTTCTCCTGGCCGTCCTTCGTTCCGGTGAAGATGCAGCCGATGTTGGTCTTGCCCACGGTGCGGGGGCCCAGGGTAGCGGGGTCGGGCAGCAGGGCCTTCAGGAACTGGATGGGGACAATCTTGTGGCCCTCAAACTCCACAGGCTCGGTGGAGAGCATGCCCACGTTTTCCAAACACTTCATGTGGGTGAGGTAGCTCTGGCCGAAGGTCATGAAGAAGCGGATGCGCTTCACGCCGGGGATGTTCTTGGCCAAGCTCTCAATCTCCTCGTGGTGGAGCAGGTACATGTCCTTCTGGCCCACCTGGTCGAAGTCGTACTCCCGCTTGATGCTCATGGCGGGGATTTCCACCCAGTGGCCGTCCTCCCAGTAGGAGCCGGGGGCGGACACCTCCCGGAGGTTCACCTCGGGGTTGAAGTTGGTGGCGAAGGGATAGCCGTGGTCGCCGCCGTTGCAGTCCAGGATGTCGATGGTGTCGATTTGGTCGAAGAGGTGCTTCTGGGCGTAGGCACAATAGGCCTGGGTGACGCCGGGGTCAAAGCCGGTGCCCAGCAAAGCGGTGAGGCCGGCCTTCTCGAACTTCTCCTTGTAGGCCCACTGGTAGGAGTAGTCGAAGTAGGCGGAGAAGCCCTCCTCCTTGCAGCGCTTCTCGTAGTTGGCGCGCCAGGCGGGGTCGGAAAGGTCCTCGGGCTCGTAGTTGGCGGTGTCCAGGTAGTTGACGCCGCACTCCAGGCAGGCGTCCATAATGGCCAAATCCTGGTAGGGCAGGGCGATGTTCATCACCAGGTCGGGCTGGTACTCCCGGATGAGGGCTGCCACCTGGGAGGCGTCGTCGGCGTTCACCTGGGCGGTGGTGATACGGGTTTTGGTCTTGCCCTCCAGGTCGGCCTTGAGGGCGTCGCACTTGGATTTTGTGCGGGAGGCGATGCAGATGTCGGTGAACAGGTCATCGCACTGGCAGCACTTGCGGATGGCCACGTTGGCCACACCGCCGCAGCCGATAATGAGAACTTTGCTCATGAGAAACACTCCTTGTCCGTGGCCGGACGGGACGAGTCGCGTTATCGCTCGTTCCACTTCGCTCTCTCCATCGAGAGGGCAGCTCGCCCGCGCGGCACACAATGTAATGAAAAAAATGTAGAAAAATTTAGAAATGAATATCGCGAAGCGCATGAAAGTTTTGATCAAACTTTTTCAAAAGTTTGCAGGGGATTGGGGGCAGCGCCCCCAAGGTCTTAACCGGCGCAGCCGGGAGGAAAAACCAGGGCCGTTGTCATACCGGGCCGCAGGCCTGTAAACAAGGGCCCGGACGGTTTTCTGAACCCCACCGGAGAGCACGGCGGAAACCAGCCGGCCCAGCGCCCTATCGCCTTGCAGGCGCATGCGGGCTTGGGCCTATCTCTCTTTTCCCGCAAAGCTGCGCTTTGCTTTCGGTCGTGGGGCGCTGCCCCACACCCCGCAGCCTTTGAAAAGGCTGGCGAAACTTTTACGCCGCTTCGCGGTTGTTTTCTTTTAGTTCAGCGCCAACAGCATTTCCCTGACAACCTTACAGGCCACCATGGTACTGACGCCGCTTTGGTCGTAGGGCGGGCTCAGCTCATTGACGTCGCAGGCCACCACATTGGCCCGCTGGCACACCAGGGTGACGGCTTTCCGCAGCTCTTCAAAGCTGACGCCGCCAGGCTCCGGCGTGCCGGTGCCTGGGAACACGCTGGGGTCCAGCACGTCCAGATCCAAGGTGAAGTACACCGGGGTGTCCCCCAGCTGCTCCAGCCGCTCCTCCAGGCCGTGCAAGTCGAACTTGTGGGTATTCACGTGGGAAGCTCCCCAGCGGAACTCCTCCCTATCTCCCGAGCGGATGCCGAACTGGTAAATCTTCCCGTCGCCCACAAGCTCCCAGCAGCGGCGCAGCACACAGGCGTGGGAGAGCTGCACCCCCAGGTAGTCGTCCCGCAAATCGGCGTGGGCGTCAAAGTGGAGGATGTGGATATCCGGGTACTTGGCGAAGGCCGCCCGGAAGGCCCCCAGCGTCACCAGGTGCTCGCCACCCAGCAGGAAGGGCCGCTTGCCCGCTTCTAAAATGGCAGCGGCCCGCTCCTCGATCTGCGCCAGGGAGAGGGCGGCGTCCCCCAGGGGCAGCTCGATGTCGCCGCTGTCGAACACGGCGATGTCCTCCAAGTCCTTGTCCTGGTAGGGGCTGTAGCTCTCAATGCCGTAGGACTCCCGCCGGATGGCGCTGCTGCCAAACCGGGAGCCGGGCCGGTAGGAGGTGGTGGAATCAAAGGGCGCGCCAAACAGGACGGTGCCCGCCTCCTGCCACTCGTTGCCGCAGGAGAGGAAGGTCTCAATATTCTTTCTCAACATGTTTTAAAAGCTCCTCCACATAGGCTGGGATGTAGAACGCGCCCTTGTGCAGCGTGGTGGTGTAGTACCGGCAGGGGATTCCCCGCATGTTCCACCGCGTCTCATCCAAATCTTTTAAGGGGTGGTATTTCTTGCTGGCAAACCCAAACAGCCAGTGGCCCGAGGGGTAGGTGGGGATGTGGGCCTGGTACACCTTGCTGATGGGGAAGCTCTCCACAATGTTCTTGTGGGCCCGCTGGCAGGCGGCGGCGTCCCCGGGGTAGAAGGGGCTCTCGTGCTGGTTGATGAGGATGCCGTCCTCCTTTAAGGCCTTGTAGCAGTTGCCGTAAAACTCCCGGGTGAACAGGCCCTCGCCGGGGCCGAAGGGGTCGGTGGAGTCCACGATGATCAAATCGTACTCCTCCTGCCGGGAGCGGATGAACTTCAACCCGTCCTCATAGTGGATGGTGAGCCGGGGGTCCTCCAGGCGGCAGGCGGTTTTGGGCAGGTACTTTTTGCACACCTCCACCACCAGGGGGTCTATCTCCACCATGTCGATGTGCTGCAAATCCTGGTACTGCACCAGCTCCCGGATGACGCCGCCGTCCCCCGCGCCGATGACCAGCACCTTCTCCACATGGGGGTGCACCGCCATGGGCACGTGGGTAATCATCTCGTGGTAGATGAACTCGTCCTTTTCCGTCAGCATCATGTAGCCGTCCAAGGTGAGGAACCGGCCGAACTCCGGGGAGTCGAACACATCGATGCGCTGGAACTCGCTTTTCCCGCTGTACAGCTGCCTATCCACCCGGATGGACAGCTTGACATGGGGCGTGTGCATTTCAGAAAACCAAAACTCCATGGGTCAATACACTCCCTTCAACACATTCAGGCGGCGGATGTCCGGGTCCTCGGGGCCGGTCATGCTGCAACCCTTTTCCTTGGCGTACTGGATGTACCGCACGATTTCGGGGGTAATCCGCTCCCCCGGGGCCAAGATGGGAATCCCCGGCGGGTAGCACATGACAAACTCGCTGCACACGTGCCCGGCGGATTCCTCCAAGGGCAGGCTCTGCTTTTCCGCGTAAAAGGCGTCCTGGGGGGAGAGCACCACCTGGGGGTCGATGTACTCCTGGCGCATAAGCCCGGCGGCGTCCGGCTTGCCAAAGCGGCGGCGCACCTCCGCCAGGGCGCTGACCAGGCGCTCCACCTCCCGGGGCCTGTCCCCTATGGACAGGTAGGCCAAGAAGTTGCCCAAGTCGCCAAACTCAATTTGGATGTCGTACTCGTCCCGCAGCAGGTCGTAGACCTCAATGCCCGCCAGGCCCACGTTTAAGGTGTTTACCGAGAGCTTGGTCCTGTCAAAATCAAAGACGCTGTCGCCGTTTACCAGCTCTTTGGAGTAGGCGTAGTACCCGCCAATCTGGTTGATTTCCTCCCGGGCGTAGTCGGCCAAGCGCACCACCTGGGAGAAAGCCTCCCTGCCCCGCAAAGCCAGGTTCCGCCGGGAGATGTCCAGGCTGGAAAGCAGCAAATAGGAGCCGGAGGTGGTCTGGGTCAGGTTGATGATCTGCCGCACGTGGCCCTCCTGCATGGCGGGGCCGCAGAGGAGCAGGCTGCTCTGGGTGAGGCTGCC
>FR893586.1:11011-13456 GCA_000435395.1 Firmicutes bacterium CAG:94
GCTCTGGGTGAGGCTGCCGCCGGACTTGTGCATGGACACCGCCGCCATATCCGCGCCAGCGGCCATGGCGGACATGGGCAGCTCGTCGCTGAAGTAGAAGTGGGTGCCGTGGGCCTCGTCGGCCAGGCAGAGCATGCCGTGGTCGTGGGCCATTTTGGCGATGGCCTGGATGTCCGAGCAGATGCCGTAATAGGTGGGGTTGTTCACCAGCACGGCCTTGGCGTTGGGGTGTTTTTTAATGGCGTTCTCCACGTCCTCCCGGCGCATGCCCAGGGGGATGCCCAGCCGGTCGTCGCAGGCGGGGTCCACATAGACGGGCACCGCGCCGCAGAGCACCATGGCCCCCATGACGCTGCGGTGGACGTTCCGGGGCAGGATGATTTTCTCCCCCCGCTTGGCCACGGAGAGTATCATGGCCTGCACCGCGGAGGTGGTGCCGCCTACCATCAAAAAGGCGTGGGCTGCGCCAAAGGCCTGGGCGGCCAGCTCCTCGGCCTCCCGGATGACGGAGACAGGGTGGCAGAGGTTGTCCAGGGGCTTCATGGAGTTGACGTCCATGGAGACGCACTTTTCCCCCAGCAGCTGGGTCAGCTCCGGGTTGCCCCTGCCCCGCTTATGGCCGGGGACGTCAAAGGGCACCACCCGGCGTTTTTCAAATTCTTGAAGCGCCTCATAAATTGGGGCGCGCTCTTGTGAAAGCATCGGTATCCCCCCTATAGCAAAATGAAAATACAGGCGAACGGCCACGCAACGTACAAATGTGGGCCTTCTCGCCGGCGCGGTCTTCTGAGACCCATCGGAGAGCACGGCGGGAGCCGGCCCAGCGCCCTATCGCGGGCTTGGGCCCACGCTCTTTTCCCGCAAAGCCGCGCCTTGCTTTGTAAGGCCGCGGTTTTCTTGAAAGAAAACCGCCGAAAGAACTTTTACGCGCCTCCGGCGTGGTTCTCCTCTTTTCTCAGTAGATATTCCTGCCGCTGAAAATCTCAATCATCTCCCGGCGCAGGTTCTGCATAATCTCCAACCGGGTTCTGGGCGGCAGCTCGTACACGTCCGTATTGAACAGGTAGTTCTGCAAATCGATGTCCTTCACCATCATCTTGGTATGGAACAGGTTGGCCTCGTACACATTGATGTCCACCGCGTCATACCGGCGCAAAATCTCCGGGTCGATATAGTGCTGGATGGACACCACGTCGTGGTCCAAGAACAGCTTCTTGCCGTCCAAGTCCCGGGTGAAGCCCCGCACCCGGTAGTCCATGGTGATGATGTCCGAATCGAAGGAGCCAATCAAATAGTCCAGTGTGGACAGGGGCGTGATCTCCCCGCAGGTGGCCACGTCAATATCCACCCGGAAGGTGGCCAGGAACGTTTCGGGGTGGTACTCGGGGTAGGTGTGCACCGTAACATGGCTCTTATCCAGGTGGCCCAGCACCGTATCCCCCGCCGGGGTCATCGAGCCCTCGGCGATGAGGATAGTCACCGAGGCCCCCTGGGGGTCATAGTCCTGCCGGGCGATATTCAGCACCTTGGCGCCGATCATATCCGTCAGGGTGGTGAGGATATTGGTCAGGCGCTCAGAGTTATACTGCTCGTCGATATAGGCGATATAGTCCCGCTGCTCCCGGGGCGTTTTGGCGTAACACACGTCATAAATGTTAAAACTGAGGGCCTTTGTCAAATTGTTGAACCCATAGAGGCGCAATTTTTCTCCCATACCCCATACCTCTTTTCGATAGAAAATGAAAAAACGGTGCGCTGTTCGCGCACCGCCTGTAAAATCCATGGTTTTTTAAAAAAGCGTCCGGGAGCAACCCGCGCGCCCCTTTTTAGGGCTGCCCGCGGAAGGCGTCCATCTTGGTCTCCAGTGCAAATAAACTCACTTTTACCACGCTTATTGACCTTTTACAAGTTGATGCGCACAGGGCGCTGGTTATAAAGTGACCAACTTATAAAATTGAGCTTTTAACTCAATCAATAACGACAAAGCCCGCGGCCCAGCCCAGAAAAGCTCCCGCCCTTCCAGGGGCAGCCACGACATATTTGCATGGAGGCCATACGGCCTCTATCCCATGACTATTTAAAGTATAGCTGTATTTTTCCCCCTTGTCAACCTTCTTTCTTGAAAGAAAGAAGGCAAAGAACTTTTATGTCGCGGGGCGGCGCTTAGCGCGCCTTTACTTTGCGGGACACACCGGATTTGTGTCCGCGGATTCTGGCAGTGCCGGGGCTTTTGGCTCGGGCTCTCCTACCGCTGGCCTGTTCTTGAAAGAAAGAAGGCAGAGAACTGTTACGTCGCGGGGCGGCGCTTAGCGCGCCTTTACTTTGCGGGACACACCGGATTTGGGTCCGTGGTTTCGGGCGGTGCCGGGGCTTTTGGCTCGGGCTCCCCTACCGCTGGCCTGCTCTTGCCGGAAAAAGGCAGAGAACTTTTACGTCGCGGGGCGG
>FR893587.1 GCA_000435395.1 Firmicutes bacterium CAG:94
GGTAGCCATAATAGAGGTAGTCAATCGTCCTGTTTTTTGGCTTGCTGATGCCGATAGAGCCGATGGTGTACTTGCGGTCTACAATGTTTTCGGATTCAGTAAAATCCTGGCTGCGCATACCAACATCAGCTGCCCAACGGGATAATGAAATTGTCTCTCCGGTGGCTTTGTTCTGCGCAGCAAAAAGCGGGAGGGTATAGCACACCTCCCTGCGCCAGAAATATTCACAGTCAAGGTCATACCCCAGTACACTGGGATTGGCAAATTCGTTCTGGCGGTACCAGTTGGCCGGTGCAAAACAGTTGTAGTCGCGGATCTTGTCCGAGGCTGCCAAAACAAAGGATACTTTCGTTGCAAAACCAAAGTCATCCGCCGTTTCCAACACTGTCACGGTGCGGTCCACCTTCATAGCGCCATCGGAAATCCCATAGGAATCGGAAAAGTGCAGCTGCGAACCTGTAGGGCTTCTTAGGATACCTTCCGCAAGAATGGAGCCATCCTTTTCGGTGATGGTTTCGTAGGGAGCATCGTAAAATTCCGTGACAGCAAGTGCTGTTTTGATAAAGGCGTACATGGGGCGCTTATTATAATACAGCAGGGTATCCCCCTTGAAAACCTCTACGCCCCCGTCACAGAACCGTGCGGTGTAGTTGTTGTAGCTCAGTTTCATAACACAATTCCTCCTTGTTTCGCAATGGTACCATGGAGAAATCTTGTTGTCAATACGGAAAAAGCCCGAACCATCACGGCATATTTCGAGAGGGGCAAACGGCGAAACAACAACCTTGGGGGCAATGCTGTAGAGCCGCTCAGGGCCGACCCCTGGTCCCCGTCCCATCACTATGCTGGCGTAGGATTTCCAGAAAGAAATCCCTAGGTGCTGCGCTGCAACATTTAATGCCTCACCTAGAACACTCCTTTCGATTTTCAGGCAAAAGAAAAATGCCCACCCCGTAAAAGGTGAGCGTTTCCGGTTGAGTTATCGAAAGTGCATTTTGAAAAAAGAATTTCGCCAGCCATCTTGACATCCTGGGAAAAGGGATGTATTATAACAGTGTTATATTACAGTGTTATGTGGAGAGAAATATGGAAGAAAAGATAAGCGCCACTTTGGAGAGCATACAGCGGGCTGCCATGCAGGAATTTCTTGACAAGGGTTTTCAAGGCGCCTCCTTGCGGCAGATTGTGAAGAACGCCGGGGTGACCACCGGGGCTTTTTACGGCTATTTCTCCAGCAAGGAGGCGCTGTTCAACGCCCTGGTGGAACCCCATGCTGCCGCCCTCATGGGCAAGTTCATGGAGGCCCAGATCACCTTTGCCGAGCTGCCTGAAGAACAGCAGCCGGAGCACATGGGGGTGGAATCCGGGACCTATCTGGACTGGATGGTTGACTACATCTGCCAGCACCGGGAGCCGGTGAAGCTGCTCCTTACCCGCGCGGAGGGCACCAGCTATGAGCACTTTGTCCACAACATGGTGGAGGTGGAGGTAGAGTACACCCTCCAGTACATGGAGGTGCTCCGCCGCCTGGGGAAAGATATTCCCGTGCTGGACAAATCCCTGTGCCACATCATTGCCAGCGGGATGATGGGCGGTATCTTCGAAATCGTGGTCCACGATATGCCCCGGGAGCAGGCCCTGCGGGACGTGGCTCAACTCCGCGATTTCTACACTGCCGGATGGCTGAAATTGATGGGGGCTTGACCCCTATCTTTTTTGGATATAAGTTAGCAATAACTAACTATTTTAACAAGGAGGGATCACTTTGAAGCAAAAGAAACCGAACAGCCTTGCCCGCATCCTGGGCTATGCGGGCGGGCACAAGAACCTGACGGTCCTGGGCTGTGTCCTGTCCGCCCTGTCGGCGGTGCTGGGGCTGGCGCCCTATCTGTGCGTCT
>FR893588.1 GCA_000435395.1 Firmicutes bacterium CAG:94
ACCAGGGCCTCACCGCCAGCCTGCCCGTGGTGGAGTATGCCAAGGAGCTGGGCGCGGACTGGGAAACCACCTTGCGGGCGGTGCTGGTTTCCGACCTCATCACCATCCACCTAAAGGCGGAGATTGGCCGGCTTTCCGCCTACTGCGGGGCGGTCAGCGCCGGCTGCGGCAGCGGGGCGGGCATCGCCTGGCTGTACGGCCGGGAGAAGGAGCCCCAGGCGCTGCTGAAAGACGTCTCCCACACCATCGTCAACGCCCTGGCGGTGGATTCCGGCATTGTGTGCGACGGGGCCAAGGCCTCCTGCGCGGCGAAAATCGCCTCCGCCGTGGACGCGGGGCTGCTGGGCTTTTACATGTACCAGAACGGCCAGCAGTTCCGGGGCGGGGACGGCATCATCTCCAAGGGCGTGGAGGAGACCATCCGCAACATTGGCCTGCTGGCCACCCAGGGCATGCGGGAGACCGACCGGGAAATCCTGGACATCATGACCACCCGCTGCTGACTTTTTTATAAAATCCTGCCCTGTGGCCTTTTCCTCACCAAAACGTCACAAAAGGCCTTTATTCTATGTCTATAAGGGTGAAAAAAGGGGAAGGGCGGTTCCTTCCCCTGTGTATGGAAAGGGGTCTTTCACCACGATGTTTCGTTTACGGCGTACCAAAAGGCCGGTGGTCCATTCCCGCCACGGCTGGCCCAACCGGAGTTGGCACATCCCCGCGCTGATGGGGGCGGTCTGCCTGCTGCTGGCGGCCTCCCTGGCGCTGGGGGTGATGGAGCTGGGCACAGGGGGCAGCGCCGCCTCCGTCCAAGAGGCCGCCTCGGTGGAAAGCGCCCAGGGGGAGGAGGAAAGCGAGACAGAGGCAGGCGTGTCCCAGGCGGCGCTGTGGGAGGAGGCGGCGCTTTCGGAGGCTTCCTCCGCCGTGGAGAGCGCCCCGGAGGAGAGCTCCCAAGGGGCTGTGGACTTTGCCGTCTCCTACTATGAGGAGCCCCAGCCCATCACCGAGGAGGAGGCCGCCGCCACCTTGGAGAGCCTGCGGGACACCTTCCCCGAGGGCGCCTATTGGAACCACGTGGGCGTGGAGGACTGGGACGAGTTCACCGTGACAGACTCCCCCTGCCAGCACGACCTCTACTGGGACGCCTACTGCAACACCTACACCGGGGGCATCCAGGAGCTGTTCCCCCAGTTTGAGCCCATGGAGCAGTGCCTGGGCTTCGCGGCGCTGCTCAGCGACTTGGTCTTTGGGGAGGACGCTCCCGTTTCCACCTTTACCGATTACACCCAGCTGCGGGTGGGGGACAACATCCGCCTGGAGCTGACGGAGCACTCCATGGTGGTGCTCACCGTGGACGGGGAGGGCATCACCGTGGTGGAGTGCAACAGCGATTACGAGCACTGCCGCATCAGCTGGGACAGGTTCCTCAGCTGGGATGACCTGGCCGCCACCCGCTACGAGATGGAGTGCATCACCCGCTACGAGGAGTAAACCAGGGAAAGCCTGGAAAAACTTTTCCCAGGGCGTCTCACCCCGCGGCCCCGGGGCCGTCTAATCGGTGGGAACTTTTTTGTAAGAAACCGGCGGGTTTGCCCGTCTCATAGGCAGAACACGCGAAAAAGGAGGTCTTTCCCATGGAGCCACACCACGCCCCCAGGCACGCCCGAAAGCGGG
>FR893589.1 GCA_000435395.1 Firmicutes bacterium CAG:94
GTGATCAAAATAGTCTGCTTCTATTTTGCGGTTTTTGAAGAAAAAATAGGCCCGAAAGTTAAATTCTTGACGCACAATCAGATTTGAAAATCCCAGCTTGTTTTTAGCAATCTTGCTGGTATGGATTGACGCTCAGTAGGGGGCACCCTCTGGGTGCAGTGAAGAATGAATCAGCCCTGTTCAGGCAGAAAAAAGAATCACCCTTTTGAAGAAACGGGTAGGGGATGACGAAGATGAAGGGACTCTTCTCCTTTTCCGTTCTGCCAAGCTGCGGGAAACAAGTTGTAAAATACCTCGATCCATGCTATAATACAAACGAGGTGAGGGCTGTGCAATTTACTCCCTTTGTATGGGATCAATCGGGCAACCATGTTCCAGTCTCGATCGAACCGATGACAAAACAGGACGCTGTTCAGACCAATTTTCTTCCGAAGTGGCAGACTTCTTGGACTTCCGATTTCCTGCAAGAGGGTAATTTTGATTGCTATTCCGCAAAAGTTAGTGATGAATTGATCGCCCTCGCCGCATACGAAATACTTACAGACTCCCTTGTTGTCCATATTGTGTACATGGAGGCCCATCCTGAAAGCAATCCAACTATGGATGGAGGAGACCCTAAATATACAGGAATAGGGCAGATGCTGATTGCGTTTGGCGTTAAACTGTCCATAGACAATGGGCTCACTGGGGACGTGGTATTAGAGGCTAAAACCTCTGCTTTAGCAGCTCATTATGAACGAGATTTCGGCGCCGTTGCTTTGCCGGATTTTTCTTCTTCCGCTCCCAGATTTCTGATTGCTGATGAAGCCGCAAAACGTATTTTCTGTAACTATCTCACTTAAGTGAAACGAGGTGGATATCATGAGTGAGACAACGAACCGCAATGTTCCTTCCGATGCCGCCTGGTATTGCCGCCATGACCCTGAGGAAGAACGGTTCTACGAAATCTTCTTCAAGCTCTGTAAGAAGTACAATGTCCGATGGGCCAGTGCAGACGAAAAAGAAAAGCAGTTCCTTTCGGAGGTCGCACGGGTGACCTATGAGAGGGACAAAGCCAAGCGTTTGGGCCTTCCACTCTCCAAAATCCGCCCCTCTTTCACCCAGTGACTTTTCTCTTTCTGCCCACCCTCTGACTACTGTTTGACTACTATTTTCCAAAAACCGGAAAAGCTGTGGGATTCCAGGCGCACCAAGGGCTTTCACGGTTTTTGCAAATGGGTGCTAATTTTGTGGGATGTACCCGAAACCCGCATGAAACCTGGGTTT
>FR893590.1 GCA_000435395.1 Firmicutes bacterium CAG:94
AGGCGGTGGGGGCCCCAGCTACCTTGAGGAAAAACCGCCGCTCCCCTTGGCTCACCCCAAAGCTGATGTTGCCGGAATCGTTCTGGGCGAACACCTGGAACACGCTGCCGTAGGCCTGGAGAAAGGAAAAGTCGCACAGCTCTTTCATGGGGAAAGGGATGCCGTTGATGGTTTGCTCTGTCATACGTGCCTCCTAAAAGACGGGGAGGGCCGTTGCACCGCGGCCCCCCGCTGGGTGGTTGGGCGTGCTGGGTCCTGCATACAGCCTCCGCTCCATTCCAGTACAGTATAGGGGAAGCCTGCGGCCCTTGTCAAGGAAGGGGTGGGCGTGAAAAAAGCGCCCCGCTTGCCGGAGCGCTTTCCCTGTGTTAGAGCAAGAACCGGGCTGGGTTCACCCGGGTGCCGTTTTCGTAGACCTCAAAGTGGAGGTGGGCCCCAAAGGAGTTGCCGGTGTTGCCCTCGTAGCCGATGATGGTCCCCGCTGTGACGTACTGCCCGGTGGACACCGCCACAGAGCTCATGTGGGCGTAGCGGGTGGAGTAGGTGCCGTTGTGGTAGATGAGCACGTAATACCCCCAGGAGTAGCCCCAGCTGTCGGTGGCGTTGGCCTCGATGACCTGGCCGTCCGCGGCGGCCACAATGGGCGTGCCCCAGGGCCCGGCGATGTCCATGCCCTTGTGGCCCCGGGCGCCGCCGAAGTGGTCGGAGATGTACGTCACCCCCGGCAGTGGCCAGATGGGGTCAAAGCCGGAGCTGCCCCCGCCGCTGGGGGCGGGAGGAGACACAGCGCCGCTTCCGCCATCGCCGTTCCCGCTGCCGTTCTCCCCGCCGCTGTTCTCCCCGCTGGAGGGCGTCTCCACTGCAGCGGGAGGCGCGGCGGCCTGGGCCTGCTTCTTGGCCTCCTCCTCCGCGCGCTTCTGGGCGGCGATGGCCTCCTGCACCAGGCGCTCGCTTTCGGCCAGCTCCTCCTCGTTGACTTGCAGCTGGTTCTCGGTGGCGTACACCTGCCCCTGGATGTCCCCCAGGGCGGCCTGGTTTTCCTCGTAGAGGGCGGCCAGCTCTTTCTCCTTGCCCTCCAAGGTGACCTGAAGGCTGGCCACCTCCTGCTTTTGGGCCTCCAGCTGCTCCCGGTCCGCCTGGGTCTTGGCCATGTAGTCCTCCAGCTTGCCGATGATTTCCTGGTCCCGCAGGGCCATGGTGTCGATAAGCTCCATGCGGGTGGTGAAGTCCGACAGGCTCTTGGAATCCAGCAGGATTTCCAAGGTGCTCACGTTGCCCGCGGTGTACAGGGCCACCAGCCGCTGTTTAAACAGGTCGATGGTGTCCTGCACCTCTGCCTGGGAGGCCTCCAGCTTTAAGGTGAGCTGGCCGATGCTCTCGTTTAAATCCTGGATGTTCTCCCGGGTGGTGAGGATTTGCTCCTGCACCAGGGAAATCTGCTCTTGCAGCGTCTCCAGGTAGGCCTGCTTTTGGGCCTGGTCCTCCCGCAGGCTGTCCAGTTGGGTTTGCAGCTGCTGGTTTTCCGCCTGGAGCTGCTCCTGCTGGGCCTGGATTTCCTCCAGGCTTTGGGCGGACACGGCCAAGGGCGCCAGGGCCGCCAGCCACAGGGCGAACAGGCAGCAGCCCACCCGCTTGCAGATACGTCTCATAGGGAATCGCCTCGCTTTCCAGTGGCCTGCCGCCTGCATGGGCGCAGCAAGCCTGTACGCCCATTAGACGTCCCAGACGCGGGGGAGGTCAGGCCTGTTGCGAAAAATCTGGAAAAAATTTTTTCCCGGGGGAGAAAGCCTGCTCCAGCCCGGCAGCCCTTGACTTTTCCCGGCGCCTATGCTAAGATATCTTTATGTGTAAGAGCAAAGGCCTTGAAGGAGACAGGCGGCGGCGTTGGGGCGCTTCAGAGAGCCGGTGGGTGGTGCGAACCGGCGCGCGAAACGCGGTGCCGCATCCCTCCCGAGCCGCAGGCCCAACAGGGTTTTCCAGCAAAACCCCCAGTAAGCGCCGCCGGCACCCCGCCGTTACCGGGGCGCGTATTGTTGGATATGCCGGAATGGGTGGTATAAGCGAAGCCAAGCCTTCGTCCCGTTTGCGCGGGACGGGGCTTTTTTATTTTTTCAGTCAATTCCGGTGAGCACAGACCAGAGAAAGGATGGCTGCCATGAGCATGTACAAGGAAGTCTCCCCCAACCTGAATTTTGTGGAGCGGGAGCAGGAAACGGAAAAATTCTGGGAAGAAAACCACATCTTCGAAAAGAGCATGGAGGAGCGCCAGGGCGACAACGCCTATGTCTTCTACGACGGCCCCCCCACCGCCAACGGCAAGCCCCACATCGGCCACTTGCAGACCCGGGCCTTTAAGGACTTGTTCCCCCGGTTCCACACCATGAAAGGGGAGATGGTCCCCCGCAAGGCCGGCTGGGATACCCACGGCCTGCCCGTGGAGCTGGAAGTGGAAAAGCTGCTGCACATCAACGGCAAGGAGCAAATCGAGGCCTATGGCATTGCCCCCTTCATTGAGAAGTGCAAGGAGAGCGTGTGGAAGTACAAGGGCCTGTGGGAGGATTTCTCCAAGGACGTGGGCTTCTGGGCCGACATGGAGCACCCCTACGTCACCTATGACAACAACTTCATCGAGAGCGAGTGGTGGGCCCTCAAGCAGATTTGGGACAAGGGCCTTTTGTACAAGGGCTTTAAGATTGTCCCCTATTGCCCCCGCTGCGGCACGCCCCTTTCCTCCCACGAGGTGGCCCAGGGCTACAAGGACGTGAAGGAGCGCTCCGCCATTGCCAAGTTCCGGGTCAAGGGCGAGGAGGCCTTCATCCTGGCCTGGACCACCACCCCCTGGACGCTGCCCTCCAACGTGGCGCTGTGCGTCAACGCCGCCGAGGACTACGTGAAGGTGGAGAGCAAGGGTGAGACCTACTACCTGGCCGCCGCCCTGTGCGACACCGTTTTGGGCGAGGGGGAGTACACCGTCCTGGAGACCTACAAGGGCGCCGATTTGGAGGGCAAGGAGTACGAGCCCCTGTTCGACTTTGTCAGCCCCAAGGAGAAGTGCTGGTACGTGGTGTGCGACGATTACGTCACCCTCACCGACGGCACCGGCGTGGTGCACATCGCCCCGGCCTTTGGTGAGGACGACGCCAAGGTGGGCCGCAAGTACGGCCTGCCCCTGGTGCAGCTGGTGGACGGCAAGGGCCAGATGACCAGTGAAACCAAGTGGCCCGGTGTGTTCTGCAAGGACGCCGACAAGGAGATCCTGCAGGATTTGGACCAGCGGGGCCTGCTGTTCAGCGCGCCTAAGTTCGAGCACAGCTATCCCTTCTGCTGGCGCTGCGACACCCCCCTTATCTACTACGCCCGGGAGTCCTGGTACATCAAGATGACCGACGTGAAGGAGCAGCTGATTGCCAACAACAACACTGTCAAGTGGTACCCCGAAAGCATCGGCAAGGGCCGCTTTGGCGACTGGCTGGAGAACGTCCAGGACTGGGCCGTCAGCCGCAACCGCTATTGGGGTACCCCGCTGAATATCTGGGAGTGTGAGTGCGGCCACCGCCACGCCATCGGCAGCATCGCGGAGCTGAAGGAGATGTCTAAGAATTGCCCCGACGACATCGAGCTGCACCGGCCCTATGTGGACCAGGTGACCATCACCTGCCCCCACTGCGGCAAGGAGATGCACCGTGTGCCCGAGGTGATCGACTGCTGGTTCGACTCCGGCTCCATGCCCTTTGCCCAGCACCACTACCCCTTTGAGAACAAGGAGCTTTTCGAGAGCCAGTTCCCCGCGGATTTCATCTCCGAGGCCGTGGACCAGACCCGCGGCTGGTTCTACAGCCTGCTGGCCATCTCCACCTTGCTGTTTGACAAGGCACCCTTTAAGAATGTGCTGGTCCAGGGCCTGGTGCAGGACGAGAACGGCCAGAAGATGTCCAAGTCCAAGGGCAACGCCGTGGACCCCATGGAGGCCCTGCAAAAGTTCGGCGCGGACCCCTTGCGCTGGTACTTCTACACCAACTCCGCCCCCTGGCTGCCCAGCCGCTTCCACGAGAAGGCCGTTGTTGAGGGGCAGAAGAAGTTCTTCTCCACCCTGTGGAACACCTACGCCTTCTTTGTGATGTACGCCAACATTGTAAACTTTGACCCCACCCAGCACAGGCTGGAGGACTGCAAGCTCACCGTGATGGACAAGTGGCTGCTCTCCCGGCTGAACACCACCGTGAAGGCCGTGGATGACAACCTCTCCGCCTACAAGGTACCCGAGGCCGCCCGTGCCCTCCAGGATTTTGTGGACGAGATGAGCAACTGGTATGTGCGCCGCAGCCGTCCCCGGTTCTGGGCCCAGGCGGAGAGCGACGACCGCACCGCCGCCTTTATGACCCTGTACACGGCGCTGGTGTCCACCGCCAAGGTGGCCGCCCCCATGGCACCCTTTATGAGCGAGGAAATCTACCGCAACCTGGTGTGCTCCGTGGACAAGTCCGCCCCGGAGAGCGTCCACCTGTGCCTGTACCCCGCCTATGAGGAAAGCCGCGTGGACAAGCAGCTGGAGGCCGAGATGGACGAGGTGCTCCAGGTGGTCACCTTGGGCCGCGCCGCCCGGAACCTCTCCAACCTGAAGAACCGCCAGCCCCTCCAGGCGTTGTACACCGACGCCAACTCCGGCCTGGGGCAGCTGTACACGGACATCATCAAGCAGGAGCTCAACGTGAAGGACGTGCAGTTCCTCACGGATATGTCCCAGTTTACGGCCTACACCTTCAAGCCCCAGCTGAAGCTGCTGGGCAAGAAGCTGGGCAAGCGCCTGAACGACGCCCGCCAGGCTTTGCAGGAGCTGGACGGCTCCGCGGCCAAGAAGGAGCTGGACGCCACCGGCGTGCTGCAGCTCTCCTTGCCCGATGGGGATATTGCGCTCACCGCCGAGGAGCTGCTCATCGAGACGGCCCAGAAGGAGGGCTACACCTCTGTGTCCGATAGGGGCGTCACCGTGGTGCTGGACACCGCCCTCACCGAGGAGCTTATCCGCGAGGGCTTTGTGCGGGAAATCATCAGCAAGCTGCAGACCATGCGGAAGGAGGCGGGCTTCAATGTCACCGACCACATCCAGGTCTACTGCCAGGGCAGCGGGAAGGTCCAGCAGGTGCTGGAGGAAAACCAGGAGGCCATCCTCCACGACGTGCTGGGCGACGCCTGCCACTTCGACGCCCTGGAGGGCTACACCGCCCAGCAGGACGTCAACGGCGAAACCGTCACCTTCGGCGTGAAGCGCGTCTAAGCGCAAGGCCAATGCCATAGAAAGAATGGGCTGTCCCAAAGGGCAGCTCTTTCTTTTTGCCCATCTTTCTGGAAAGAAACAAAGCACTTTTGCGCTGTGGAACGGCGGCTTTAGCTGCCTTTACGTTGTGTCCACGCCTGTTGACGGTGCCTGCTGGGTTTGTCTCGGTTTTGGCTGACGTTGGCTGGGTGTATTTCTAAAAAGAAGCACAGGCCAGCGTGACGCGGGCCCGGCCCGTTTTGCGCCGGCGGGTGGGAAATGTGTGGAAAGTGCTTGAAAATCTCATGGGGCTCGCTTATAATACGGGTGAATCTTCCAGGCCGCGGGGCCGGGAGCAAAGGGAGAGTTGATTTGTATGTATCACGGAATGACCAACCACATGGGGAACCTCACCCTGCTTTCGGGGAGCGTTTCCCGTTCCATCAGCCCGGAGAACTTTACGGGGGCCAAGGGCGCCGGGGCCCAGTGCGAGCTGGAGGACGGCTCGGCCAAGTGGGCGGCCCGGGACTTGGGCAAGGGCTGGAAGGTAAACCCCTACATCCGTGTGGCGCCGGGGGAGACCTTTGAAATTGCCAACATCCAGGGGCCCGGCGCCATTCAGCACATCTGGATGACCCCCACAGGGAAGTGGCGCGACACCATCCTGCGCATGTACTGGGACGGCCAGGCCGCGCCCTCGGTGGAGTGCCCGGTGGGGGATTTCTTCTGCTGCGGCTGGCAGGAGTACCACCAGGTTTCCACCTTGGCGGTGTGCGTCAACCCGGGCAGCGCTTTCAACTGCTACTGGACCATGCCCTTCCGCCAGCAGTGCCGCATCACCTTGGAGAACCGCGGGGAAGAGGAGGCCGTCTACTACTACCAAATCGACTACACCTTGGGGGAGGTGCCCCAGGACGCCGCCTATTTCCACGCCCAGTTCCGCCGGGTGAATCCCCTGCCCTACAAAGAGGTGTACACCATCCTGGACGGGGTGCAGGGCCAGGGCCACTACGTGGGCACGTACATGGCCTGGGGCGTGCACAACAACGGCTGGTGGGGCGAAGGGGAGATAAAATTCTACCTGGACGGCGACCAGGAGGCTCCCACCATCTGCGACACCGGAACAGAGGATTACTTCTGCGGCTCCTACAATTTTGAGGACCCCCGCACCCACAGCCGCTATGTGGAGTTCTCCACCCCCTACGGCGGCTTCTACCCCGTCACCCAGGACGGCCTGTACCAAAGCCAAAAGCGCTTTGGGGCCTATCGGTTCCACATCGCCGACCCCATCCGCTTTGCGGAAAACCTGCGGGTGACCATCCAAGCCTTGGGCTGGCGGGATGGCGGCCGGTACCTGCCCCTGCAGGACGACATCGCCTCGGTGGCCTTCTGGTACCAGACGCTGCCCACCGCGCCCTTCCCCGCCCTGCCGGACCGGGAGTTTTTGGAGATTATCTAAGCCCACAGGAAAAGGGCCGCCCCCTACGGGACGGCCCTTTTGGCTTGCTGTTTTAGTTGGCGCTGGGGAAGGTGTACTTCTGCCCTGTGCGGTAGGACTCATAGGCGCCCACCATAAACTGGGTGAGGGCCACCGCCTCGTCGATGCCGTTGGGGGCCTGGCCCTGGCCGCAGCAGGCGGCAATCCAGGCGTCGATGGGCATGGTGTCCGGCTGGGGCAGGTCGGTCATCTCCACGGTTTTGCCGCCGGTTTCGGGGCAGCTGTACTCCAGCCTGTCCCCGTGGTCCCCGAAGACGTGCAGAGAGCCCTGGGTGCCGCTGAGCTCCAGGAAATACCCGTTGCCACTGGTGACAAACCCCGTCTCGGAAACGCCGATGGCGCCGCCTTCAAACTCCAGCACAGACACGGCGTTGTCCTCCACGCCCCGGTGGGTCACCTGGGTAAATTGGGACACCACGCTTTTGGGCTCCCCCAAAAACCAGTGGAGGGTGTACATGGGATGGGCGCCCAAGTCCATCATGGCGCCGCCGCCGGTCTGCACCTCGTCGTAAAAGTGGGGAGGCAGCCAGCCCAAAGAGCCGTCGGCCTGGGGCGCCACGCTGCCGTTGTGGTAGTTGTGCACCCGGGCGTAGGTAATCTGGCCCAGCTTGCCGCTTTCCACCAAAGCCTTGGCGGCTTTCAGGGCGGGGCGGCACTTGTGGGGGTAGGAGATGGTAAAGGTGACGCCGCTCTCCCGGATGGCCTGGGCAATCTCCTGGGCGTCCTCGTTGGTGAGGGCCAGCACCTTCTCGGTGAAGATGTGCTTGCCGGCCTTGGCGGCGGCCAGCAGCACCTCTTTGTGCTGGTTGGTGGCGGTGGTCACCTGGATGCCCTGGATGGAGCTGTCCGCCCAGATGGCCTCCAAGTCCGGCTGGAAGGGCACGCCCAGCGTTTGGGCCATGGCCTGGCCCCGAGCCTGGTCGTCGTCCCACAGGCAGGCCAGCTGGGCCTGAGGGTTTTTCAAGATGGCCTGGGCGTACTCCTGGGTGTGGACGTGCCACGCCCCAATCACTGCGATTTTCATACAACATTCCTCCCAAAGAGAAAAGATTTTCCGCCTATACCATAGCACCGCCCAGGGCAAAAAGCAAGTGACAAATTTTCACCCCCAGGGACAATTCCCAGGGGCCTGCAAAAAAAGAGGCCGCCCGCCGGGGCAGCCTCCTGGGTGTTACAGGTATTTCGCAATGACAGCGTCCATGCCGGCGCGCTTTTCCTCCATCTCCTGCACCAGCTTGAACTGGTTCCGGGCGCGCACCAGGTTGTGCTCGGGGTAGGCGGTGCGGAAGTACACGTCCCCGTTGAGGTAGTCGGCCAAGAAGCGCAGGCCCACCTCCAAGGTCATCAGCCGGGCGCCGTCGGGCAGGGTCTTCAGCTCCAGGGGCGTCAGGGCGCTGCCCGCGGCGGAGAGGAACCCGTCGGCGTAGGCCTCGAACAGCCCCAGGTCAAAGTGGACCTTGGAGAGGTCGGCCTCGTCCTCGGCGGCGGTGGTGGCCCCGGCCCGGATGGAATCCCCAAAGTCAAAGGCGCACAGGCCGGGCATCACGGTGTCCAGGTCGATGACGCAGATGGCCTTGCCCGTGGCGTCGTCGATGAGGATGTTGCTCATCTTGGTGTCGTTGTGGGTCACCCGCAGGGGAAGCTTGCCCTCCCGCAGCAAATCCATCAGCAGGGCGCAGGCCTCTTTGCGCTGGGCGGCAAAGTCCATCTCCGCCCCCACCTGAGAAAGCCGGCCCGCCTTGTCGTTCTGGGCGGCCTCCAGCAGCTGGCGGTAGCGCTCGGGGGTGTTGTGGAAGTCCTTGATGGTCTCGTGGAGGGTGGAGGCGGGGTAGCTGGACAGCAGGCTTTGGAACTCCCCAAAGGCCCGGCCGGCCTCTCGCAGCATGGCGGGGCTCTCCACCGTCTCGTGGGAGGTGGCCTTGTCCACAAAGGTCATGCAGCGCCAGGGGCCGCCCTCCTCATCCACAAAGAGGGTGCCGCCCTGGGTGGTGCGGCGGATGTTCAAAGTCTCCCGCAGGGGGTCGCCGCCCCGGGCGAGGATTTTCTCCCGCAAAAACTCCGTCACGCCGGTGATGTTCTCCATGATGTCCTGGGGGGAGGGGAACACGTAGCGGTTGATGTGCTGGATGACGTACTTGCCGCCGTTCTCCACCAAAAAGGTGTCGTTGATGTGGCCGCCGTGCAGGCGGGTGGAGGCGCAATCCCGGGGCAGGCCGAAGGCCTCTAAAATCTCCGGGGTGATTTGGATGGGATGCTCCATAAGTTTACGTTCCTTTCGTATTTGGTTTGGGGTGAAACACGCGGGGCAGCCCCGCGGAAATGGGAATGTTTAAAAGCGCAGGGACATGCGCAGAATCACTTCCCCCGGCGCGCCGGACAGGGAGAGGCTGCCGCTGTAGCGCTCGACAATGTCCCGGGCATTTTCCAGGCCGTGGAAGTCGTCCTCGCCGGTGTTTTCGTCGAACAGCCACCCCAGCACCTGGGAGAGCGTTTTGCCCTTTAGGGAGAAGGTCTCTTTTTGGGGCAGCTGGCCGGAGTAGACCGCCTCCATCGTCAGGGAGTTCTCCCCGGGCTGGGCGGTAAAGCGCACCCGGCGCTCCCCTTCATAGGCGGCGGCCTCCCCGCAGGCCCGGGTGAGCATCTCGCTGATGAGCACGCACAGCTCCACGGTGGTCAGGGGCGTTTCCCCGGTGAAGGCGTTGCTCTCAAAGGAGACGCTGTTCTGGGCGGCAAAGGCTGCCTTGGCGGCGATGACGCCGTTGACATAGGGGTTTTGGCTGTACAGCCCCGCCAAAGGCGACTTGGCGTTGTTCTGCTTGTAGATGGCCGCGTAGCGGGGCACCAGCGCCTGGTTGCCGTCCTGCACCATCACGCTGACGGTGTCCAGGGCGTACTCCCCGGCCTTTTGGGCGGCCTTGGCGGCCTGCACGGCGGCCAGGGTGTCGGTGTAGTCGCCGGCTTTCAGCGTCAGCATCTGGGCCCGCAGGCTGTCCTCCGTGGCGCCCTGGCGGAAGCGCCCCGCCTGGTACACCGAGCGGAAGACGAAAATCACCGCCGCAAAAAGCAGGGTGGCCACCAGCAGCCGCTGGGCGGGGATGTGCAGGCGGAAGAGGAAGTCCACCTTGCCGTTGCCCACCGCGCAAAGGGCCAAAGTGACAAGGCACATGCCCCACAAAAAGGCGGAGGGCCCCCTGTCGCTAAAGTGGTGGAAGGGCCGGTAGAAGCACAGCCCCACCAAGGCCGCCAGGGCCAGCTGGGCCGCCAACGAGAACACCGCCGCGAAGGCCCCCGCCACCGGGAAGGGCATGGCCCCCAGCGCAGGCGGCAGGAAGGCCTCCAGGTAGAAGTGGCAGGCCAAGGTCAGCAGCACCAGGTAGAACTTTTGCAGGGGGTTGTTCCGGGAGAGGAACAGAGAGGCCCCAAAGAGCACCAGGGCCCCGGCGGCCACCGCCCAAGAGGGCCCTGCCAGCCGGGCGGCAATCCACCCCACCCCCAAGGAGAGCAGGTAGGCAGCCCCATAGCAGGCCACAGTGGCCCACAGGCGGAAGCGGTCCTCCAACAGGGTGAGAAACAGCCCCGCCGCGCACAGCAATGCAATGGCTAAATCGGTCACGATGAGCATCCCCTTTTTCACAGGACAAGCCCTCCCCGCCCCGAAAACCAGGACAGGGAAAGCTGTTTGCGAATAGTATAGCACACTCTTGGCCGGGAAACAATTTCTTTTTTCCGCATCTTCTTACAGGATTCCCCCCAGGGCGCTTTACAGGGGGTAAAATCCATTGACAGCCGCCCCCCGGTATTGTAAGATACTATATATAGGAAAACTTGAAAGGCCTGGAAAAGGGGAGAGGAACATGAAAAAGCGGTGGGTGTTCACCGGTGTGGCGGGGCTGTTGGGTGCCCTGTTCCTGGGCTGTGTGCTGTGGGTGGGGGGCGTCTCCGGCTGGTTTGGGCTGGGCGCCCTGGCCGCCGGGGAAGAGCCCGCCTGGGAGCACGCCTATCCCACCACCTGGGACCCAGCCGGCCGCCCGGTGGAGGACCTGCTGATTCAGTGGGGCAGCGGCCCCGTGGAGGTCCGCGTGGGGGAGGGCCCTGTGGTCACGGTGACAGAGTACGCCAGCCGCCCCCTGGAAGAGGGGGAGATGCTCTCCCTGTCCTTTTCCGGCGGCGCCTTGGAGATTGCCTGGGACGGCGGCCTGCTGCCCCTGGGCGGGCTGCAAAACTGGCAGAAGCGCCTGGTGGTGGAAGTCCCCCAGGACATCGCTTCCCAGCTGGACGAGTTCTCCTGCGGGAACACCCAGGGGAATATAAAGGTAAATGGCTTTACAGCGGAAACCGCCCGTGTTTCCTCCCTTTCCGGGGATGTGGACTTGGCTGGGTTTAACGGTGTAAAGGTAAATGCCTCTACAGTGTCGGGGGCAGTCCACTGGCGGGGCGGCAGCGCCCAAGAGGTGGACGTGGAAACAAATTCCGGGCCGGTGAGCCTTTCGGATGTCACCGCCCAGGACTGCCGCTTAAAGACCGTCACCGGCCGGGTGGATTTCGCGGGCTCCAGCGCCCTGGCCTTTGCGGTGGAAACGGTATCGGGGGATGTCTCCACCCGGCTGGGCGCATGCCCCCAAGAGGCGGATTTGCGCTCGGCCGCGGGGGACATCACCGTCAACCTGGAGGAGAACAGCGGCTTTGCGGCGGAGTACGCCAGCGTTTCCGGGCGCTTTTCCTCGGACTTTACCGGCGCCGGGGAGAAGGGGCGGCTGCTCTATGGCAGCGGCGGGCCCAAGCTCACCTTGGCCACCACCTGGGGGGACATCCGCCTGCAGCGGGCCGCGGGGCCCCAGGCCCGGCTGGGGTAAAAAGCCCGCAGAGCAAGCAGAGAAAGGGGGCGCTGTATGTACGGCGCGATTTTAGGGGACATTGCCGGCTCCCGGTTCGAGTTCAGCCGGCCGCAGAACTTCGATTGGAAAACCACCGACTTTTTCGGCGGCATGAGCACCTACACCGACGACACGGTGCTCACCGTGGCCACCAAGTACGCGGTGCTCACCGGCACGCCCTACGCCAAGGCTTACTCCCTGTTTGGGAAGCGCTATTCCCGGGTGGGCTATGGCACCATGTTTAAAAACTGGCTCAATTCCTCCTCCCAAAAGGGGTATAATAGTTTTGGCAACGGCGCCGCCATGCGGGTCAGCTACATTGGCTGGCACTACCCCACCTTGGAGGAGGTGGGCGACCAGGCGGTGTTCAGCGCCTTGGTCACCCACAACCACCCCGAGGGGGTGAAGGCCGCCCAGGCCACGGCGGAGGCGGTGTTCCTGGCGCGCACAGGCTCCACCAAGAAGGAGATTGTCCGTCACCTGCACAAAAAGTTCGGCTATGTGATAACCACCCCCCTGTTCCTCTACCGGCCCTTCGGGAAGTTCGACGACACGGCCATGGGCTCCATGCCCTTGGCCATCCGGTGCTTTGTGGAATCGGAGGACTGGCAGAGCTGTATCCGCAACGTGTTCAGCGTCAAGTGCGACACGGACACCGTGGCCTGCATCGCCGGGGGCATTGCCGACGCCTACTACGGCGGCACAGGCCTGGAGGAGGACACTTTGCTCAAGCGGTTCCTCATCAAGCCCAACGAGCGGGGGGAGTTTGACACCTTCCTGTACGAGTGGGCCACCAAGACGCCGGAGCAGGTCCGCCAAGAGCGGGAGGAAAAGGCGAAAAGGGAGAAAGAAGAAAAGGAGAAAGGCGGCGTTTTATGACAGTGATTTCTTACCAGTCCAAGCTGGTGCTGCGCATCCTCAAGGCGGGGGAGACCTACCGGGCAAAGCCCAACCTCACCCTGCGGGGGGAATACAACGCGATGATTGACCTGCTGGGCCTCCACTGCGAGTGCCCCATCTTTGGGGTGCTGAAGGGGAAAAAGCAGAACACCGGGGGGAAGGTTTCCGGCTCGGTGCGGCTGGTGCTGGATGTGCCGGATAAGTACATCCATTTGACAGAGTACGCGGTGTGGGCGGATTTCCTCTACGCCTTTAAGTTTACAAAGCCGGGGAATTACAAATCCCTGCGGCCAGACTGCGAGGAGCTCACCGTCCGCCGCTACAACGAGATTTTGGCGGACCTGCAGGAGCAGCGCAAGCCCTCCCAGTACCAGTGCCCCCAGGTGGTGTTGGAGAAGATCGACCCCGCCTGGCTGAAAAGCTACCACATCGTGGGCAAGGGAGAGGGCTTTTTGCGCAAGCTGTTTGGAAGATAACGGCTTGGAATAGAGAGGAGCGTGCGGCTTTTATGATGGTGGGAAAGTACATTTTGTCCATTGACCAGGGGACCACCAGTTCCCGGGCGGTGCTGTTCGACGCCTTTGGGGGCGTGGCGGGCATGGGCCAGCGGGAGTTCCCCCAAATCTACCCCCAGCCGGGCTATGTGGAGCACGACGCGGTGCAGATTCTGCAAACCACGCTGTACGCCATGCGCCAGGCGGTGGAGCAGGCGGGCATACGCGCCCGGGACATCGCGGCCATCTCCATCACCAACCAGCGGGAGACCACCGTGGCCTGGGACGCCGTGACGGGCATCCCGGTGTGCAACGCCATTGTGTGGCAGTGCCGCCGCACCGCCCCGGAGTGCGAGCGCCTGCGCGCCGCCGGCATGGAGCGGTACATCAAGGACACCACTGGGCTTCTCATCGACCCCTACTTCTCCGGCACCAAGATGAAGTGGATTCTGGAGAACGTCCCCGCCGCCCGGGATTTGGCGAAGAAGGGGCGGCTGCGCTTTGGCACCATCGACACCTGGCTGGTGTACTCCCTCACCGACGGGGCGGCCTATGTCACCGACGTGACCAACGCCTCCCGCACCATGCTGTTTGACATCCACAAGCTGCGCTGGGACGACACCTTGCTCCAGGAGCTGGGCATCCCCCGCAGCGCTTTGCCCCGGGTGTGCGAAAGCGGGGAGATTGTGGGCATGTGCAGCGCCGACGTGCTGGGGGAGGAAATCCCCATTGCGGGCATCGCCGGGGACCAGCACGCCGCCCTGTTTGGCCAGTGCTGCTTTGCGGAGGGCATGGCCAAAAATACATACGGCACCGGCTGCTTTGTGCTGATGAACACAGGCAGCAAGCCCGTGGCCTCCCAGGCGGGGCTGCTGACCACCATCGCCTGGAAGCTGAACGGCCGCACCACCTACGCCCTGGAGGGCAGCGCCTTCAACGCGGGCAGCGCCATCCAGTGGCTGCGGGACGAGCTGGGCCTTATCAAGACCCCCCAGGAGGCCGACCAGCTGGCGGAGACCGTGGAGGACGCCGGGGGCGTCAGCTTTGTGCCTGCCTTCACCGGCCTGGGCGCCCCCTATTGGGACATGTACGCCCGGGGCGCGCTGCTGGGCGTCACCCGGGGCACCACCCGGGCCCACCTGTGCCGGGCGGTGTTGGAGAGCATCGCCCTGGAAAGCGCCGATTTGGTGGAGGCCATGAAGCGGGAAAGCGGTGTGGCCATCCCCGAGCTGCGCGCGGACGGCGGGGCCTCCCGCAGCCGGTTCCTGATGCAGTACCAGGCGGACATTTTAAACACCCGGGTGTGCCGCCCCCAGTGCCTGGAGACCACCGCCCTGGGCTCTGCCATGATGGCGGGGCTCACCGTGGGCCTGTGGGACAGCTTGGAGGAGCTTTCCTCCCTGTGGCGGGAGAGCGCCGGGGTCC
>FR893591.1 GCA_000435395.1 Firmicutes bacterium CAG:94
TCCTGAAATGAAAATACTCTAAGTGACTGCTTTACTAGCCATGACAAAAACGATGATTAAGAAGTCATTTAGAGCATAGATCTCCGTTTCGTAGTTCTCATGCTGCAGCTAACAGTATAGCAGTTCACCCATTTCTAGGCAAGTGTGCGCTGTGCAGCCTCTGCAAGATGGGTGAAATATGGATGGATCTGCCTCTCGGCCATCTGCGCTGCACACAAAAAGGGCCGCCCTCGCTTACAGCAAGAGCAGCCCATTTCACTTTGACTTTCAGAACATCGCCATTTTAGGCTCTTGGGGTTCTGTGGGAATTTGTTCTGGTTCCTGGGTGGGGAAAGCTTTCTCCTCGCCCCTGCAGTATGATGCCGTCAGCCACGCCAAGTAGTGGGCTCTGGTCAGCAGGAGCAGCTCGCAGAAGTGGCCCATGCTCAGGCTGATGACCACATGGTTTTCAGGCTGTTTCCCAAACCGTGGGACAATCAGCCCCTTCTCATCGGTTTCCCCAGGCCCGCTGTCCGCAACCAAGAGGAAATCGGACTTGTTTCCGGGCAATAGCTGGAAAATACGGGACAAGCTCTTTCCGTCCGAGCGGGGTCGTCCTATCCTGCGCAGCTTTTCCGCGGAGGTCCCGCCCATGCACTGGTACAGCGGGGTTTTATCACCCTTTTGCTTTTTATCCTGAAGGCGTAGAAGCAGCTCTCCGGACTCCGCCTTCCGGCACAGTTCTAGCAGTTCCCCGCAGTCCAGATAGATCTGTACCAGGTTTGTCTGCCGTTCGCCGGCGGGGCGGTTCAAGTCATAGGCTGCAAAGGCAAGATGACACCTGCCAATGGAAAAGGCGTCATTGAGGCTCTCCACAAAGCAGCCTTTCCCATCCTTCCGAACAATTTGATGGGCGTTGCGCTCTTTGTCCATGGTCAGTCCTCCAGTGCGTGCAATAGAATTTGGAAGAACTCCCTGGTCTTTCCCAGGTTCTCCTGAAACTGGGGCAGGAAGTCCTGACTGGTGTTGTAGGCCAAGTACAGGTGCTCATACACCGCCGGGCGAATGAGTACTGCCGTAGCGGCGGGGTTGATCTCCTCCAGTTTTCGGAATGCCTGGGTGAAAGAAATCAAGGCTTCGCTCCACTCCAGATAAAAGGGGTCGTCCACGGGGATGTGGAAACTGCCCAGCCACTCCCGTACCGTATGCGTTTCGGAATCATCGCCGCAGTGCGGTTTATCAAGAATGTAGAGGATTTCCGGCAACGGCTTTCCGGTTTCCAGGTCGAACCCATGGGTGCGACCCAGAGGGAACATAGCGCACACCGCAGGTTTTGCTTCATGGATGCGGCATTTGTTGCGCACCAGGAAGGGGCAGCGCTTGGTGGGTCCTTCCGGCAACAGGCGCACAATGGGCATCCGGGAGTCCGAGCCTGTATACACCTCGCAGAAATACTCCACCACGTCCTGGGGCGTCTGCTCCAGATGCTTGGCGATGCGGAACAGGTCCTGGGGGTTCAGAAGGATATCTTCTCGGTTGATACAGCACTTCCCGCACTGGGTGCAATGAAACTGGAAGGGCTCGTCCGGCCCGATGGTTATGTTGTCAAGGTTCTCCGCAATGTGTTGTAGTCTAGGGTCCATTATGATTCCTCCTCTTTTTTGAGCTCCAAACGCCGCAGAGCCCAGGCCATGTTCTCCATAGCCTGGCGCAGCTGGCCGCTAAAGCTGTCCCAATCCTCCAGGAACACTTCCATGGACGTTGCATCGCACAGACAGGCGTCCTCTAAGGTGAAAACCTCGTAGTCTTCGCGTTCCACCCGGTCGTAGGGCAGGGAGAGGATCCCCTCTTTCACGGGGACGAAGAACGTCCCCATGTGGTTGCCATCGGAGATGGGATAGGGCCAGCATAAATCGTTGTGGTACTTCTTCCGGTATTCCTCGCAGAAATCCATGAGAGAGGAGTGAGTGGGGCCATGTTTTTCCAAGTAGTCTAGGAGTTCCCTTTGGGACTTTAAGTCTTTCAAGTTAACCCAAACTCCAGGCAGCCGAAGGGCTGGCTTTTGGGCGCCGCAGGAGCAATAATCCAGCAGCCAAAGGCCCTCTTCCGTGCAGTGCTCCTGGGACCACTGGCCGTGCAGGGCCTGCTTCAGCAGCAGGCGGGTCAGTTCCATGCCCAGTGAGCGGGAAGCGTTTCCCTCTTGGGGGATGGCTTCCTCCCAAACCTCTTTTGTGGCTCTGCCAGCTTGCAGCAGCAGTTCCAGCTCCTCTGTGGAGAACATGTAGGTTGGAGAATACAACGTCCAATAGGTTTCATCCTCCAAAGCCATTTGGCAGGACACTTCCTTGTGAAGTATCTCCTCTACACGTTTCTGAGCAAGCTTCGCAGCCTCCGGCCAGGTCAGTTTCCGTGTGGGGTACAGTTGTTCCATCAGGGCTGCCCTCCTTTCACACGGTACGGTTCGTAATACACCGTGTCATCCATATCCGGCTGGTACACGCCAATGCAGATGTTTTCGCCAGCTTGCCGTTCCCGGTTGAACTCCACAAAGCAGATGAGCTCTTCGGGGTGTCCTTCTCTGGAAAGGTACAGGTTGATGCCTGGGTAGTCCTCCTGGGAATAGGCCACCGCCGTCAGGCGGCTGCCATCCGGCAAAGAGAGCTTCACATGGGGCGGGATGTTCTTCATGCCCGGTGCGCCTCCTTTCCCCGAAGCACCGCCATCACCCGCAGGTGGTATACCGTGTTCTGGGTCTCAAAGGTGACTTCCGTGGAGGATAGCTGGTCCACCCACAGGACGGGCGTGGTTTGCCGGCAGCCATTCGCCTCTCGAATCACGGCGGGCTTCCCCCGGCGGATGGGCTGCAGGGGTACCCCGGCAATGGTCATTTCACGTTTTCGCATAACTTTTCCTTTCTTGCCCGCAGCAAAAGGGCGGAGCTGTTTTAGCTCCGCCGCACGTTTGCCAAGGGCATGGTTTCTTTTTAGGATGCTTTCCTCCGGGAATCTTTCTTCTGCCGGAGGATGTAAACGCAGCTCTCCCGGCGGTACAGGTCGAATATATCCTGCTGCTGGTGGGCGGTACGGAAGGCCCGTAGGCTGTCGTAGCGTCTTTTGCAGAGGGCTTCGTCCTCATACTGGATGCACATGTTCTCATATATGACCATGCCTTTCCGCGAAAGG
>FR893592.1 GCA_000435395.1 Firmicutes bacterium CAG:94
TTTCACGTCGTCCAAGGTGCGGATGTACACCCCAGCGGCGGCGCCCAGCTTCTGAAGGTAGACAGGGTACTCGTCGTTTTCCACGTGGAGGATTTTGTCCGGCCGGAAGGTGGGCAGCACCTGGGTTGCGAAGTCTTTGTCCTCCGCCAGCAGCTTGTGGTACTGCAAGTCGTCGGCGGGGTCGTCGGTGGTGCACAGGGCCCGGACCTTGCTGGAGGTAATCAAGGCGCGGGCTGTGCCCTGGGGGCTTTGCAGGACGCTGTTGGCCTTGTCCCATATAGCCGGGGCGCTGGCGGTGTCCAGCAGCTCCTCAATGCCGAAAAAGCGCAGCAGCTCCAGGTGGGACCAGTGGTAGATGGGGTTGCCCACCAAGGCGGGCATAACGGCGGCGAAGCGCTGGAATTTCTCCTGGAAGGAGGCCTTGCCGGTGACGTACTCCTCGGGCACACCGCAGGTGCGCATCACCCGCCACTTGTAGTGGTCGCCGGCCAGCCAGGCCTCGCCAATGTCGGAGAACTGCTTGTCCTCGTAAATCTCCTGGGGATTCAGGTGGCAGTGGTAGTCGAAGATGGGCATGCCCTCGGCATATTCATGATAGAGCCGGCGGGCAGGCTCGCTGTTGAGCAGAAAGTCATCGGTGATGAATGTTTTCACAGTGCTAACCCCTTTCTTTGCTAGGAATCGCGGGAACTTTGGGGCATGGCAACGCCCCCTTTTCCTCTATTATACTGGAAAAGCCCCCGTTTTACCTGGGATATGCTGCTTGAAAACAGGTGATTGTTGCATTATAATAAATAGAAAGAGGAAGTGGAAGGAGGGGCTTTTAGTGAGTTTGACATTTAACACCTTTACACCGCGCCAAACCATGGAGGACGGCCTGTTCGAATGCCACCACTATCTGGACCGGGTCCCTCCCCAGGTGGAGTACCACGAGCACGAGTTTTACGAGATTTTCTTCTTCCTCTCGGGGGATGTCTCCTACATCATCGAGGGGAGCACCTATCAGCTGCGGCCGGGGGACATCCTCCTCACCAGCAACGAGGACATCCACAAGCCAGAGGTCCGGGCGGGGAAACCCTATGAGCGCTATGTGATTTGGATTCATCCAGACGCCATCCAGGCCTTTCACAAGCTGGGGGACGACCTGGCCGCCTGCTTCCTGGACGCCTCCGACAGGCGCTTCAAGCTTATCCGCCCAGACAGCGGCACGGTGACCCAGCTGAAAAGCCTCTGCGAGAAAATCATCCAGGCCCGCAAGGACACGGGCTTCGCCAAGGAGACGCTGGCCTATCTGTACCTGTGTGAATTCCTGGTGTATTTAAACCGGGCGTACTTTTCCCTGCCGGACAGCATCTGGGAGGACGTGAGCGAAAACGAGAACGTCAACCAGGTGGTGACCTACATCCACGAGCACCTGGCCGAGGACCTGAGCCTGGACAAGCTGGCCAGCCATTTCTACGTGAGCAAGTCCTATTTAAGCCACAAATTCAAGGAGTACACCGGGCTGACCCTGTACCAGTTCATCATCAAGAAGCGCCTGGTGGTGGCCCGCAACATGCTGCGGGAGGGCTTGCCCGTGACCGCCGTCTGTCTGCAATGCGGGTTTAACGACTACTCCAACTTTCTCAAGCAGTTTAAGCGGGAGTTTGGCCGCAGCCCCAAGGAGTTTATGGGCGCTGAATGAAACGTTTTCCACAAACAGAAAGCCGCCGGCGGAAAAGCATCCGCTGGCGGCTTTTTTTCAACAGATTAGGGTAAAGAAAAAG
>FR893593.1 GCA_000435395.1 Firmicutes bacterium CAG:94
GGGAGCTGGTGGAGAGCCGCCGGTTCCTCGCCCGGCTGCTGCCGGAACTGGAAAAGCAGCCTCCCGGCGCCTATGCGGTGCGGGTGTGCCCCCGGCAGCTGTCCGTGGCCACGGGGCAGAAGCGCTGCAACCTGGAGGCCTTGGCCCGGCGGGGCTATGCGGTGCGCTTTGCGCCGGATGCCTTCCTGGCCCCCGGGCGCTTTGGGGTGGGGCCCCAGGAAACAAGAAACGAGAAAGGGAAACAGGCGCAATGATTTTAAAATCTTTGGAACTGCAGGGGTTTAAAACCTTCCCCGACAAGACCACGCTCCAGTTCGAGCGGGGCATCACCTCGGTGGTGGGGCCCAATGGCAGCGGCAAAAGCAACATCAGCGACGCCATGCGCTGGGTGCTGGGGGAGCAGAGCGTGCGCACCCTGCGCTGCTCGAAAATGGAGGATGTCATCTTCAACGGCACCCCCCAGCGCAAGGCCCTGGGCTTTGCCGAGGTCACCCTGACCATCGACAACCGGGACAGGGGCCTCCCCTTTGACAACGACACCGTGGCCGTCACCCGGCGGTACTACCGCTCGGGGGAGAGCGAGTACCTCATCAACAAGAACACGGTGCGCTTAAAGGACATCAACGAGCTCTTTATGGACACGGGCTTGGGAAGGGACGGCTATTCCATCATCGGCCAGGGCAAGATAGACAGCATTGTGGCCGCCCGTTCCGAGGACCGCCGGGAGATTTTTGAGGAGGCCGCGGGCATCTCCCGCTACCGCTACCGCAAGGAGGAGTCCGAGCGCCGCCTGGGCAAGGCCGAGGAAAACCTGGTGCGCCTGCGGGACATCCTCTCGGAATTGGAGGGCCGTGTGGAGCCCCTGCGCATCCAGGCGGAAAAGGCGGAGCAGTTCATCGCCCTGGACAAGGAGAAGAAGGAGCTGGAAATCGGCATCTGGCTGGAGACGCTGGAGCGTTCCGGCAAGGTGCTGCGGGAGCACGGGGAGAAAATCTCCCTGGCCCAGGCCCAGCACGGGGAGCTGGAGGAGGAGATCCGCTCTTTGGGCCAGCGGGCCGAGGAGAACTACCGCCAGACCAACCAGTGCACCGTCCAGCTGGAGGAGGCCCGGGCCCAGGCCGCCGCCTTTGACGAGCAGGCCGTCCGGGCCGAGGGCGAGGCGAGCCTGTTGGAAAACGACGCCGCCCACACCCGAGAGAGCGTCCAGCGCCTGGAGGGCCAGGTGGAGGAGGCCTCCCGCTCCGGCCAGGACGTGGACAGAGAAATCGCCCAAAAGCGCCAGGAGGCCGCCCAGAAGGAGGGGCAAATCCAGGAGAGCCGTGACAAGCTGCTTGCCTTTACCCAGCGCCTGGAGGAGCTGCGCCGGGGCGCCGACGAGGCCACCCGCCAGATGGAGCAGGCCGCCCAGGAGCTGGCCCAGTACAACGCCTCCTTGGCGGAGCAGCGCATCGCCCTGTCCTCCACCCAGTCCGCCACGGCGGAAATCCGCCTGCGGGCCGGGGCGGTAGAGGACAG
Source organism: Firmicutes bacterium CAG:94 (assembly GCA_000435395.1). GTDB lineage: Bacteria > Bacillota > Clostridia > Oscillospirales > Acutalibacteraceae > Acutalibacter > Acutalibacter ornithocaccae. The sequence goes on from FR893593.1 coordinate 1,516, forward strand.
CGTGCGCCAGGCCCAGGAGCGCTTGGCCGCCGCCCGGCAGGAGGCCGCCCAGCTGGAGGAGCTGCTGGGGCAGGCCCAGCAGGCCGTGGCCGCCCGGGAGAACGCCGTGCAGGGCTACCAGCTGCGCTTGGAGGGCCGCCGCCAGCGGGCCCAGGCCGCCCAGGAGCAGTGGAACAAGCTCACCCTGGACGCCAACGAGCAGCTGCGCCGGGCCAAGCTGCTGGAGGACTTGGAGCGCAACCTGGAGGGCTTTGCCCAAAGCGTGAAGCAGGTGATGAAGGAGGCCCACCGGGGGATGCTCTCCGGGGTGTGCGGGCCGGTGTCCCAGCTGCTGAAAACCCCCCGGGAGTACGCCGTGGCCTTGGAGACGGCTTTGGGCGCCTCCATGCAGCACGTGGTGGTGGAGACGGAGCAGGACGCCAAAAACGCCATCCGCCTCCTCAAGCAGCGGGACTGGGGCCGGGCCACCTTTTTGCCCCTGTCCACCATCCGGGGGAACGTGTATAACCCCCGGGAGATTGAGGATATGCCGGGCTTTGTGGGCATGGCCAACACG
>FR893594.1 GCA_000435395.1 Firmicutes bacterium CAG:94
AGGCCACGCCAGTAGAAGGTGTCGTAGGGCAGCTGGTTCTGGTCGTTCCAGCCCAGCTTGGTGGTGATGAAGGTGTCAATCTCGCACTGTTTGAGAATCTGGGGCAAAGCGGCGGAATAACCGAACACGTCCGGCAGCCACAGGAAGGTGCTCTTTTTGCCGAACTCCCCCTCGAAAAACCGGGTGCCATAGAGGAACTGCCGCACAAAAGATTCCCCCGAGGGCAGGTTGCAGTCGCACTCCACCCACATGCCGCCTCCAGGCTCCCAGCGGCCCTCCTGTACCCGACGCTGTATCATCTGGTAGAGCTGGGGGTAATCTTGGCGGATGTACTCATACTGCTGGGGCTGGGTGTGCAGAAACAGGTACTCGGGATAGCGCTCCATCAGCCGGTTGACCGTGGAGAAGGAGCGGGCGCACTTCTCGTGGGTGTGGCAGATGCGCCACAGCCAGGCGTTGTCGATGTGGGTGTGGCCCACCACGGTGACATTGACCTCTTTCTCCACCGGGGCCAGGGTTTTCTCGATGAGGGCCACCGCCTCCCTGCAGGAGCGGGAGAAGGCCTCCCGGCTGACGCCGCTGGTGTCCACCAAATCCCAGGCCTTGGCGGCCAGGTTCAAAATGCGGGGCTTGTCGGGGCTGTCATCGGGCAGGACGCTGTGGGCCTCCAGCAGGCAGGAAAGCCAATAGTAGAGGCTGTCGGCGTTTTCGTCCAGCAGCGCCAAGGCGGCACTGGTGATTTTGTGCTCCACCGGGTGGGGCGGCTCCTGGTCTGTCAGGCCGGACCACAGGCGGAACTCCAGGCACAGCTTCCCCTCCCGCGGCAGGGGCGTTTCCTGGTGGTTTTGGTCCACCGCCTGCCAGGGCTCCCCGTTGACGTAGAGCAAGCTTTCAAAGCCCTGGGTGGCGCCGCCGTTGGTGGTGCCAAAGCAGAAACGCCCCCACACGCGGTCCGGCAGGCCGGCGGGCAGCTCCACCTCCGCGCGCAGCCACAGCCAGCGATCGTAGCCCTGCCAGTAATCCCCCACCTGCATCTGGCCCGTATAGCGCGCGGGGGGCTGGGCGCCCAAAGCGCCGCCGTCCTCCGCCGCATCAAAGGACCGGATGGGCACCAACGGCTCCCAGCGCTCCTCCCGCAGGCGGGCGGCGGCCCGGCTGAGCCGCTCGTAATTGTAAAAACGGAATGGCATACTTTTCCCCTCCCAAAGAGAATCGATACGGTTTTCCCCGCGCCTAGCCGGGAGGCCTGTCCCAGCGGGAAACTCGGGGAATCCTACCAGCATTATAACGAGAGGAAAAGCTGTTTTCAACAGAAATTTTTCAAGGATGCCGGATTTTTTGCAAAAAGGTGAAACGCTTTGGGTTCTCTTGCCCCTGGGGTGCGGACGTGCTATACTGGTGGAAAAGACGTTTTAGGAAGGATGGTCCCACCCATGGGAGAAAAGCAAGGCGGGCCCCAGGAGATCCAAGTCCGGGGCGCGCGGGTACACAATTTGAAAAACGTGGACGTAAACGTGCCCCTGCACAAGATTGTGGGGATTGCGGGAGTGTCCGGCTCGGGAAAGTCCTCCCTGGCCCTGGGAGTGCTCTACGCCGAGGGCTCCCGGCGGTATTTGGAGGCCCTTTCCACCTACACCCGGCGGCGGATGACCCAGGCGGCCAAGGCGGACGTGGACCAGGTGCTCTACGTGCCCGCGGCGCTGGCCCTCCACCAGCGGCCGGGGGTGCCGGGCATCCGCAGCACCTTTGGCACCGGGACGGAGCTGTTAAACTCCCTGCGGCTGATGTTCTCCCGGCTGGCCAGCCACCGCTGCCCCAACGGGCACACCGTCCCCCCTACCTTGGCGGTGGCGGCGGAACAGGCCATCACCTGCCCGGAGTGCGGCGCCACCTTCTACGCGCCGGGGGCGGAGGAGCTTGCCTTTAACTCCCAGGGGGCTTGCCGCACCTGCGGAGGCACCGGCATTGTGCGGCGGGTGAACCTGGATTCCCTGGTGCCCGACGAGTCCCTGACCATCGAGGAGGGCGCCGTGGCGCCGTGGAACTCCCTGATGTGGTCGTTGATGGTGGACGTGTGCCGGGAGATGGGCGTGCGCACCAACGTGCCCTTCCGGGAGCTGACAGAGCAGGAAAAGGACATTGTCTACCACGGGCCGGCGGTGAAAAAGCACATCCTGTACCACAACAAGGGCTCCGGCCAGGTGGGCGAGCTGGACTTCACCTATTTCAACGCCATCTACACGGTGGAGAACGCCCTCGCCAAGGTGAAGGACGAAAAGGGCATGAAGCGGGTGGAGAAGTTCCTGATGGAGGGCACCTGCCCCGACTGCCACGGCACCCGTCTCAGCGAGGCCGCCCGGGCCCCCAAGCTGCGGGGCATCTCCCTGGACCAGGCCTGCGCCATGTCCCTTTCCCAGCTGGTACGGTGGGTAAAAGCCGTGCCTGGCTCCCTGCCCGAGGAGATGCGCCCCATGGCGGAAAGCATCTGCCAGTCCTTCCAGACGGTGGCCCGGCGGCTGCTGGAGCTGGGGCTGGGGTACCTCAGCCTGGACAGGGCCTCCTCTACCCTGTCCACCGGGGAGCGCCAGCGGATGCAGCTGGCTCGGGCGGTGCGCAACCGCACCACCGGGGTGCTCTACGTGCTGGACGAGCCCTCCATAGGGCTGCACCCCTCTAACATTGTGGGGCTCACCCGGGTGATGGAGGATTTGGTGGCCGACGGAAACTCCGTGCTGCTGGTGGACCACGACACCCAGATTTTGCGGGAGGCGGACTGGATACTGGAGATGGGCCCGGAGGCCGGGGCCAACGGCGGCCAGGTGGTGGCCCAGGGCACCGTGGAGGAGCTGGGGCGCTGCCCGGCCTCCCAGATTGGGCCCTTCCTCACAGGGGAAGCCCAGGTGCTGGTGCGCCAGCGCGCGGCGGAAAAGGACCTGTTCCAGCGGGGCGCCATCCGCCTGGCTACGGGGGCCATCCACACGGTGAAGCCTTTGGAGGTGGCCATCCCCCAGGGAAGGCTCACGGTGGTGACGGGGGTTTCCGGCTCGGGGAAAACCACCATGGTGCTGGAGAGCCTCATTCCCGGGCTGGAGGCGGCCACAGCCGGGGAGAAGCTGCCGGGCCACGTGCGGGAGGTGGACGCCCCAGGCATCCGCCGGGTGAAGCTCATTGACGCCACGCCCATCGGCATCAACGTGCGCTCCACGGTGGCCACATACGCCGGCGTCCACGACGAGCTGCGGAAGGTGTTCGCCCGCACCCCAGACGCCAAGGAGCAGGGCTACAAGGCCGGGGATTTCTCCTACAACACGGGGAAGCTGCGGTGCCCCACCTGCGATGGCACCGGCTCCATCAGCCTGGACGTGCAGTTTTTGCCGGACGTGGACATCACCTGCCCGGAGTGCCGGGGCTCCCGCTACGGGAAGGAGGCCGGGCGCATCAAGCACCGGGGGAAGAACGGCCTGGGGTACTCCCTGCCCCAGCTGATGGCTATGGACATCCACACCGCCCTGAAGGCCTGCCAAGAGCTGAAGCTGGTTCGCCAGCGGCTCCAAGTGCTGGAGGATTTGGGCCTGGGCTACCTGACGTTGGGCGAGGCCACCCCGGCCCTGTCCGGCGGGGAGGCCCAGCGGCTGAAGCTGGCCAGCGAAATGGGCCGCGGCCAGGAGGACACGGTGTTCGTCTTTGACGAGCCCACCATCGGCCTGCACCCCCTGGATGTGCGGACGCTTCTCCAGGTGTTTGAAACGCTGATTCGGCAGGGGGCCACGGTGGTGGTCATCGAGCACGACCTGGACGTCATCCGCAACGCGGACTACATCATCGACATGGGGCCCGGCGGCGGAGAGGAGGGCGGCCGCATTGTGGCCCAGGGCACCCCGGAACAGATTGCGGGCTGCGGGGAAAGCCTGACCGGCCGCTATCTGCGGTAAACAAAAAAGGAAGCCATCCGGCAATCAGCGCGGGTGGCTTCCTCTTTTTCTTTGGTAAGATAGGCGAGCTTGTCCGGTTAGAACCAGCGGGCCTCGGTCATCTTGTCCTCGAAGGTGATGGCGCGCTTGAGCACGTCGCAGGCCTTGACCAGGCCCTCGTTCTTGCTCATCAGGCTGTCCTCATGCTCGATGGACAGGACATAGTCGTAGCCCACCAGGCGCAGCTGGCTGACGAAATCCTTCCAGAACAGCTCGTCGTGGCCGTAGCCGATGGAGCGGAAAATCCAGGAGCGGTGGATTTCGTCGCCGTAGGGGCGGTAATCCAAGGTGCCGTCGATGGGGGCGTTGATGGGGTCAATCTTGGTGTCCTTGGCATGGACGTGGAAGATTGCCTCGCCGCCCAAAGCGCGGATGACCTGGATGGGGTCCATGCCCTGCCAAATCAGATGGCTGGGATCCAGGTTGGCGCCGATTTCGGGGCCAACGGCCTCACGCAGCTTTTTCAAGGTGTAGGTGTTGTACACGCAGAAGCCCTGGTGCATCTCCAGCGCGATTTTGTTCACGCCGTGGGCCTTGGCGAAGGCGACAAAGTCCTTCCAATAGGGGATGAGAACTTCCTTCCACTGCCAATCCACCACCTCGCAAAACTCGTTGGGCCAGGCGCAGACCACCCAGTTGGGGTTCTTGGACTCGGGGCAGTCGCCGGGGCAGCCGGAGAAGCAGTTAATCTGATGGATGCCCAGCTTCTCCGCCATGAGGACGGCGTCGCGCATGTCGTCGTCAAACTGCTTGGCAATCTCCTTGTTGGGATGGACAGGGTTGCCGTGGCAGCTCAAAGCGCTGATTTCCAGGCCGGACTCCTCGATGGTCTTTACAAACTCGTTGAACTTGGCCTCGTCGTGGAGCAGCACGCCGGGGTCGCAGTGGTCCTTGCCGGGATAGCCGCCGCAGCCGATTTCCACCATCTGGGCGCCCAGGGACTTAAAATAGGCAAGAGCCTCCTTCAGGGGGGTCTCGCCGATGACATTGGTGAGAACACCTAATTTCATGAGAAAAACACTCCTTCACCAGGCGGAAACCAGCCGGGGAAAACCCCTGGCCCCCGCCTTTTGATATGCTTCCATTATAGAGAGTTCCCCCGGAAAAAGCAATCCCTACGCAAAAAATATTCGGGGCTGGGGCTGATTTTTCAGAGATTTAACAGACAGGCCCGCCGGTGGTACGCAGCAAAAAAAGGCGCCCAAACGGCGCCTTTTACAGGGGTTTCATACGGTTTTACCGGGGCCGCTCCTGCCGGGCGGCAACCTTTAGGAGAAGGTATTCCATCGAGTCCTCCAGAGCTTTCCAGCTGGCGGCCACCACGTCCCCGGAGACGCCCACGGTGGTGAAGGTGTCCTCCCCGTCGGTGGAGGTGATGAGCACCCGCACGCCGGCGGCGGTGGCGCTTTTGCTGTCCAGCACACGCACCTTGTAGTCGGTGAGCTTCACCTGGGACAGGACGGGATAGAAGATTTCCAAGGCCTTGCGCAGCGCCTGGTCCAGGGCGTTCACAGGGCCGTTGCCCTCGGCGGCCATGAGCTGTATCTGCCCCCCCACCCGGACCTTCACCGTGGCGCTGGCGCCCCGGTCGCTGCCGTCGCTGTAATCGGTGTAGATGTGGTAGTACAGCAGCTCGAAGAAGGGCGTGAAGGGCTTAAGCCGCTTGCGCACCAGCAGCTGGAAGGAGGCGTCCGCCCCCTCAAACTGGTAGCCCCGGCTTTCCAGCTCTTTCAGCTCTTGGAGCAGGGCCCGGGCCTCTTGGGAGTCCACCCCCACGTGGGGGAAGATGTGCTTGATTTTCTCCAGCACCACCGCCCGTCCGGACATCTCCGAGGCGGGGAAGCGCCGGACGTTGCCCACCAGGTAGGGGTCCACCTGCTCAAAGGAGCGGGGCGTTTTCAGCACGGCGGCGGCGTGCATCCCGGCCTTGTGGGCAAAGGCGCTCTCCCCCACGTAGGGCATCCAGGCGGGCAGGTCCATGTTGGCGATGGAGGCCAGTTCCCGCACACGGTGGGTCAGGTGCATCAGCTCCTCTTGGGGGATGCAGGGAATGCCCAGCTTCAGCTGCAAATTGGGGATGATGGTGGAGAGGTTGGCGTTGCCGCAGCGCTCTCCAAAACCCAGCAGCGTCCCCTGGACCTGGCTTGCCCCGGCCAGCACCGCCGTGACGCTGTTGGCGGTGGCCATGCCGCAGTCCTCGTGGAAGTGCACCCCAATGGGCACAGGGATTTTGGCTGCCACCTCTTGGACCACCCGCTCCACGTCCCCGGGGAAGGCGCCGCCGTTGGTATCGCACAGGCATACCATATCCGCGCCGCCCCGCAGGGCAGCCCGCAGCGCCTCCAGGGCAAAGGTGGGGTCGTCCTTCCAGCCGTCGAAAAAGTGCTCGGCGTCGAAGATAACTTCCCGGCCGTGGGACTTGAGGAAGCGGCAGCTCTCCTCAATCATACGGAAGTTCTCCTCATAGGTGGTTTCCAGCACCCGGTCCACGTGGAATTTCCAGCACTTGCCAAAGACGCAGCACACCGGCGTGCCTGCCGCCAGCACCGCCGCCAGGTTGGCGTCCTCCCAGGCGGGGATATTCTTCCGGCGGGTGCTGCCAAAGGACACCAGCTTGGCGTTCTTTAAGGGCAGGCTGGCAGCTCGCTGGAAGAATTCTGCGTCCTTGGGGTTGGAGCCGGGGTTGCCGGCCTCGACATACTGCACGCCCACCTGGTCCAGCAGGCGCACCGCCTGGAGCTTATCCTCCAGGGAAAAGGCCACCCCTGTCCCCTGGGCGCCGTCCCGCAGGGTGGAATCGAAAATTGTTACAGGGCCCATACTCATCCCTCTTCCGCTGTGGTATCCCCCGTGATTGGCTCGTCGTTCTTCATGCGTTCAAACAGGGCCATGGAATCGTTGTAATAGTCCATGTCCTTCTCTTTCTTCTCAATGGAGCTGCCCTCCGCGGCCCGCACGGAAACCCGCAGGCGGCTGAACAGCTCGCTTATCATCTCGGGGGTGTACATCCCATCCTCCGAGCCAACGGGCTGGAGGTTGGCGAAGGCAGCAATGTCGTCCCAGCTGTACATGGCGTTTTCATAGTCGGTGGCATCCTCGGGCATAAGGGTGCCGTCCTTATACTGGAAGAACCCAGCGAAATCCCCCTCCAAGACCGAGAAGGCCGTGCTGTCGTGCAGGTAAATCATCGTCGCGTTCAAAGAGGCGTCTGCCGTAAAGCGTACCCAGGCAGCTTCTTGGGCGCTGGGGTCGGCGCTGGCATCGTCTGACATGACATAGTTCGAGACCTGGATTACAACCTTGCCGTCGCCGTTGCGGTCATCAGCATAGGCGGCAATACATTCCTCCAGCTGCTGCACGCCGGTTTCCGGCATGGTAAAGGAGGTGAGCAGGCCAATGGTATAGTCCGGGTCCACTTTGGTTGCCATAGAGTGGATAAAAACCGCAAGCAAGGCAACGACCAGAATGGCAGGGATAATTTGGCGCTTGTGGTAATACCACCAGTTCTCCCGCTTGTCTTTGGCTGTTACCAGCTTGATTTCGTTGCTGTGGATGGTGTCCTCTCCTGCGTTAATCAGGTACCGTTCTCGTGCCATAGTGACGCTCCTTCAAAATATAGTAAGTATGGGCAATACCCTCCGCAGGCCGAGCCCCTCAAAACAAGTCTCTCTCCCCTGTGGCGCTTTTTCCCATCTCGAAAAAAGCGCCGGGGAAACACAGTTATTTTAGCATAGTGCACAAGGTATTGCAAGCCTCTGCCAGGGCGGCGGGGGGAAAAATCGCCCTGTCCTTTGGGTGGATACGTCCCGCGTATAGGTGAGGATATGGAATAAGTATTGGACATGGGCGCGCGAAAGGCGGTACAATAAAGACAGAAAACCTGGCAAACTACACGACGAGGTGAGCACAGTGCAATACACAAAACTTGGCAATTCCGATTTGTACGTGTCCCGCATCTGCATGGGGTGCATGGGCTTTGGCAACGCCGCCACCGGTCAGCACAGCTGGACCTTGGACGAGGCTGCCTCCCGGGAAATCATCAAGCGGGGGCTGGAGCTGGGCGTGAACTTTTTCGACACGGCCATTGGCTACCAGAACGGCACCAGCGAGGAGTACCTGGGCCGGGCCCTTAAGGACTTTGCCCGGCGGGAGGATGTGGTGGTGGCCACCAAGTTCCCCGGCCGCTCCCCCCAGGAGATGGAGGCGGGGGTGACTGGCCAGCAGCACGTGGCAAACCTGCTGGACCAGAGCTTGCAGCACCTGGGCATGGACTACGTGGACTTGTACATCTACCACATGTGGGACTACGCCACGCCCCTATACGAGATTTTAGAGGGACTTTCCAACGCGGTGAAAGCGGGCAAGGCGCGGTATGTGGGCATCTCCAACTGCTTTGCCTACCAGCTGGCCAAGGCCAACGCTTTGGCGGAGAAGGAGGGCTTCCCCAAGTTTTTGTCCATACAGGGGCACTACAACTTGATTTTCCGGGAGGAAGAGCGGGAGATGGCCAAGCTCTGCGCCGAGGACAACATCGCCATGACGCCCTACAGCGCCTTGGCCGGGGGCAGGCTCTCCAGGCACCCGGGAGAGACCTCCAAGCGGCTGGAGGAGGACAGCTACGCCAAGTTTAAGTACGACGCCACCGCCCAGCAGGACGGGGTCATCATCGGCCGGGTGGAGGAACTGGCGGAGCAGCACGGCGTATCCATGACGGAAATCTCCCTGGCGTGGCTGCTGCAAAAAGTCACCGCGCCGGTGGTGGGCGCCACCAAGCTCCACCACATCGAGGGCGCTGCCAAAGCAGTGGAGCTGGAGCTCTCCCCCCAGGAGATGGCCTATCTGGAGGAGCCCTACGTGCCCCACAAGCTGGTGGGCGTGATGGCCCAAAACACCCCAGCTGCCGCAGGGGCCAAGCAGGTATGGACTGTAAAGTGAAAAGGAGGAATCTCGCATGTTTGATTTTAAAAGGCAAGACCCGGAATTCGCGGAACGCTTTGAGCACTTCGCCTTTGACGAGGTGGTAAACGAGCCCGGCCAGCAGCTGGACGATGTCACCCGCCACTTGGCCATTTTGGCCACGCTGCTGGGCTGCCAGGGCATTGACGCCTTCCGGGAGGAGCTGCCCGCCGCTTTGGACGGGGGCGTCACCCCGGTGATGGCTAAGGAGGTCATCTACCAGGCGGTGGACTACCTGGGCATGGGCCGGGTGCTGCCCTTTTTGCGTGCGGCCAATGAGATTTTAGAGGCCCGGGGCGTCTCCTTGCCCCTGGAGGGCCAGGCCACCACGACCTTGGAGGACCGCCTGGAGAAGGGCGCCCAGGCCCAGGCAGAAATCTTCGGGGAGCACATGCTGGAGGCTTGGAAGGCCGGGCATATCAACCGGTGGCTGGCCGCCAACTGCTTCGGGGACTACTACACCCGCACGGGCCTGGACTTGAAGCAGCGGGAGATGGTCACCTTCTGTTACCTGGCGGCCCAGGGCGGCTGCGAGCCCCAGCTGACTGCCCACGCCAAGGGCAACATGAACTTGGGCAACGACAGGGAGTTCCTCACCAAGGTGGTGTCCCAGTGCCTGCCCTACATTGGGTACCCCCGCAGCCTGAACGCCATCGCCTGCATCAACAAGGCGGCGGAGCAGTAAAACGCATCCATAGAGAAAGCAGCGGTCCTTCCCCACTGGCCGCTGCTTTTTCGTGCTCTTTTAAAGTGTACATCCCACACATTTGCGGTGCTGCCCATGGATAGCGGCGGGTCTTCCCCACTTATCTACTCTGGCAAGGTGATGGTGCGGGTGCAGACGCGCTCCAGCAGGGCGGCGCTGTGGGACACCACCAGCAGGCCCAGGTCCCGGCTGGCGGCCTCGCGGAGGAGGAAATCCCATATCTGGGCCTGGGTGACCAAATCCAGCATGGCGGTGCTCTCATCGCAGAGGAGGAACTTCACCGCGGGATGGAGGGCGCGGGCCAGGCAAAATCGCTGGAGCTCGCCGCCGGAAAGCTCCCCGGGGTAGCGGGTGAGCCAGCCCTCCCGGATGTGGAGGGCATCCAGCAGGCGCTGCTCCGGCATGCCGGATTCCGCCAAGGTCTTGCCCAAGGGCAGCAGGGGGTCCACCACCGTTTCGGGATGCTGCCACACCATCTGCACCGGGCAGGGGCCGGCATAGGCGGAGAGGGGCTTCCCATCCAGGAGGACTTCCCCTTTCTGGGGGCGCTCGTAGCCCGCCAGCAGCCGGCACAGGGTGGTCTTGCCCCGGCCGCTGGGGGCCCACAGGCCCAGGCGCTCCCCGGAGTGAAGGGACAGGCTGACGTCCGCCAGCACAGGGGCGCCTTTTTTGCTGTAGGAAAAGCGCAGGTCTTTGGTTTGCAGAATCACGGCGCCACCTCCTTGTTGGGGTAGAGGCAGCGCACCGCACCGCCTTGGAAGGGCCGCAGCGGAAGGGGCCCCTGGGCGCAGCCTGCCCCGGGATGGGGGCACTGGCCCAGGAAGGGGCAGCCCTCCCCTACCTCGCTGGGATAGGGCTGGCTCCCTGGGATAGGCCGGAAGCCCCGCTGAGGCAAGGCGTCCCACAGAGCCTGGGTGAAGGGGTGGCGCAGGGAGCCTGCCTCAAAGTCGGAGGCCAGGGCTTCCTCGATGGTCTCCCCGGCGTAGAACACGGCCACCCGGTGGGCCACGGTGAGGGCCAGCTCCAAATCGTGGGTGATGAACAGCACAGCCGCCCCCTCTTGGGCCAGCTCCCGGAAGTGGCCCAGCAGCTGCCCCGCCGCTTGGGCGTCCAGGCCGGGGGTGGGCTCGTCGGCGATGATAAGCTGGGGGGACTCCATCACCGCGGAGGCCATGAGCACCCGCCGGGCCATGCCGCCGGAAAGCTGAAAGGGGTACAGCCGCTCCGTCCCCGGCCCCAGGCCGTACCGGGAGAGGGCCTCCCGGGCGCGACGGCGGGTGTCAATGTCACGGCGGCCCTGGGTGAGCTGGGGGCCCACCTTCATTAAGGGGTCCAGGTAGGTGACGCCCTGGGGCACCAAGGAAATCTCCCGGCCCCGGAGCTTTTCCAGGCGGCGGGGTGTGAGCTCCTGGCCTTTGTAGAGGATGCTCCCCTCCCGGCGGCTGTTGTAGGGCAGCAGCCCCAAGATGGC
>FR893595.1 GCA_000435395.1 Firmicutes bacterium CAG:94
CCATGACCGGCGACGGCGTCAACGACGCCCCCGCCCTCAAGGCCGCGGACATCGGCTGCGCCATGGGCATCACCGGCACCGACGTGGCCAAGGGCGCTGCGGACATGACCCTGACCGACGACAACTTCGCCACCATTGTGGACGCCGTCCGGGAGGGCCGGGGCATCTACGCCAACATCAAGAAGGTGGTGGGCTTCCTGCTGGGCACCAACATCGGCGAGGTCATCACCGTGTTCGCCGCCATGCTGCTGTGGCACAAGACGCCCCTGCTCTCCATGCAGCTGCTGTGGATCAATCTGGTGACGGACTCCCTGCCGGCCATCTCCCTGGGCATGGAGGCCGTGGAAAACGACGTGATGGAGCACAGCCCCAAGCCCAAGGACGAGGGCATCTTCGCCCACGGGCTGGGCATCCAGGTGGTGCTGCAGGGCTGCATGTTCGCCGTTTTGACCCTCATCGGCTTTCTGCTGGGCGAACGCTACGGCGGCAGCCTGGAGGCCGGCCAGACCATGGCCTTTATGGTGCTCTCCTTAACCCAGATTGTCCAGGCCTTCAACATGCGCAGCGAGCACTCCCTGTTCAAGATTGGCGTCTTCACCAACCACAAGCTGAACTGGGCCGCGCTGCTTTCTGTGGTGCTGGTGTGCCTGGTGCTGTTCACCCCGGTGGGCATCGCCTTTGGCATGGTGACCCTCCCCGCCTGGCTGTACCTCTGCGGCCTGGGGCTGATTCTGGTGCCCCTGGTGGTCATGGAGCTGGCCAAGGCCGTGGGCCTGGTGAAAAAGCGCCACGGGAAGAAGCAGTAAACAGGCGTGCGGAACCTGCCGCGCTGTGCTATGACATCGTTTGAGGAAGGGCTGCTGCGAACCAAGCTGCTTTAAGTAACATTTACTAGACAAGGTCCCCCCAATGTAGAAAAGCGAAACTACATTGGGGGGATTGTTATAGGGGGGGAACGATACATGCTGTCGTTACAAAAGAGGGCCCATGGCAGCGGAAAGGAAGCTCCGCGTGAGCGCGTTTTAGTTTAAGGAAACGCCCTGGTAAAGGGCGGCACGAGACGAAATGGATAGACTGCCCGCTATCTCTACTAAGCTGCGGTTTCCCATCAAGGGGAAAGACGGCGGCCGGGAAAAAAGCGGGGCTTTCTCTTTACAAAGGGATGGGTCTCATTATATAATGAAAGCGTAATTTTTATGGGTTTCCCAGCTGGGAAACCTTGTTTTTGCGGGCAGCTGGATTTAGCTTTTTCAGTTTGCGGGCAATCCTTACAAGCAAGAAGGTTTTTCTTATATGAGTGAGAAGTATGACAAGATTATCATTGGGGCCGGATTCTATGGCCTGTATTCCGCTCTGTTCTGTGGAGAGAAAGGCCAGCGCGTACTGGTGCTGGAATGCGACCCTGCGCCCTTTGGCCGTGCCACCTACATCAACCAGGCGCGCGTACACCAGGGATACCATTACCCCAGGTCCCTTTCCACAGCCATGAAATCCGCCGGCTACTTTGAACGGTTTCATAAAGATTTTTCCTTCTGCATCAACCGGGAGTTTCGCAAGGTGTACGCCACCTCCTCTGTGTACTCGTGGACCAACGGCGCGCAGTTTAAAAAGTTCTGCGAAGCGGCTCATATCCCCTGTGAAGAGCTTCACGCAGAGTTGTTTTTTAAAAAGGGAATGTGCGACAGGGCCTTTCTAACGCGGGAGTATACCTACGATGCCACTATCCTAAAAAATTATTATTTGGAACGCCTGCGAGAGTTCCCAAATGTCACCATTTTGTGTGGGGCCAAGCTTACGGGGATAGAGAAAACTACAGACAGCTTTGTCCTCCATGTGGAGGGGAAAGAGGATGTGGAAACAGGCTTCCTTTTAAACGCCACCTACGCTGCCACCAATCAAATTCTGGGGATGCTGGGATATGAGAAATTTGGCATTAAATATGAGCTTTGCGAGATTATCCTCTGCGAAGTCAACGATTCTTTGCGTCAATATGGCTTCACTGTAATGGACGGCCCCTTTTTTTCCATCATGCCCTTTGGGAAAACCGGACTGCACTCGTTGACGTCTGTCACCTTTACACCCCACACCACAAGCTATGCTCCGCTTCCCACATTCCCTTGTCAGGAAAGAAGCGGTGGGACCTGCTCGCCGGAACACCTGGGCAACTGCAACACCTGCCCCGCGAAGCCGGCCACGGCCTTTCCCTATATGGCCAGCCTGGCGCGGAAATATCTCAAAGACGACTACGGTTTTTCCTATCACTCGTCTTTGTTTTCCATGAAGCCCATCCTTATGAGCTCGGAAATCGACGATTCCAGGCCCACGGTGATTCGAAAATATTCCAGCCACCCCACTTGTGTGGGTGTGCTTTCTGGAAAGATAAACACAGTTTACGATTTGGACGAGGCGCTGAGCGATGATGAATAAAGAGAAAAATTTTGTTTCCGCTGTGGTGTATGTTCACAACGCGGGAAAACGGATAGAGCGGTTTCTGGGGACTATTCTCTCCGTGTTGGAAAAGAACTTTGAGCATTCCGAAGTCATCTGTGTCAACGACTGCTCCACAGATGACTCGGCCGATGTGATTAAGCGTGTCAGCCGGGGCGCTTCCACAGCCAGCATCTCCATTGTGAATTTAAGTTACTTCCACGGTGTCGAAGTGGCGATGAACGCTGGCATGGATTTGGCCATAGGCGATTTTGTCTTTGAGTTTGATAAAACCATCCTGGATTTCGACAAGGACATCATCATGAAGATATATCGCAGAAGCTTGGAGGGGTACGATATTGTCAGCGCTTCTCCCGACAAGAAGCAGAAGCTTTCCTCGCGGATGTTCTACTATGTGTTTGATAAATTCGCGGACTTCAAATATAAAATGACCACGGAAAGTTTTCGCATTCTCAGCCGGCGTGTGATTAACCGAATTTCCAGCATGAACAAAACGGTGCCATACCGAAAAGTGGTGTACGCCAGCTGCGGGCTTCAGTCGGACAACATTCGTTATCCCGTGGTAAACACCGGCGAAGACACCACAGCAGACACCTTGGAAAAGCGGGAAAGGTCCTCTTTGGCAGTGGATTCTTTGGTGCTTTTTACGAACTTTGGATATAGCTTTGCCAAAACCATGACAGTGGTGATGATTCTGGCAGCGCTGTTTATGGCGGTGTACTCGCTGGTGGTTTACCTGATTGGCTCTCCTATTGAGGGTTGGACAACCACGGTGATGTTCTTGTCATTCAGCTTTTTTGGGTTGTTTGGGATACTGACCATTGTGATTAAATATTTGCAGATTATTGTGAATCTTGTGTTTCAAAGAAAGAGGTACACCTTTAACAGCATTGAGAAATTGACGAAATAAGGTTTGATACAGAGACATGAAACAGGCTTTTAGAAAATTGGGAACGAAAAAAACACTGTTTTTGCTGCTGTCAGTTGTGATGGCCCTTGCCCTGGTGCTTTTAATCCCCCTGGATTTCTTTTACCATGGGTTCTATTGCGAGCCAATTGCCTATGGCAACATCAGTGAGGAGGACTTGCTGAGCACCGTGGACGTAAGCCAGGAGGCGTATACCACCACCTTTTCTCCTCAAGAAAAGCGCTTTGCAGGCTTTGAGGTCTTTATTGCTGATTTGCCCGAGGATACTGCGGGAGAGCTGGTGTTCACCACTTACAACCAAAAGGGGGAGATGCTGGAATCCCTGGAGGCGGAAATCAGCACCATGTACGAGAACACCTGGTATATCATTACCACAGGGGAGGAGTATCAGGTGGGGCAGGTGTACCAGCTGCAAATTTCGGCGCGCAACTGCACGGAGGCTCCCCGTTTACAACTGGTGGACAACGGGTACCTGCAGGAGGAAAGCCTAGACGGCCAGCTGTTGATTTGGTATGGCTACGCCCAGCCCACGTTTACCATAGCGGAGAAATGTATCCTGCTGGTGCTTTCCCTTGCGGTGTGGAGCATGTTGCTGGGGGAGCTGTGGTTTGGGGAGGCCTCGAAACAGAGAAAGGCCACCCGGGCGGTTGCCCTGGTGTTGAGTATAACCGCTGTGCTGAATTGGAACTATATGTTCAATTCGTTTGACGAGGAAAACAGCGGCCGGTTCCCGGAGTTTCAGGATGTTTCAGACACATTGGTCATGTCCATGATTCAAGCGGAGCGGTCTGGCGTGGAGCTTGGATACAGCTATGGCCTTGGCAACCTGTATACGCCGGAGGGAATGTACTATCTCACGTGGAATTTGGACTATCCCAATGACGATACCTGGACCTATGGCTACAGCAAAACAGAGCCCAAAATCACCATTGCCCACAACCAAGGGACGGAGATGGTGGCGAAAGTGGGCACCATTCTCCAGTTTGCAAACGGCGACCAGTATGAGATTCTCCAGGTGGAGGACACAGGGGAAACCTATATCTTCACATTGAACAGCGACACGCCTTTAAACTATTTTAAATATGGCAGCCTAAATGATGTCACCTATTATTCTGCGGAAGGGGAACCCTACACAGTGGGGAGCCTGTCGCCTTACATCTCCCAGTATGGCCTGCAAGGGAAGGTGTTCCGCCACATTGCCCGGTACATCGACGCGGAGGATGTAGAGGAGTGCCTGTGGCTGCTTTGCACCTTCTCCTTGGCCCTTGTCTTGGCTTTGATTACGGTGCTGGTGGGCCGCAAGTACAATGTGCTGCTGGGGCTTTGCTTTGGCTTTACCTTCTTGCTGTCCCCCTGGATTGTGAATTTCTCAAACAGCGTGTATTGGGTGGAGGTGACCTGGTTCCTGCCCATGCTGGTAGGGCTGCTTTGCGCCCTGTGGATTCACCGCAGAGCGGCGCGGATAGCGGCTTATGTGGCGGCGTTTGTCTGCATCTTGGGCAAATCCTTGTGCGGGTATGAGTATATCACCACCATTATGCTGGGGTTGATAGCCTTTCTGCTGGCCGATTGGATTCTTGCTTTGGTGCGGCGTGATAAACAGCAAAGCTGGCTGCTGTTCCGCACAATTTTCATGCTGGGCCTAGCCGCTTTAGCGGGATTCGCTGCCGCCATTTTTATCCACGCCACCTTGCGCGGCGATGGAAATATTCTGGCTGGCGTCAAGAGCATTATCGAGCGGGATGTGCTTCGCAGAGTGGGCGGCGGCAACTTGAATTATTTCGAGCCCAAAATTTGGCCTTCGCTGAACGCTTCTGTGTGGGAAACGCTCAAGATGTACTTCCACTTCTCCACCGATGTAATCGCCGGGGTAGATGGCAACGTGTTCCCGCTGCTGTGCTTCCTGCCTCTTGTCATCTTTCTCTATGACTATGTCAAAAAGCAGCTGGATGTGGAAACAGTTGTGTTGTATGTGGTGTTCTTCGTCACCAGCATCTCTTGGCTTGTTTTGGGGAAGAGCCACTCGTATATTCACACCCACATGAATTTTGTTCTGTGGTATTTTGGGTTCGTGCAGATTTGCTTTTACACCATCGCTCGTAAGATTCTTCAAGTGGCCAGAGGCAGAAAAGGAGAGCTATGATTGCGTTAGTAGGGTACACAGGGTTTGTGGGCAGCAATATCTACGCTGCCGGGAAAGACGCCATCGATTGTGTTTACAATTCCAAAAATGTACAAGAGGCCTATGGGACCGCGCCGGACCTGCTAATCTACGCTGGCATGCGGGCGGAGAAGTACCTGGCCAACACAGCGCCCCAGGCAGATATGGAGCTGGTTTTTCGGGCAGAGGAAAACATAGCCAAGATTGCCCCCAAGAAGCTGGTGCTCATCTCCACCATCGATGTTTTTCACAATCCCAATGGCAAGGACGAAGACGCGCCTGTCACTACCGAGGGGCTCCATGCCTATGGGCTCAACCGGTACCGGCTGGAGCAGTGGGTCCGGGAGAGGTACCCGGATGCCCTTATCGTGCGGCTGCCCGCGCTCTATGGTCTCCACATGAAAAAGAATTTTATCTACGATTTCCTCCATGTCATCCCCTCCATGCTGAAAGGGGATACATTCGAAGAGCTTGCGGCGCAGGCGGCCCTGCTGCGGGAGTATTACCAGCCCCAGGAGAACGGCTTTTATAAATGCCAAGCCTTGGCGCCCCAGGAAGAACAGCTGTTAAAAGAGACCTTCCAGGGCCTTGGGTTTACCGCGCTGAACTTTACAGATAGCCGGAACGCCTACCAGTTCTATCCCCTTTCCCGGCTGTGGGAGGACTTGCAAACCGCTCTGGAAGCTGCTATCCCCCTGTGGCACCCGGCCACAGAGCCGGTTTCCGCCGGCGAAGTGTACCGCTATCTCACCGGCGAGGAATTTGTCAATCATATAGCCCCGCAGCCGATTTACTACAATTACAAGACAAAATACGCGGATGTGTTTGGCGGCCGAGATGGGTATTTGATGGGGAAGGACGCAGTCTTGTCCGACATCAAAAAGTTTGTGGAAGGGGCCAGAGCATGAAACTGTCCATTTCAAATATTGGCTGGGATGCGGAACAGGACGAAGCCGTCTACCGGCTGATGGGTGCCTATGGGTTTTCCGGGCTGGAAATTGCCCCCACACGCATTTTTCCAGAGGCGCCGTACTCCCAACGGGAGGAGGCGAAACGCTGGAGCGAGAACTTGAAAGCCCAGTATGGATTTGGGGTGTCTTCGATGCAGTCTATCTGGTATGGGCGGCAGGAGAAGCTGTTTGGAAACGAGGAAGAGCGGCAGGTGCTTTTGGCCTACACCAAAGAAGCCATTGATTTTGCCGCGGCTGTGGGCTGTGGCAACCTGGTCTTTGGATGCCCACGCAACCGGAATGTGCCGGAGGGGATACGCCCAGAACAGGTGGAAGAAATTGCCTGCGGTTTTTTCCATGAGCTGGGGGAGTATGCTTATTCCAAAGGCACGGCGCTTTCCATAGAGGCGAACCCGCCTATTTACCACACCAATTACATCAACGATACCCGGGACGCTTTGGATTTGGTTGAAAAAGTGGGCTCCCGGGGATTTCTGCTCAATCTGGATGTGGGAACCATGGTGGCTTGCGGCGAAACGCCCGCTGTGTTGGAGGGAAGAGCGCATCTGGTCCGCCATGTGCATA
The DNA here is from genome assembly GCA_000435395.1 of Firmicutes bacterium CAG:94. Taxonomy (GTDB): domain Bacteria; phylum Bacillota; class Clostridia; order Oscillospirales; family Acutalibacteraceae; genus Acutalibacter; species Acutalibacter ornithocaccae. Next base: position 7,073 of record FR893595.1, read on the forward strand.
TCAGCGAGCCGGGATTGAGCCCTTTGCAAAAGCGGCCGCTGCACAGGCAGCTGCTGGCGTTCCTTGGGCAGCAGGAGTACAGCCGGTTTGTTTCCGTGGAGATGGGGAAACAAAGCCAGTTGGAAAAGATTGAGGACACTTTGCACTATGTATGGGGGTTGCTGAACCGATGACGTATGAAAAGCAGACGGGGGTTCCCCGGTTTGAAGCGCAGGAATATGGCGCGAAATCCAAAGACTTTGTGCTGCTAATCCCCATTATCAACGAGGGGAACCGCATCCACCAGGAGCTGCGGCGGGCGCAGGAGCACCATGTGGCCGACCACGTGGATATTGTCATCTGCGACGGCGGCTCCCAAGATGGCTCTACCGCAGAAGAGACATTGAAAGCGTTGGATGTCAACACCCTGCTGGTGAAACAGGATGAAGGAAAGCAAGGAGCGCAGCTGCGGATGGGCATTTGGTGGGCCATCCAAAGGGGCTATCAAGGGGTGATTACCATCGATGGCAACAACAAGGACAGCATAGAGGATGTGCCCCGGTTTATAGAGAAGCTTCGTGAGGGATACGATTTTGTCCAGGGCTCCCGGTTTGTGCCGGGAGGTGTGGCTATCAATACCCCGCTGTTGCGGACGATTTCCGTGAAACTGATTCATGCGCCCCTTATCTCCCTGGCGGCAGGCTTTCGGTTTACCGACACCACCAATGCCTATAGGGCCTATTCCATGGGGTATCTTACCGACGAAAGGGTGCAGCCCCTGCGGGACGTCTTTAGGACGTATGAGCTGTTGGCCTATCTCTCTGTGCGGGCCACGCAGTTGGGAATGCGCGCCTGTGAAATCCCCGTGACGCGAGCCTATCCCAAAACAGGGAAGACGCCTACGAAAATCAGTTTTTTCAAGGGCAACTGGAACCTTATGAAAATTTTGCTCAAGACTTTGTTTGGGGCCTACAATCCCAAGTAGGGGTTTCGTGCTGGTTGCGGTTCGCGAATCTTCCTTCTCAAGTTTAAGCGCTGGCTATATATTTTTGCCGGCGCTTATTTTTCTGCCCGCCCCGCCAAAAAACTCCCCCAGGACTGGCACCCTTTCGGCCTGTCCGCATATCCTGGCAATGGAGGGCAACGCCCTCCCAAATCTTCATGAGAGGATGCTTGCTTATGAATATCTACCGGCCAAACGACGGCTGCGGCGGCTGCGACCCCTGCGGGAAGTATCCCCCCTGCTGCCCGGTGCCCGGCCCACAAGGTCCCCAAGGCCCCATGGGTCCTCAGGGCTGGCCTGGAAAAACCGGGGCTACCGGTCCCACGGGCCCCCAGGGCGTGCAGGGCGTCCAGGGTCCCCAAGGACCCCAAGGGCCCACTGGCGCCACCGGTCCTCAAGGTGTTCAGGGGATTCAAGGCGTCCCCGGTGTGACGGGTTTTACTGGCCCCACCGGCCCCCAAGGCCCT
>FR893596.1 GCA_000435395.1 Firmicutes bacterium CAG:94
TGAAACGGACCGGCTGCGCCTCCACCAGCCAATAGAGGAGTACCAACCGCCACTTGCCCCCAATCATGGACAAAGTGTAGCCAAAGGGCGTGTCTGTTACGGAGCGTATTTTCTTCTCGAACTCCGCCATGCTCATAAAATCACTTGCCTTTCGGATAGTATGTGACAAAAAAGACAGTACTTGCAGTTTTGATCATCCAATTGTATGATATCAATACATCGAAGAAAACGCAAGGAGGAGTTCCTGTGAAACACATGGTAAAGGTCACCGTGCTGGCCAAAAAATGCTATCCGGAATTGCAAGAGGCTTATTGTATGAATCCCAAAGCAGGCCCCTGTTCCTGCTACAACGTGGGGGATGAGTTCCTTTTCCGCCGCGATGGGGATAAGGACGACTTCTGGCACCTGGGGCTGGGCACCCTGGTTCAGACCACAGCCGACCCAAACACCGTGGCGGGCGGGCCTGCCATGCCGTTCTGCTCGGAGGCCTGGGACGCCATCAGCCGCTACATCTACGCCGGCCTGCAGGGCGGCTCCATCATGCGGGACTGGATGAACGAGGAAAACACCATGATTACCTGCTGCAACGATGGCACGCGGCCTGTCATCTTTAAGCTTGAGCGGATAGACGTGGAGGACTAACCCCGGCGTCCCGCCAGGCCAAATCAGAGGAAACGGGGAACGGGCAGTCTTGCTGCGTACAAGGCTGCCCTTTCTCTATGGGAATCAGTGACGACAGGTCCGTTGGGAAAAACCGCGGGAATTTGTATGTTTTTTTAACCGCCAGTTCCATCTGGCCTCCAAACAGAAAACCTCTACCTCCAACAACCTGATCGCCCTGCTGGAGCTCTTTGAGACAGACCGGGAGTGGGCGAAAAAGCTGACACCGGCACGTTGTACACAGCACTAAATTAAAACGTCTTTTGGACAGTTGTCCAGAGACGTTTTTAATTTTTCCCCGTGGATTTCCATATTTTGGAAATCCATTTCCTTAACTGGAACTCACTTTCCTCCTATGCTGAAAGCATGGAGAGGGGGTGATTCCAATGTCCTATGACAGAAGCCGCAAAATGACGCTCCTTTGTGCAGCCAAAGTCCGTTCCCGCATCTGCGTATGCGGCAAGGAACAGCTGGAAGTTGCAGAATGGTGCCTGGTGAGCCCCCGCCAAGTGCGGAACTGGATCCGCAAGGATACAAACATCTCTGTGTCCAACCTGTTTAACTTAGCGGACTTTTTGAATTGCCATCCCGAAGACTTGGTGATCTCCCACCCAATGCCTAAAGAAAGGGAATGATACGCAATGTCCGATTTTGAGGTTTTACAGACCTACGCATCTTGGGCCGGCACTGCTGTGCCGGACAAATTGCCGGGGATACCTTTTGCGAACTTAGACGTCTTTGAGGACGAGAGCAGCCTGAGAAACCGGCTCTTCTACCTTGTTCCGGATACCTCTTCCGGAGAGCTGCGCTGCTTCTTCTACTTTGAGGACAACCTCTTTGCTAAGGAGACCAATGGGGATTTGATTCTCTTGGAGTCTTCTCTCCATCTTTTTACCTTGTAAGCCTAAGATTACATACGAAGGAACCAGCTATCCCTCTCTAGGATGGCTGGTTCCTTTTGTCTACTGCGGGGCTGGAGTTGACGGTTACATTTTCAGGCAAAAGAATAACGCCCACCCTGTAAAAGGTGAGCGTTACCGATTGTGTTATTCGTTTCAATATTATATACAAAATGCGGCGTAGAGGGGAACGGTCTTTTTATTGTCCTCAAAGCCGAAGTTTTTTGCAGAGAGCTTGATGGCGTAAGCAGGCTGATAGGTTTCCATATAGACCTTCAGGCTCTTTGCTCTGGTGTTGTCAGCCGACTTTACTTCAATGGGGATAAGCTGACCGTCACGCTGAATGACAAAATCTATCTCAGCTCCACGCTCTGACTCCCAATAGTAGGTCTTATATCCGTTAATGGTAAGCTGCACATTCACATAGTTTTCAGCCATGCCGCCCTTAAAGTCGTTCAGCTCCTCAACCATATAGAGGACATCGTTTGCCGCTAAATCTTTCTTTGCACAGAGCAGTCCCAAGTCGGAAACATAAATCTTGAACGCATCAATATCACGGTAATTCTCCAAAGGCTTTTTGATTTGCTCCACCTTATACACCTGTGAAACGATACCCGACAGGCAGAGCCATTCGATGGCGTTTTCAAACTCGGAAGCCCTGCCGCCTTTCTTTATCAGCTTATACTGAAAACGGGTATTCTTTTTTGAAAGCTGTACGGTAATGTTGTCATAGGCAAGCCTTGTTTTCTTGATTTCGTTCACATTGTTGTACTTGCTCATATCGTTCAGATAGCTTGCCAGTATGGTATCCTGCGTGTGGCGCACAAGGATATAATCCTTTGTCTGCGTGAACTGCAAGACGCACTCAGGCATACCGCCCACAACGAGATACTGCCTATAAAGCAGCATTGCCGCATCGTGCAGGGCAGAGGGCATCGGCGTATCGGTTTCAAAGCACTTTTTAATCTGCTCTACAAGAGTGTCCTCACCTAAAGCCAGCATAAATTCCTCCATATCCATAGGATACAGGGTTTTCATATCGACCTTGCCCACAGGGAAAGAGAATTTCGCCCTGCCTACCGCCACGCCGAGCAAGCTGCCGAGAGCTACGATATGATAGTCTGGAGCGTCCTCACAAAAGTATTTCAGAGAAGTCAAAGCCCGTTCGCAAAGCTGTACCTCATCGAATACTATCAGCGTTTTTTCCTTTACTATCGTCTGACCTGCAATGTGCGATAAAATGGGTATCAGATAATCAGGGCTGATATTTTCCTCAAAAGTTTCGTTCAGCTTTGGATTTGTTTCAAAATTGAAGTATGCCACATTTTCATAGTGGCTGCGTCCAAACTCTAAAATCGAGTAGGTTTTTCCGACTTGTCTTGCTCCCTGCAAAATCAGGGGCTTACGGTGAACGCTATCTTTCCACGCTTCCAAGAAGCTCATAATCTTTCTATACATAGCGACCCTCCTTACGGCTCAACCATAGTATAGCATATATTCGTGTAAATATCAATGATTTTTACTTGATTTTTAGCATTAAACTACACGAATTTTCTTTCGAACTTCTCAAAACTCGACACGAACACCGTCAAGCCTTATTTTTACACCTCTCCGAACTTGGTAGTCATCAGCTTGTAAAGCTCGGTATTGCGTGGGAACTTGTTGATAAACGGTACAAGGGAGCTGCCGACTTTTAATAGTCCCTGTCCTGCGTCGACATTTGTGATATAGCTCATCTGAAGGTCGGAGATATTCAGGAGCTTAGCAAGCTCAATCCTGTCGGTAGACGCTTGGTTGAGCATAATGATAAATTCGCTGTTGGCAAGCATCGTCCTCGCCGTATGGCTCTTCAAAATGTCGTCCACATTCTGGGTAATACCCGTGCAGTACGCACCGTATTTCCGCACACGCTTCCAGAGCGTAAAGAGGAAGTTTGCCGAGTATTCGTGCTGAAAGAGCAGATAAATCTCGTCAATGAAGATGAATGTGTTTCTGCCTTTCGCTCTGTTCTGTGTGATACGGTTTAATGTTCGATAAGAAGCTCCATCATGCCCCACATACCCCTCCGGGGGAAAAGCGCCATTGGCAATGGAAGGAATCTGTCTTGACAATCAGGCGGATGTGTCAGGCTTTTTGACAATCGCCGGGTTTTGTAAGGACACAATGGGAAAATTGCGAATGGCGCAAACCCGCCCGCTCTGGTATAACCATAGGCAGAGAGGCAAAGAAAGCCATGGAAAGGAGCGTGGAACAGGATGACGTTGAACCAAGATATTTTCGCGGTAAAGCTCTATGAGATGGAGAAGCAGTACGGCCGGCTGCAAAGCAGGCTGCGCATCTGCGGCCGGGAAAACCGGGAAAAGCTCCAGGCAGAGCTGGAACATGCCAAGGAGGAATACGAGGAAAACTCCCTGCTCCTGAAACAGAGCATCCAGGGCAGCCGTTCCCCCGCGGTGGCGGAGCTGGCCCAGGTGCAGTGGGAATACATGCACAAGGTGGAGGACTTGCTCAAGGAAAAGGCGGAGCAGTTCTTCCACTGCGAGGCAACCAGCAAAGAGGAGGACCAGGCGGAGGCGGCCTCCCTGTACGCGGAGTACGCCATGGATTTCGCCACGCAAGCCATGCAGTACGCGCTGATTGTGGCCCTCGCCGCCATGGACCTGCAACGGAACGCGGAAGAAAAGAAGGAGGAACAAACGCCATGAAGGAAACAAAGAAATGGGCCGCCGCCCTGCTGGCGGGTGC
>FR893597.1 GCA_000435395.1 Firmicutes bacterium CAG:94
ACAGCCGGGCGATGGGCTGGCCCTGCTCCACCCGGTCGCCCTTGTTATGCAGCAGGACGATGCCCGCCCCAAAGTCGATAAGGCTTTCCTTGGTCTCCCGGCCGGCGCCCAGCTCCACCGCCGCCAGGCCGCAACCCTCGGCGTCCAAGCGGGTGATATACCCCGTCTGGGGCGCGGCGATTTCCACACAGGCCGGGGAAATGGTGAATTTCTCCGGGTTTGTGATATAGCTGGGGTCGCCGCCCTGGGCCTCCACCATGCGGCGCAGCTTTTCCAGGGCCCTGCCGGAGCGCACGGCCTCCACGGCCTTGGCGCGGGCCTTGGGCATGTCCGGGGCGTGGCCCCCCAGGTAAATCATGTTGGCGGAGAGCTCCAGGCACAAGGCGCGCAGGCGGCGGTCCCCCTTGCCGGAGAGCACCTCCACCGCCTCCTGGACCTCCAGGGCGTTGCCGATGCGGCTGCCCAAGGGCATATCCATATCGGTGATAAGGGCCACGGTGCGCCGCCCCACCTGGCTGCCGATGCGCACCATCTCCCGGGCCAGGGCGCGGGAGTCCTCCAAGGTTTTCATAAAGGCGCCGGAGCCCATTTTCACGTCCAGCAAAATGGCGTCCGCCCCGGCGGCAATCTTCTTGGACATGATGCTGGAGGCAATCAGCGGCAAACTCTCCACGGTGGCGGTGACGTCCCGCAGGGCGTAGAGCTTCTTGTCCGCTGGGCACAGGTTCCCCGACTGGCCGATGATGGAGAGCCCCACCTCCTGCACAATGGAGAAGAACTCCTGGCGGGGGATGTCCGTGCGCAGGCCGGGGATGCTCTCCAGCTTGTCCACGGTGCCGCCGGTGTGGCCCAGGCCCCGGCCGCTCATCTTGGCGATTTTCACCCCGCAGGCCGCGGCGATGGGGCCCAAAATCAAGGAGGTCTTGTCCCCCACGCCGCCGGTGGAGTGCTTATCCACCTTCACCCCGGGAATGGAGGACAAATCCACCATGTCCCCAGAGCGGGCCATCTCCAAGGTGAGGGCGGCGGTCTCCCGCTGGGTCATGCCCCGGAAGAAAATGGCCATCAGCAAGGCGCTGGCCTGGTAATCCGGGATTTCCCCCTGGGTGTACCCCTGCACGAAGAAGTGGATTTCATAGGTGGTCAGCTCGCCCCCCTCCCGCTTCTTGTGGATGATGTCATACATGCGCATAGGCTGCGCCTCCTCTCGGTTTACAGATACAGATTCATATACCAAGCGTCAAAGCCCTGGCCGTTTACCTTCATGAAATTGCGGTACAGGCCCAGCTTCTCAAAGCCCAGGTGCTCATAGAGGGCCACGGCCCGGGTGTTGTCGGCGCGCACCTCCAGCTGGAGGACCTCCAGCCCCGCCTGCCGGGCAAAGGCGATAAGGGCTTCCATCACGCCCCGGCCAATGCCCTGGCCCCAGTAGTCCCTGGCCACGGTGAGGGAAACGCTGGCCCGGTGGGCCACACGCTCCCGGGCGGTGAGGGCGTCGCAGGAGGCCACACACACCAGCTCCTCCCCCGCGAAGCCCAGCACCAGAATCGAGCGCTCCTTCTGGCGCTGGCCCTCTAAAAAGGCCGCCTCCCGCTCCACCGGCAGGGGGAAGCCGTCCTTGCCAAAGAGCAGGTTGTCGCTCTCCCCGCCCACCCGGTTCAGGTAGGCGAGGACCGCCCCGGCGTCGGTCCCCTGGGCCTCCCGCAGAAGAAGCCTGCCGCCGTACCGCGTCCATAATTCCTGTGGCGCGAATTTCATGGGAATCCCTCCTATCCTGTTGGTTGCCTCTCTCACTTGCCGCCCAGCAGCGCCATGACTTCGGCCCGTGTCTTGGCGTCGGAGCGCATGCAGCCCCGCAGGGCGGAGGTCTGGGTCATGGCCCCGGCGGCCCGGGCGCCCCGCATGGTCATGCACAGGTGCTCGGCCTGGATGAACACCGCCACCCCCAGGGGCTCCAGCTGCTCAAAGAGGAAGTCGGCGATTTGCCCGGTAAGGCGCTCCTGCACCTGGGGCCGGCGGGCGAAGCAATCCACAATGCGGGCAAACTTGGAAAGCCCAATGATGCGTCCGTTTTTGGGGATATAGGCGATGTGCGCCCGGCCGATGAAGGGCAGCAGGTGGTGCTCGCAGACGGAATACAGGGGGATGTCCTTGACCAGCACCAGCTCGTCGTGGCCGGGGCCCTCGTCGAAGATTTTCAAAAAGTCTTTGGGGTCTGCCTCCAGCCCGGAGAAGATTTCCTGGTACATGCGGGCCACCCGGGCGGGGGTTTCCAGCAGGCCCTCCCGGCTGGGGTCCTCGCCCACGGCCTCCAGGATTTCCCGGACGGCGCGCTCCAAGCGCTGTGTATCCATAGTGTGCTCCTTTCTAAACAGTAAAGATGCGATACAATTCCGGGGCCGCGAAGGCGCCCCACTTGATTATTTCAGATGAGCAAATTGAAGGAATTGTCAGGTTTTACGCGGGGTTTCCTGGGTTTTTCTTCAATTTGCTCATTTTCCTATCTTCGGCCGGGGGGCACTTGTCCCCCCTATGACTTGAGATTTTAAAAGTGACAAGTGGTAAGAAAAG
>FR893598.1 GCA_000435395.1 Firmicutes bacterium CAG:94
CGAGTTCCGCTACCGCGACCCCATTTTGGATGAGAAAACGCTGGTCATCATCATCAGCCAGTCCGGCGAGACGGCGGACACCTTGGCCGCCCTGCGCATGGCCAAGGGCAAAGGCTGCCGGATCCTCTCCATTGTCAACGTGGTGGGCAGCACCATCGCCAACGAGTCGGACGACGTGCTGTACACCTGGGCCGGCCCGGAGATCGCCGTGGCCTCCACCAAAGCCTACAGCACCCAGCTGGCCGTCATCTATATGATTGCCCTGTACATGGCCGACCAGCTGGGCACCGTGCCGGAAGCCGACATGGCCCGGTACATGGCGGACCTCCAGCGCCTCCCCGACTTGGCGGAAGCCGCCCTGGCGGATAAGGAGACCATCCAGTACTTCGCCTCCCGGTACTTCAACGCCCACGATATGTACTTCATTGGCCGGAACGTGGACTACGCCGCGTCCTTGGAGGCCAGCTTGAAGCTGAAGGAAATCAGCTACATCCACTCCGAGGCCTATACCGCCGGCGAGCTGAAGCACGGCCCCATCTCCCTGCTGGAAGATGGCACCCTGGTCATCGCCATCGCCACCTATGAGAAGCTCTTTGACAAGATGATGTCCAACGTCCGAGAGGTGAAGGCCCGGGGCGCGGTGGTGCTGGGCATCACCGTGCGGGGCAAGGAAGAGGCCCTGAAGCAGGAGACGGACTACCAGTTCTGCGTGCCGGACATTACAGACTTTATGCTGCCCAGTTTGAGCATTCTGCCCTTGCAGCTGTTCGCCTACTACGTGGCAAGCATGAAGGGCTGCGACATCGACAAGCCCAGGAATTTGGCCAAGTCTGTCACCGTGGAATAAACAGAAGGCCCAAACCAAGGCTTTTCCCAGGAAATCTGGAGAAAACAATAGTTCGAAAAGGCCATGGCCTTTTTTCTCTGTTGTGAACACACAACAGAATAGTACCTGTAGGCAAACCAATACTCGAGGGAGAGGCCCGGTTCCTCTGCCGCAAAGGGGGCTATCCCCGGGGCGGCGAACGGGCCGCCTCTCCCAACAGGCATAGTGGAGGGATCGAATGGACAGCTGGGATACTGCCAATCTAGTTCTAGGATGTTTCTGCATCGTGTTATCCTTTCTACCTGCAAAAATCGCCATCCCAGCCCCATCTGC
>FR893599.1 GCA_000435395.1 Firmicutes bacterium CAG:94
AAGTACGACAGTATGAGCATTGAAAACCAGCACCTTGCGCTGAACGAATTTGTTTCTTCCATGCCGGAGTCCACTCATGCAGAAGTCCTTGAGTTTATCGACAACGGGTATAGCGGGACAAACTTTGAGCGTCCCAAAGTCCAGGAGCTGATTGAGATGGTACGGGCCAATAAGATCGACTGTATCATCGTAAAAGACTTTTCCCGATTTGGACGAAACAGCATTGAGACTGGCTATTTCATTGAGCGTGTGTTCCCGCTGTTTCACACCCGGTTCATTTCCATCAACGATGATTTTGACAGCGATCAGCACAAGGGCGATACTGGCGGTATGGATGTAGCTTTCAAGTATCTGATCAGCGAGTATTACAGCCGTGATATGTCCATCAAGACCAAAAGCGCCAAGTACGCCAAAATGCAGCGCGGCGAATACCAGAGCAAAGTTTGCCCTTACGGGTATCGCAAAAGCGCCGATGGCAGAATGGAACCGAACCCGGAAACCGCTGCTGTGGTACAGCTTATTTTCCAACTTGCCGCAACCGGAATTGGAGCGGCAGCCGTTACCAGGGAACTCTTTAAGCGAGGCATCCCGACCCCCGGAGAATACAAAGCAACTCATGGGCAGCAGTACCACGATGTCTCCCGCTCCCGTGGACGCTGGAGCAGTTCTACGGTTCTCCGTATCCTGGAGGACGAACGCTATATCGGCTCCTATGTCATCGGGCGTCGTGCAGTCATTGAAGTGGGCGGCACAAGGAGCCGCAAGAAGGACCGGGACAAGTGGTTCATTATCCCAGACCATCATCCGGCAATCGTTGATAAAGAACTATTTGAAAAGGTGCAGGCTGTGCAGCGCCGATTCTCCTTGCCGACCAAGAAAACCAGGGAGTACCCACTAAAAGGCAAGGTCTATTGTGGCTGCTGTGATCATGCACTCTCCCGCATCGTCCCCAAAAGACCATTTTATATGTGCCGCCATTCTACCGCTGATGTGAACAGCCGCTGCCGCGATGTCCGGGCAGATGCTGCCGGTCTGGAGGAAGCCGTCCTCCTCACTTTGAAAAAGCAGCTGGAAATCCTGCTGCCCGTACATAAAGACGGCACCATTCACTTGGAGGCCACCGCTGCCAAATGCTCTGAGTATGAGAAGCAGATGGAAGTTCTGAAGGACCAGAAGCAAGCTCTCTTTGAACGGTATCTCTTGGGGCAGATCGAGCTGGACACATATAAATCGGAGAAAGCAGTTTATGACACAGAAATACTGAAAGTCAAAAATGCCTATGCTGCTGTCACCGCTCAGGCAAAGTTGAAGCGGGAAGAACAGGCCCGCCAAAGCAGCCGACAAGAGATTGCTCACTCGATTGAGGAAGCAGATGCGCTAACCTCCGAGTTGACCGATCTGCTGATTGAAAAGGTGTATGTATTCCCCGACAATCGCATTGAGATTGTTTACAAGGTCCATGACCTCTTTGGATAATTGAAGATACAAAAACGGAAAACCCAGGCCATCAAATCCATCTTAGTGGCTTGGGTTTTCTGCTCTTTGGCGCTTTTATAGTCAAACGACAAGTGGTACAATATAGTTAAATTCTATTTACTATGAAAGCTGTACCAGGGGGAACAAAAATGGGAAATCGAACATTTGAAGATGTGAAAAGCTATGTAGAATGGCAATCTCAAGGGAAATGCACAGTATTGAGCGCAAAAACAGAGCAACACTTCGATGATTTGGGTGTTGATGTGCGCGTCTGGAATGTCAAAACCGATACTGATGGAGATTGGTGGGTAGTGGAGGGCGACGGGATTCCGATGAATCTCTATCCCCAAAGTGCATATTATTTTGGAGCAGATGAAGTGTATTCTTTCCACATGGGCTTAATGCAGAGAATGAGCGCATCCCAGGGTGAATATAGTCCAGAGGATTTTGTAAATGGTGTGACGCTCGATGCAGAAATTGCTCCTCAACTTTTCCGAAAGCTCAAAAGTGTCGCTGCGCTAATTGATACCGCTAAGGAGATTGAAGATTTTCAAGCGATAGGTGTTCAGTGCAGAGAAACATTGATTGAGCTCGGCAACCACATTTATGACCCTGCAATGGCTGGTGACGGGGAGCAGCCCCAAGCATCGAATTTCAAGCGAAAATGTGAACTATTTATTCAGTTCTATTTGAAAGGATCGGAAAACGCAGATTACAGAAGTATTATTAAGAAACTAACAGAATCCACCTGGGATTACGCCAATAAGATTACACATTCGCGTAGTGCTACATACTACGAAGCCTCAACCTGTGTTACGCTTTGTATTTCTCTTGTTGGCGTTTATGAAAACATCCTTCAGAAAGTTTTCGATCCACTTTCTCAATACCATTGCTCAGTTTGCCAAAGTAAGAAATTAAGCATTGATGGTGATGATTCGGATGAAGATGGAATGGTGAAAAAACTATATCTCCGTTGTGAAGAATGCGGTGCTACAACAGAAGTAGTCTTTGAAGGAAATGATGGAGATAATCCCACCTATACTACGGGCAAAGTCGTAGAATAAAAAGCAAAAACAGAAAACCCAGACTATCAGCACTAAGATTGGTAGTTTGGGTTTTCTGCTTTTCAGAATTATATTTTTTTGTCGTGTGCTTGACATACGGGTGCCGCAAATCGTGGAACCGCACATAAGGCAGCCCCGCCCGCTTCAGCACTCGGCGAAGCATATTCCGCACGCTGTCCGGCGAGATAGGCCCGCCATTAGGAGAGGGAAACACATACTCACTGTGGGTTTTCTCTTGCTGGCTTTGCAGTACGGCCATGGCCTGCTCCCCCAGGGGGATCACCCGGTAGGCGTTCTTGGTTTTTAAAGGGGCCTCCACCACTTTCCCGTTGATTCGCGAAATCTGACGCCGTACTGTGATGGTGCCCTGGTTGAAATCTACATCTTGCCACTTCAGCCCCAGCAGTTCACCCCGGCGCAGGCCTGTGGCCAGCTCCAGGTAGTACATCTCGAACACGCCGGTACGCTTGGCCTCTTGGAGAAAGGCCGTAAGCTGGTCGGCGGTGAGGGTTTTCATCTCGTTCCGTTCCACCCTGGGCAGGGCGCAGCCCTCTGCCGGGTTGTGAGGGATGAGCTTTTGGTGAATGGCCAGCTGCAAGGCCGAGGAAATAATCTGATGGATATTCCGCACGGTTTTCGGGCCCAGCCCCTTGGGCTTCTTCTCCGACTCCTTTCGCTCCACCCGCCCGCCAGTGAGCAGGTCCCGGTAGAACTTCTGCAAGTCTAGGGTAGTCAGTTTGGTGAGGGGAATGTCCCCAATGGCTGGGTCGATGTGGTTTTTGATAATGCCCATATACGTTGCGTGGGAGCTGGGCCGCACCTTGATGGAGGCGTAGTTTTCGTACCACACCCGCATCCACTGGCCCAGGGTGTACTGCCCGGCCTTGGCCACGTCCAGGCCCTTGGATTCGTCGATGGCTTTACGGAGTTTCTCCACCACCTCCGCCTGGGTCTTGCCCAGGACGTTCCGGTAGATGGCTTTTCCCTCAGGGGTGTGGCCTGCTGTGTAACGGCCCTCCCAGCGGCCGTCTTTCCGCTTGCGAATGCTCCCCTCACCGTTGGCTCGTTTCTTTGCCATGCTGGTGGCCTCCTTTCTGTTTTCTTCAACCACCAACACTACTCTAGAGGGTCTGGTAATGTCCACCCCTATGTTTCAAACTGGGCGGAGAAAAATTGCCCCGACTTTTGGTGGATTTACACCTGCCTGGGGTGGGGGAGATTTTTACAGGCCTATTCTTTGTTTAGCGGCGCAGATTTTGCGCTGGGGGGCTGTTTCATGCAGAGGAAAAAGGGATAGTTTCCGCTCTTATCCACAGCACTTCGGACCGCAAAACTGCCTGCCCCTCGACTTGCGCAAAAATCCCCGAAAAACGCCACGACCCACACCTTGACACCCTCGCCAACCCATAGCGGAATCGCTCTGCATAGGGGTTTGTCCATATCCGTGACCCACACTTTGACCCACAGCTTGACCCCAAGGTCTGTTTACCGGCCCACACTCATTGTTGCTCTACGACCCACAGTTTTTGCTCTCAGATCCGGTGGCACCTATCCTGGCACCGCTGCCTTTGGCCTAACCTCTAGCGAAACCCGCACAATCGGCACCGTTCCTGGCGTCAGGCCCGCAAAACCGGCACCGTATTTTCTCGAATTCCCCGCCTTCGAAAAAGCCCGGGGTGGCCGGCTCTGCCGGCCACTGTGACCCAGAGTAGGCGCCGCCCTTAGGCGCCTACTCTTTAACCTGCTTCTTTTTCACACCTCCGTTTTGCTGGTTAATGTTTGGAATATGTGAGCTGCCCTCAGCCCTCCCCAAACCCATCCTCTGAGAGGAGTAAAATTCCCCTTTCCATCGAGGCCAATCCCGTGCTTCAATGCGCTGCCTTTGCAGGCCCGGATGGGCCTGCTCTTTTCTTTTTCTGCTTTTCCTAGCTTTTCCCGCCAACCTCTCTCCGAGTGAAAATGGTATTGGTTTCCTTGCACCTGGGGTTTGCCGCTGCCCCCGGATTCGCTCACAACTGGGTCA
>FR893600.1 GCA_000435395.1 Firmicutes bacterium CAG:94
GCGGTACTTTCCGCCAGGAAAGGCAGGCGCTTCGCGCCTGAGCTGTTCTCTCGGAACGTCGATTACGCAAAATCTTATTTTGCGTAATCGACCGTTCTACTTTCCCGAATCATATTCACCTTAATGGTGCCGGGGTAATCCAAGTCGGCTTCAATCTTCTTGCAAATATCCCGGGCCAGCAAGGTCATCTGCTCGTCGCTGACCTTCTCCGGCTTTACCATCACCCGGATTTCACGGCCGGCCTGGATGGCGTAGCAGCTCTCCACCCCGTCGAAGGAGGAGGCCACCTCTTCCAGCTTTTCCAGGCGCTTGATGTAGTTCTCCAGGTTCTCCCGGCGGGCGCCAGGACGGGCGGCGGAGATGGCGTCGGCTGCCTGCACAATGCAGGCGATGACGGTTTTTGCCTCCACATCCCCGTGGTGGGCGGCGATGGCGTGAATAACCGCCTCGCTCTCCCGGTACTTCCGGGCCACCTCCACGCCAATCTGCACGTGGGAGCCCTCCATCTCGTGGTCCAAAGCCTTGCCGATGTCATGGAGCAAACCGGCCCGCTTGGCCACGGTGGGGTCCAGCCCCAGCTCGCTGGCCATCATGCCAGAGAGGAAGGCCACCTCGATAGAGTGGTTCAAGACGTTCTGCCCATAGCTGGTGCGGTAGCGCAGCCGGCCCAAGAGCTTGACCAGCTCGTGGTGGATGCCATTGACGCCCACCTCCAGCACGGCGCGCTCGCCCTCCTGCTTGATGGTGGATTCCACCTCCCGGCGGGCCTTTTCCACGGTCTCCTCAATGCGGGTGGGGTGGATGCGCCCGTCGGCGATGAGCTTCTCCAGGGCGATGCGGGCCACTTCCCGGCGCACCGGCTCAAAGCTGGAGAGGGTGATGGCCTCGGGCGTGTCGTCGATGATCAAGTCCACGCCGGTGAGGGTTTCAATGGCCCGGATGTTCCGGCCCTCCCGGCCGATGATGCGGCCCTTCATCTCGTCGTTGGGCAGGGGCACCACGCTGATGGCGGCTTCGCTGACGTGGTCGGCCGCGCAGCGCTGGATGGCCAGGGCGATGATCTCCCGGGCGGATTTGTCCGCGTCCTCTTTGGTCTGCTGCTCAAACTCCCGGATTTTCACGGCCTTCTCGTGGGTGAGCTCGCTCTCCAGGTTGTTCAGCAGGTACTCCTTGGCCTGGTCCACCGTGAAGTTGGAGATTTTCTCCAGCATGTCAAACTGGCTCTTCTTCACGGCCTCGGCCTCTTTCAGGCGCTCCTCTGCCTTTTTGTTTTTCTGGTCGATTTGGTTTTCCTTGCGCTCCATGGATTCCAGCTTTTTCTCCAGGCTCTCCTCCTTTTGGAGGACGCGCCGCTCTTGATGCTGGATTTCCTTGCGCCGGTTGTTCAGTTCCTTTTCCGATTCGTCCCTTAGGCGGTGCAGTTCATCCTTGCCTTCCAGCACGATTTCTTTCTTCCTGGCCTCGGCGGACTTGATGGCGTCGCTCACAATCCGCTTGGCCTCCTGCTCGGCAGAGCCGATTTCGGCCTCCGCCTTGTTCTTGCGGTAGGTAAAGCCCAGGAAGAAAGCCAAGCTGCCCGCGATTGCCGCGGCCAGCACGGCGATGACAATGCACAGCCACACTGCGATTTGGCCCAATCAGGCACCTCCTTTTCTCCATCTCATTCTATTTTTGATTTTTAAAAAAGGTTGCGCTGGGAGATAGGCGCGGGGCGCCCTTCCCCCACAAAGTGCTGTGGGCCTTCGCTATATTTTTTCAATGTTTCATTTTCTGGTTCTGTTTTATTGCGAAACTTTGCTGGTCCGCCTGGGGGCGGCGCTGACAAACTGCCTCCCCCAAAGCAGGGGAGAAAACCGGCCATTTCCGGCGGATTTTATAGAAAATACCTCAATAAAGTAGAAGGAAAAATGAAAAACAGGGAAATCTATCTAGGAAAGCGCCAGATGCACTCTGCTTTTATTCTAGTCCACCCCATGGGTGCTTGTCAAGAAATTTGTAACATTTTATTCACAAGCGCCTTGACAAAGCTTTGCCCCCCGCCCTTGACAAAGAAAGCTTTGGGTGTTATGATGAAAAGCAAATCAAAATGCGGTGAGAAGGAAGCCATATCCCGGGGCGCCCGGGCCAGAGAGCGGCTGCCGTGGGCTGAAAGCGGCCGCCAGGGCGGGGGATGTGGACACCACCTTTGAGCACCGTCCCGAACGCGTTTTGCCCAAGGGACGGCGGCCGGCCCCGTTACAGGCCCAAACGAGGAAGCGGAACAGGCGCCGCCTGCTCCCTTTGAATCCGGGTGGAACCGCGGGTTTTGGCAAATTTTTTTTGAGCCGGATACCTGCCCCAGAGCTTTGCTGGGGCAGGTTTTTTTATTTGCCCCGGCGGAAAGGAGTACCCTATGGTAAAGATTGATTTGAAAGGCCAGGTCAAGGAGTTCGACCAGGGCGTCACCGCCGCGGAAGTGGCCAAGTCCATCGGCATGGGCCTGTACAAGTCCGCCTGCGCCGCCAAGATTGACGGGGAGGTCTGCGATTTGCGCACCCCCATCGAGAAGGACTGCTCCCTGGAAATCCTCACCTTCGACACGGCCGAGGGCAAGCACGCCTATTGGCACACCACCTCCCACATCATGGCCCAGGCCGTGATGCGCCTGTACCCCGGCACCAAGTTCTCCATTGGCCCCGCCATTGAGAACGGCTTCTATTACGACTTTGACATGGAGCAGCCCCTCTCCACCGAGGACCTGCCCAAAATCGAGGCCGAGATGAAGAAAATCATCAAGGAGGACCTGCCCCTGGAGCGCTTTGCCCTGCCCGCCGACAAGGCCAAGGAGCTGATGGCCGGCCAGCCCTATAAGGAGGAGCTCATCGAGGAGCACGCCGGCAAGGGCGAGGACATCAGCTTTTACAAGCAGGGGGATTTCACCGACCTGTGCGCCGGCCCCCACCTGGTGAGCACCGGCATGGTGAAGGCCGTAAAGCTGACGGCCATCACCGGCGCCTACTGGCGGGGCGACGCCAAAAACAAGATGCTCACCCGTGTGTACGGCATCTCCTTCCCCAAGCAGTCTATGCTGGAGGAGCACCTGCAAATGCTGGAGGAGGCCAAAAAGCGGGACCACCGCAAGCTGGGCAAGGAGCTGGGCCTGTTCATGCTGCGGGACGAGGGCCCCGGCTTCCCCTTCTTCCTGCCCAAGGGCATGGTGCTGAAAAACCTGCTCATCGACTACTGGCGCGAGGTCCACAAGAAGTACGGCTATGTGGAGGTCTCCACCCCGGTCATCCTCAGCCGCAAGCTGTGGGAGCGCTCCGGCCACTGGGACCACTACAAGGACAACATGTACACCACCGTCATCGATGACGAGGACTTCGCCATCAAGCCCATGAACTGCCCCGGCGGCATGATGGTCTACCAGAGCCAGCCCCACTCCTACCGGGATTTGCCCCTGCGTGTGGGCGAGCTGGGCCTGGTTCACCGGCACGAGCTCTCCGGCGCCCTCCACGGGCTGTTCCGGGTGCGGTGCTTCACCCAGGACGACGCCCACCTGTTCATGACCCCCGCGCAGCTGAAAGACGAGCTGAAGAACGTGGTGCGCCTGTTTGACGAGGTGTACTCCGTGTTTGGCCTGTCCTATAAGATTGAGCTCTCCACCATGCCCGAGGACCACATCGGCACCGTGGAGCAGTGGGAGCACAACCAGGACATCCTGAAAGAGGCCATCACCGAGATGGGCAAGGACTACGAGGTCAACGAGGGTGACGGCGCGTTCTACGGCCCCAAGCTGGACTTCCACCTGGCGGACAGCCTGGGCCGCACCTGGCAGTGCGGCACGGTGCAGTTGGACAGCCAGCTGCCCGAGCGCTTCGAGCTGGAGTACGTGGGCGAGGACGGCCAGAAGCACCGCCCCGTCATGCTGCACCGTGTGGTGCTGGGCTCCATCGAGCGGTTCATCGGCGTCATCACCGAGCACTTCGCGGGCAAGTTCCCCCTGTGGCTCAGCCCTGTGCAGGCGGTGGTGCTGCCCATCTCCGAGCACCATCACGAGTACGCCCAGGGCGTGCAGGACGTGCTGGAGGAAGCCGGCTTCCGGGTGGAGTGCGACCTGCGCAACGAGAAGATTGGCTACAAGATTCGGGAGGCCCAGCTGCAGCGCACGCCCTACATGATTGTTGTGGGCGATAAGGAAGCGGCAGAGGGGACCATCTCCGTGCGCCACCGCGCGGACGGCGACCTGGGCTCCATGGACCTGCCTGCGTTCATCGCCAAGCTGAAGGAAGAAGTGGAGAGTAAGGAAATCAAGTAAGGCCTTGCGTAAAAGTGTTAGGGTGCTGGTGCCCGGCGGGCACCGTTCAACACCCATCGCGGCGGCAGCCGGGACATTTTTTCAAAAAGCTGGCGAGTTGCAGGGCAGAGCCTTGCGGCGCGGCCGCATAAAAACCAGGGACAGTCACAGCAAGCGCGGCTTGTGGACCATGTCCCGGGCAGATAGCGGAAACGAAAAAAGGACATCCAAGCCAAACGCTTGGGTGTCCTTTTTGCTGTCTGTTGGTTTTTCTGGAGAGGGGGCGGGGGCTGGTGCAAGGCGTGGTTTCGGTGCGCTGCCAAACGGAGCGCGGCCTATCGCCCTAACGGGCGCGTGCGGCCTTGCTCCTGCTTTTTTTACGGCTGCGCCGCAAGGTCAAGGCCGCAGGGCTCTGCCCTGCAACCCGCAGCCTTTGAAAAGGCTGGCGAAACTTTTA
>FR893601.1 GCA_000435395.1 Firmicutes bacterium CAG:94
AAATCCGCGGGGTCGATGGGCAGGTAGGGCACCTCCCAGTAGGGGGAGCCGTGCTTGGCCATGTAGTTGACCCCCTTGTTGATGGCGTCCTGGTGGGAGCCGGAAAAGGCGGTGAACACCAGCTCCCCGGCATAGGGGTGGCGGGGGTCCACCTTCATCTGGGTGCACGCCTCGTAGACCTGCTTGACGTGGTTCATGTGAGAGAAGTCCAGCCCCGGGTCCACCCCCTGGGAATAAAGGTTCATGGCCAAGGTCATAATGTCCACGTTGCCGGTGCGCTCCCCGTTGCCAAAGAGGGTGCCCTCCACCCGCTGGGCGCCGGCCATCAGTGCCAGCTCCGTGGCGGCCACGGCGGTGCCCCTGTCGTTGTGGGGGTGCACGCTGATGACGGCGCAGTCCCGGTGGCGCAGGTTGCGGCAGACGTACTCCACCTGGTCGGCGTAGGTGTTGGGGGTGCACAGCTCCACGGTGTTGGGCAGGTTGAGGATGGCCTTCCGCTCCGGGGTGGCGCCCAGGGCCTCCAGCACCTGGTCGCAGATGCCCACGGAGTTCTCCACCTCGGTGCCGGAGAAGCTTTCCGGGGAGTACTCGTACCGGATGGACATGCCCGGCTCCTGGCGGAGCATGTCCTCTGTCAAGGCGCGGATAAGGCGGGCGCCCTCCACGGCGATGTGGATGACCCCCTGCATGTCCGTCTCAAAGACCACCTTCCGCTGGAGGGTGGAGGTGGAGTTGTAAAAGTGGACGATGACGTCCTTCGCCCCGCGGATGGCCTGGAAGGTGCGGCGGATGAGGTGCTCCCGGGCCTGGACCAGCACCTGGATGGTGACGCCCTCTGGGATGAGGTCCCCCTCGATGAGGGTGCGCAGAATCTCAAACTCCGTCTCCGAGGAGGCGGGAAAGCCCACCTCGATCTCCCGAAAGCCAATGGCGGTGAGCATGCGGAAAAACGCCACCTTCTGCTCCAGGTCCATGGGGGTGACAAGGGCCTGGTTGCCGTCGCGCAAATCCACGCTGCACCACACCGGCGCCTGGGTGAGGGTCCTCCCCGGCCAGGTGCGGTCCGCCAGGGCGATGGGCTGGAAGGGCCTGTACTTTCGATACCCTTGGTTCATGACATCTCGTCCTTTCCACACAATTTCCCCGTACAAAACAAAACGCCCCAGGCGCGGCTTGCCGTCGCGCCCGGGGCGAAAACATCTTCGCGGTACCACCCGGATTTGGCGGGTCGCCCCGCCCTTTGGCCCCCCTTGCGGGAGCCCGGCGGATAACGCCGCCACACGTCCCGCCCTACACAGCTTCAGGCGGGAAACTCTGGGATGAGCTATCCCGGCGGGGGCCCGCCTGCTTCCACCTGCCGCAGGCTCTCTGGGCGGCGCCCCGCCGTCTTGTTCCCTTCACAGTCTTTCCCTTTGTTGGCATTATAGGCCGGGCAGGCGGTTTTGTCAAGAGCGTGGCCTTAGCTTTCCTGCTGCTCCTGGCCCCAGGCGCGGCTGGCGGCCTCCCGGGCGATGTCCACCACCAGGTGGTCGGGCTGCCGGCCGTCCTCCCCCAGGGGCAGCGTTTGGTAGACCTCCATCACCATGGAGCGCATCCACAGGCTGGGGGTGATGCGCACCGAGTAGCCGCAGCCCGGTTGGCACATCCACTGGGTGGGCTGGGCCTGGGGCACCCCATAGGCGGAAAGCAGGCCGGTGATCACCCCGGCGTGGGTGACCAGCACCGTCTCCCGCTGGCCCTTGGCCATGACGTTCTGCACCAGCGTCTCAAAGCCGCGGCACACCCGCTGCAGGAACACCAGGCCGCTCTCCCCTTCCGGCGGGGCGGCGTTGCCCCCCTCCTCCATCCACTGGAGGAACCGGGGGTCGTTTTGCAGCTCCTGGGCGGTTTTCCCCTCCCACTGGCCAAAGTCGCACTCGGCCATCTCCAAGATGACCTCGGGGTCCGCTTCGGGGTAGAGGATGCGCAGGGTGTCCACGCACCGGGTGGAGGGGCTGGCGTAAAAGGCCGTGGCCCGGGGGTAGCGGAACTTGGTTTTCAGCTCCAGCAGCTCCCCCAAAGAGGCGTCCGCCAGGGGGGAATCGGTGCGGCCAATATAGCGGCCCTCCAGGTTGCCCTGGCAGGGCATGTTGCGGATGAGGTGGATGACATAGGATTTCATAACGGCGTCTTCTCCTAGAATTTACGTTTTCTTCATCTATTTTTCCTTTTAGGCATTTACGGGCAGGGGTTATACTGTATAATTATCCTAGATATTCGCCCGCTTATCTAGCTGGTTTTGTTCCTTTAAGCCTGACCGGCCGGAAATTCCCCCGGCCTCCATTCCCTGTGACAATCGAGGTGTGCGTGATGCCAAACAACGATTTCCCAAGGATTTTAACGCTGCTGCGGAAGGAACGGGGCTTCAGCCAAAAGAAAGCGGCCGCGGACTTAGGCATCTCCCAGGCGCTGCTCTCCCACTACGAGAAGGGCGTACGGGAGTGCGGGCTGGATTTCCTGGTCCGCGCCGCGGCCTATTACGGCGTGTCCTGCGACTATCTGCTGGGGCGCACCCCCCACCGGGGCACAGCCCCTGCCGGCAGCCCACCCGCCCAGGGAGCGGCCCCACTGGCCCAAAGCGGTGGATCCGCCGCCCAAGCCCAGTGCCAAAGGCTGGAAAACTCCCTTTCTATTGTATTCGGGATTTTGGAAAAAATCAAGTGTGAAGCCGTGACGCGCCAGGTTTCCGCCTATCTCTCGGCGGCGGTGTACCAGGCGTTCCGGCTGCTGTACTCCGCCCGGGAGAAAAACCCCCAGGAGGCCTTCTCCCTGGACCTGCGGCTGTACGCCGCCCAGGCGGAGGCGCTGATGGACCTCTCCCTGGGGAAAGCCCGCTTCCTGCTGGAGGGGGGCAGCCTGGAGGACAGCCGGGGCATGGCCCAAAGCCAGCTGCCCCCCTTGACCCCGGACATGCTGCTGCGGGAGTCCCCCCTGCGGGCGCCCTCCCTGCTGGAGCTGGTGCAGGAGGTGGAGGGCACCATTGCCGGCAAACAGTGATAGCCCCCATCACCCCAAGGGCGGCGGGGCGGTGTGAGACTTTTTAGTCTGTATAAAAATACATTATTTATACTTATAGGATTATCCCCGCTCCCCGCGCCTTGGTGGGGCGGGGATTTTTTCATAGCACACCGGCGAAGGCTGGAAAAGGAAAATAGTATTTGTCATACCACCGCAGGTGTGGTACAATAAATTAGATATCGTGTTGGCGCGGGCGGCTGGCTGCGAACCGGGCACGGCTTCCGCGGCGATAGGAGCGTGCGCGACATGCACACCGCAGGTGTGGTACAATAGATTGCATTGGAGTATCTGTTGGGATGGCCCCCGCGAAAAGGGAACAGCCCGTGGGTTATTCGCCCGGGTTCCAGCAAATGCTAACAAGAGAAAGGCAGGTTAGGACCATGTGCGGCTTTGTGGGATATATTGACGGCGGCGACACCCTCCGGGACGAGGGGGTGCTCCACTCTATGGCGGACGCCATCCGCCACCGGGGACCGGACGACGCCGACTACTATATGGATGGCACCATTGCCCTGGGCTTCCGGCGGCTTTCCATCATCGACCTGGAGGGCGGGCGCCAGCCCATCCTCAACGAGGACGGCACAAAAGTGCTCACCTTTAATGGGGAGATTTACAACTATCAAGAGATTAAAAAGGACTTGCTGGCGGCGGGCCACGTGTTTAAAACCGCCACCGACTCCGAGGTGCTGCTCCACGGCTACGAGGAGTACGGCACCCAGCTGTTAAACAAGCTGCGGGGCATGTTCGCCTTTGTCATC
>FR893602.1 GCA_000435395.1 Firmicutes bacterium CAG:94
TGCCGGCAGCCAGCTCCACCCACTCGATGGTGATGCCGGTTTCCTCCGCGATGTTTTTCCACGCGGGTTTCTCATTGTAGCTGGTGGTGGTATCCAGCATGTGGCGTTCCTTAGCCACGCTGATGGTGATGGGCTCTACCACGATGGGCAAGCCGGTAACGTTGGTGTTGTTGACGACCTCGCCTTCGGACGGGGTGCTGGTTTCGCCTTCGGCAGCAGAGCTATCGCCGCCTTCAGCCGCACTGGAAGTGCCACCGGAAGAGGTGGAAGATCCGCCGCCGCCGTTGCAGCCTGCCAGGGTGCCAACCACGAGGGTCAGGCACAGCAGGAGAGCTAGGAATCTTTTCATTGTTATCCTCCTTTTGGATAGAAATGTGGTTTTCGCCTTCCATAAATGGAAGAGGCGTTGTATCAGGCAGCCCTTTGGGGCTTATCCCTTAATGGAGCCGATCATGACGCCCTGCACAAAGTACTTCTGGATGAAGGGGTACACACAGATGATGGGCACGGTGGATACCACAATGGTGGAGTACTTCATGACGCTGGCCATGGTCTGCAGCTGTGCGGCAGCCGTGGGGTCGGTGCCGGAATCAGCAGCGTTCATGTTGGCGACCAGGAGCAGTTCGCGCAGCCACAGCTGCAGGGGGAACTTATACCGGTCGGTGAGGAAAATCATGGGGTAGAAGTAGGAGTTCCAGTAGCTAACCGCCACGTACAAGGCGATAACAGCGATGATGGCCTTGGATAGAGGGATGGCAATCTGGAAAATAAACCGGGCGTTGGAGCAGCCATCGATGGAGGCGGCCTCAAACAGGTCGTGAGGCAAAGAGTTCGCGAAGTAGGAACGGACCAAGATGATGTTGTACACCGTGATGCAGCTGATGATAATCATCAGGAAGCGGGTGTTCATCAGGCCCAGATTGTTGATGATGATGTAGAAGGGGATCATGCCGCCCTGGAAGTACATGGTGAAGACGAACAGCTTCATGATGATGCCGTGGCCCGGAAGGTCCTTCCGGGAGAGGGCATAGCCGGCAACCACGGTGCAGAAGGTGCCGACGACGGTGCCGCCCACCGTGTACAGGATGGTGTTGCCGTAGCCGATCCAGATGTTCATGTTGGCGATGGTACGCTCATACCCCAGGGTGGTAAAGCCTTTGGGATAGAGGAGGATATCGCCGTTGTTTACGTACTGGGCGTCGGAACATGACGCCATCAGGACGAACCACAAAGGATAGATGATAATGACGAGGATCGCCAGCAAGATGATAAAGGTGACGATGTAGAAAACCCGGTCGAACAGGGGTTCTTTAATTCTGTTTGGATTTTTTGCCATGGTATCGTTCCCTCCTTTACCACAAGCCAGAGCCCGTAATCTTGTTGGCTGTGGTGTTGGCCAGAATCAATATGATAAAGTTGATCACATTGTTAAACAGGCCAATGGCCGACGAGAAACTAAACTGCTGGTTTTTCAAACCGATTTTGTACACATAGGTGGAGATAACTTCGGAAACGTCCAAGGTCATGTCGCTCTGCATCAGGTAAACCTTTTCGTAGCCGACGTTCATCACATTGCCCAGGGCCATAATGAGCAAAATGACCATGGTGGGCATGATGGTGGGGATGTCGATGTGGAGGATACGCTGGAGGATGTTGGCGCCATCGATGGTGGCGGATTCATGGAGCTCCGGGCTGACACCGGAGAGGGCTGCTATGTAGATGATGGAACTGTAGCCCATACTCTGCCACACGCCTGACCACACATATAGGTGCCGGAAGAATTTCGACTCGCCCATAAAGTACTGGGGCTGGCCGCCCAGGGACTCGATGATGGTGTTGATAAAGCCGCTGGAAGGAGAGAAGAACAGGGTCATCATAGCCACCAGAACAACGGTGGAGATGAAGTAGGGCATGTAGGTGACAGTTTGGGCAAACTTCTTAAACCGCAGGTTCTTGACGTAGTTGAGAATCAAGGCCAAGATAATGGGGAACGGGAAGCTGACCACCAGGCTGTAAATAGAGACAATCAGAGTGTTGGCAAGCAGCGTGCTGAAGTTGGGGCTGTTGAAAAACTGTTCAAACCATTTGAGTCCTACCCATTCGCTTCCCCAGATACCATCGCCGGTGCGGTAGTTCTTAAAGGCGATTTGCAGGCCGTATAAGGGGAAGTACATAAACATGGCGATGAACACAACAGCGGGGATCAAGAAAAAGTAGAGCTGATAGTTCCGCTTTACCAGCTTTAGGTTCTCTTTCCGCTTTCTTTGGCGGGCGGTCAATTCACCGGCGGCAGCTGGCGAATTGGCTTTTGCTTTGACAGCCATAGGGCGATGCCTCCTTTAAAAATTGGGATTGTGCGGATTCTTCCTCTGGGAACTGTTCGTCATTTTTACCGGGAGGCTCTGCTTCCCACAGGAGCACAGCAGCCGGCTTCGTTCATCCTCCTTCGAAACTGGATAAATTGCATAGAGCATTCACGTTTGCCTTTGGAAAGTGTGAACATTCTGTGATGATTTGATAATAGCACGATGAAAACGATTTGTCAAATATAAATTAAAAAGTTTTATTCCTTTTTTTTTTTTTT
>FR893603.1 GCA_000435395.1 Firmicutes bacterium CAG:94
TGGGTGGCGTTCTGGGGCGGGCGGTAGGCGCTTTGCTGGGGCGGCGCCTGATAGGGGTGGCCGCCCTGGGCCTGGCCCGGGCCCCGGCCCAGATTTAGGGCTTGGTCCAGCCCTTGGGCAGCCTTGCCCAAGCCCTCGGCCAGCTTCCCCGCCATGGGGATGCCGGAGCCCTTTAAGGTCTTATATACCTGGGAGGAGCGCAGCTCCTCCTGCAGGGGGTCGTTCCCTCGTTTATCCATGGGTTTTTTCCTCCAATCCCGGGGCGGTTCCCCGGAAACTAGACAGTATCATTGTACTTTGGAACACCGGCCGGTGTCAACTGCATTCTACGGGCCAAAGGCCCTTTTCCCGGGATTTACCAAAGGCCTTTACAGCGGGTGGGGGTTGCCCACCGCCGGGAACTGGGCTTTCACCTGGCTGCCGGTGGCAATGCCCTCCTGGAAAGCCGTGGCGGCCCCGGCGGCAACGCCCCATTTCAGGCCGCCCTCCAAGGTGCCGTGGAGCTGGCACCCATAGAGGAACCCGGCCACCAAAGAGTCCCCCGCGCCCACGGTGGAGACAGCCTGCCCCCGAGGGCTGCGGCAGCCCAGGCAGCGGCCGCTTTCCTCCAGCAGCAGGGCGCCCTTCTCCCCCAAAGAGACCACCACGTTCCTGGCGCCCATGCGCTGAAGCTCCTTGGCGTACTCCTTGGCTTCCAAGGGGGTGAGGGGGCCCTCCGCCTGGAAGAGCTGGCACAGCTCCTCCAGGTTGGGCTTGATGAGGAAGGGGTGGTAGGGCAGCGACGCCAGCAGCGGGTCCCCGGCCATGTCCACCACCAGCTTGGCGCCGGCCCGGCGGGCGGCCTCCAGCAGCTGGGGGAAGGCGGTCTCCGGCAGGCCCTGGGGCAGGCTGCCGGAAAGCACCAGCACGTCCTCTGGACCCAGGGTAGAGAGCTTGCCCAGCAGCTGAGCCACCGCCTGGGGCGGGATATCCGGGCCCGGGCCGTTGAAGGCCGTCTCCTCCCCGCCGGGGGTTTGGAGCTTCACATTCACCCGGGAGCAGCCCTCCTCCAGGAAGACCATGTCCGCCGGACAGCCGCGCTCCTCCAAGAGGCGGGCAATCTCCCGGCCGGTAAAGCCGGCGGCAATGCCCAGGGCCCGGGTCTCCACCCCCAGGGAGGAGAGCAGCAAAGACACGTTGATGCCCTTCCCCCCGGGGGAGAAAGAGCTGTGGGAAAACCACTGGATTTCCCCTGGGGCCAGGCCCGGCAGGGTGATGTGATAATCCAGCGCGGGATTCAGCGTCACTGTAGTTACCATCATACGTTCACGCCCTTACAAGATTCTTAAGGTATTCTATCATTTCTATCAAATTTTTTCAACGCCGCCCGGCGGCCCCGCGAACTTGGGAAAATCACCGCATATCTCCCCCGCGCCGGGCCATACTACGAAAAGGCCCCGCCCAACCGCGGCGCCAATTTGAAGGTGGAAAGGAACCTTTCTTATGCTGCGAAACAAGTTTATCTCCGCCGCCTTGTGCGCGGCGCTGGCCTTCTCCCTGGCCGGCTGCATGGAACAGGCCGCCAGCGATGTCTCCGATACCGCTTCCCGCATAGAAAGCGGCGCCGGGGAAGCCGTCTC
>FR893604.1:0-19983 GCA_000435395.1 Firmicutes bacterium CAG:94
GCAGCCTTGCCCCAGAAATCGTCGGCAACGTCGGGGAACATGGAAGCCACATCGGGGTCAGCCTCATAGCCCATGGCGTTGGCAATCATGCTAGCGAACTGAGCACGAGTGGTGGCCTGGGTGGGAGCAAAGGTGCCGTCGCCCATACCGGAGATGTAGCCGTTGTTGGCAGCGTCCATCACGTTGTCGTAGTACCAGTCGTTCTCGTCGATGTCAGTGAAGTGAGCACCCTGCTCCACAGTAACAGTGTACTTCACACGAGCCATGCCGTTCTCAGCAGTGACGTACAGGGTCACAGGAGCGCTGTAGTTCACGGAAGTGACACCGCTCTGCAGCACATCCTCGCTGCCATAAGCGTTCAGTTCCACCTTAGCACCGGTGGCGGTAGTAAAGGTAGCAACCAAGCCCTTCACATCGGTGCCATAGGGCACGTTGACAGTGATGTTACGGCCGGAGATGCTGCTGCTGATCTGGCCAGCCAGAGAGAAGCTCAGGATGTCGGGGTCAGCGCAGGGATCGGCATAGGTCAGCTCGAAAGCATACTCGGTGTAAGAGTACTTGGCAGGGCTAGTCAAACGGTTTTCAGCACGCACCAGGAAAGTGTTGATCTCCTGGCTCTGGGTCTTACCAGCGCGATAAACCTTCACTTTGTGATCGTCGCCGCGGACAAAAATCAGACCCCTGTTATCAGCGTCCTGGGGTTCAGAAACGCCATCTCCATTTACATCGCCATTGGAGTAAATGGGACCCTCCGCATCTTTATTGCCATCGGTGGAGGCATAGGCGCGGGCATACTTGCTCAGATCGAAGGTGACGAACACAGCCTCTTCAACATCCAAGTCATCTTCATCAATGGTCAAGCTGTAAGGAATGGTGCCAGTGATCTTGTCAGCAGTGATGGTGAAGTCATCGAAGGTGCCCACAGACAGGGACTCCAGCTTTGCCTCATCCTCAGCAAAATCGGACTTCTCAACGATTTTATAGGTGATACCGTAAGAAGAAATCTTCTTTCCAGTGTCAGCAAAATTATCGCCAGCGTTGATCTGAACATAATTATCAGAGTACTGATTCTGGTTCAAGATAGCATAACGGGCTACTTCCTCAGGCAGAACCAGGATCTGATTGCCGCCGTAGTAGTTCGACTTACCATCGGTGAAGGTACCGTCAGCTGCAATCACAGAGGCAGTCAGCTGATCCTTGTTTACATCGTTGGTCAAAGAGGAAAGCAACACGTAATATTCATTGGTATCTGTAGTTTTCCGAACAAATGCAACGCCATTGTTTTTCACCTCATAGGAGGTAACAATGTTTTGCCACCCTTTTTGCTCAGGATTATCCTGCAGGCTGGGAGGAACCAGAGCGGTCACAGTGGAGTTGGTCAGGTCAGTGTTGGTCTGCACGTTGGCATCAAAGGTGTTCTCATCAGTGATTGCGCGGAAAGCAGACTGATCATTCAGATTGGTCTGAGCAGTGAACTCCAGATCAGTCAGAGCCACGTCAGCAGAAGCAGGATCTGCCAGCTTGACGATCTGGGAAAGCTTTCCTTTCAAAACTTCCACTGGAAAACCGGGAATTAATCCCTCTCCGTTGCGGTCAACGCCAAAGCCTTTATCCCACCGGTGTGAATTTCAAAAATGCCGAGCAAAAGTCCCCGCGGGGCGGATGAAAAAACAAGGATAAACCCGGAAAAGCTGGCAAATACTAACCACACGAACACAAGCCCGGCCGGGACTTGGCGGGCTGCATTTTGGGAGGAATGGTATGAAAGCCACAGGAATTGTACGGAGGATTGACGACCTGGGCCGGGTGGTCATCCCTAAGGAAATCCGGCGGACGCTGAAAATCCGGGAGGGGATGCCCATGGAGATTTTCACCGACGTGTCCGGCGAGGTGATACTCAAGAAGTATTCCCCCGTGGGGGAGATGTCCACCTTGGCCCAGGCGTACGCGGGGGTGCTGGTGTCCTTGACAGGGCAGGCGGCCGCTGTGTGCGACACGGAGCAAATCATCGCGGTGGCGGGGCCAGCCAAGAAGGAGCCTTTGCACAAGCCCCTCTCCCCCCAGCTGGACGAGCTGGTCCAGGGGAAGCGGCCCTTCACCACCCCGGGGCAGGACACGGTGCCAGTGGCCCAAGGGGTGGCCGCGGAGGCTCTGGCGGTGTTCCCTCTGGTGGCTGAGGGCGACCCCATGGGGGCAGTGCTTCTATTAAAAGGGGAGCGCTCTCCCAAGCAGCTGGACGCCGGCACGCTGGAGAGCCTGCGGGCGGCGGCCATGTTCCTCTCCCGCCAGCTGGAAGTATAGGGGGGAGCTGCGCTCCAGGCAAGTCGCGGGGCGCGGCTTAAGGCCGCTTCACTGGGCAAGAACGCATAGCTTGGTGTCCGCGGGGGTTGCACCCCAGGCAAATCGCGGGGCGCGGCTTAAGGCCGCTTGACTGGGCAAGAACGCATAGCTTGGTGTCCGCGGGGGTTGCACCCCGGGCAGGTCGCGGGGTGTGCCAGCCTGAGGGGTACCGTGTTTCGCTGAAGAGGTGGGCCTTGGGGGAAAGGCGGCAGCGTCCGGCGCTTTGGGAGGGCGGTTTGCCCCGCCAGGTGGGGAGAAAACCGAGAAAAACCCTTGATTTTCCTGGATTGTGGTGCTATAATCAGTAAGGTATACGGTAGGATGATGAAAGAGTGGGGTGACCCGCTCTTTTGTTTGCTTATAAGGATAAAGAGAAAAAGTCGGCCCCTGGGCCGGGAAAGGGTGAAGCGCATGAGTCCCGCGCCGAAGAAAAAAGGAAATGTGGCCCAGCGGGTCTGGGAGCTCTCCGAGCCCCTGGCCAAAGAGCTGAACCTCTCTCTATGGGATGTGCAGTTCGTCAAGGAGGGAGCCGACTGGTTCCTGCGGGTGTTTATCGACAAGGAGGGCGGCGTGTCCATTGACGACTGCGTGGACATGACCCACGCCCTTTCCCCTGTGCTGGACAAGGAGGACCCCATCCCCCAGGAGTATATGCTGGAGGTGTCCTCCCCCGGGCTGGAGCGCAAGCTCACCCGGCCGGAGCACTTTGCCGCCTTTGTGGGCCGGCCTGTGCGGGCCAGGCTCATCCGCCCCCTGGAGAACGGCCAGCGGGAGCTGACCGGCATTTTGCTGCGGGCAGAGGAAGACGGCCAGCTGGAGCTGCAGCTGGACGAGGAAACCAGCGTTACGTTGGAGAAGAAGGAATGCTCCTCGGTCCACTCTGTGGAAGAGGACTTTGACGAGGAAGAGGAATAAAAACCACAAGAAAAGGAGCGAGGCTAGACCATGGCAAAGAAAAAGGAACCAGAGAAGCAGGGCAACGAGGAATTGTTCCTGGCCCTGAACCTGCTGGAAAAGGAAAAGGGCATCCCGGTGGAGTTTATGCTGGATAAGATTAAAAAGGCCATCTCCACCGCCTGCAAGAACAACTACGGCAACGAGGACGTGGACATCGACGTGGACCCCGAGAAGGGCGTGTTCAACGTGTACCTGCGCAAGGAGATTGTGGAAGAGGTGGAGGACCCCAACCGCCAGTACCTGCTGGACAAGGCCAAGCAGGTGGACCCCACCGCCTGCGTGGGCCGGTTTGTGCGCATTAAGCTGGACACCAAGCAGTTTGGCCGGGTGGCCGCCCAAACGGCTCGGAACATCATCCGCCAGGGCATCCGCGACAGCGAGCGGGGCCAGATGATGCAGGAGTTCCAGAGCAAGCACCAGGAGCTGGTCAGCGGCCTGGTGGAGCGCATCGACCCCCGCACCGGCGCCATCTCCTTGAAGATTGGCAAGGCCGAGGCTGTGCTGCCCAAAAACGAGCAGATCGGCGGGGAGAATGTGAAGGAGGGCGACTACATAAAAGTGTATGTGGTCGATGTACGGGAGACGGAGAAGGGCCCCAAGGCCATCATCTCCCGCACCCACCCCGATTTGGTCAAGCGCATGTTTGAGACGGAAGTGCCCGAAATCTACGATGGCACTGTGGAAATCAAGGCCGTGTCCCGTGAGGCGGGCTCCCGCACCAAGCTGGCCGTGATGAGCCACAACCCCGACGTGGACGCCGTGGGCGCCTGCATCGGCACCCGGGGCAGCCGTGTCTCGGAGATTGTGGATGAGCTGGGCGGCGAGAAGATTGACATTGTGGAGTACAGCGACGAGCCGGAGAAGTTCATCGCCGCGGCGCTGTCCCCGGCCAACGTGCTCTCTGTGGAAACCGCCGCGGACGGCTCCCGCTCCTGCAAGGTGACGGTGCCGGACAACCAGCTGTCCTTGGCCATTGGCAACAAGGGCCAGAACGCCCGCCTGGCCGCCAAGCTGACGGGCTGGAAGATTGACATCAAGCCGGAAAGCGGTTTTTACGGCGAGGAAGAATAAGGCGGGGGCTTGTGCCCCGGGCAACGCGCCCCAGGGCGGAAAGCCGCGCTGGCGCCTGTAGAAAAAGACCGGCACGCGCCTGCGGAAGAGGCAGACCCACAGGAGACTTTTTCCGCAAGCCAGGCAGTGGCTGCTGCCTGCCGGAGGGATTGGAGGAGAGAGGCTATGCGCCCAAAGAAAACGCCCCTGCGCATGTGCGCGGGCTGCGGAGAGATGAAGCCCAAAAAAGAGCTGGCGCGGGTGGTGCGCGCCCCCCAGAAGGAGGACGAAAGCGGCAGCCCCCTGCCGCCGGAAATCAGCCTGGACCTGACGGGGAAAAAACCGGGCCGGGGGGCCTACCTGTGCCTGGACGCCCAGTGCCTAAAGCAGGCCCGGAAATCCCGGCGGCTGGAGCGGGCCTTCTCCTGCAAGATCCCCGAGGAGGTCTACCAGCGGCTGGAGGAGGAAATTGCCCAGGCCGAGCGGGCCGCCCAAGAGGCGCAGCAGCCTGCCGGTCCCCTGGATGAGAAGGGCCAGCCCATCATCGTCATAGAAGAGCCGGAGGAGCCCCTCCCCCGGAGAAAGGGGGGCGGCCATGGATAAGCTGCTGTCCTTGCTGGGGCTTGCCAGAAGGGCCGGGAAAATAGAGCCCGGGTTCGACGCGGCGGTAAGCGCCGCCCGGGGCCACAAGGCGGCTTTGCTGCTGGCGGCCCGGGATATTTCGGAAAAAACCCTGAAAAACCTGCGCTACGAGGGCGACAGGGCCGGGGTGCCCACCCTGCGGGGGGATTTTGGCATGGAAGAGCTGGGCCGGGCCTGCGGCATGCGGGCCGGGGTGCTGGCCATAACAGACAAGGGGTTCGCCAAGGCCGTGAAGGAGCTGGCGGAAGCCGTGACGGAAGAGAAGGAGGAACATGCCCATGATGATTAAATACAGAGTGCGGGAAGTGGCCAAGGACCTGGATATCCCCAACAAGGATGTCATCGATATTCTGGCCAAGTATTTCCCCGAGCCCAAAAAGTATATGACCGCCCTGACGGAGGAGGAGCTGGACGTGGTGTTCGAGGCCTTCACCCAGCAGCGGAGCATGAAGAGCCTGGACGAGTACTTTGCCCAGCGGGCCAGCCAGGAGGCTACCCCCGCCCCGGCAGCCCCTGCCCAGCAGGCGGCCCCCCGCCAGGAGAAGCCCCAGCAGAAGGGCCAGCCCCAGCAAAAGGCGGCGGAAAAGCAGGAGAAGCGCCCGGCCCCCCAGGCCCAGCAGCAGCCTGCCGCCCCTGCCCAGGAGCAGCCCAAGCACCAGCCCACCCGCCGCGTGGTGGACACCCGTTCCTCCAATGTGAACATCGACAAGTACAACGAGAAATACGACCAGCTGGCCGACCAGAAGGTGAAGACCCGCACCGACAACGTGGTGACCAAGCAGAAGTTCCCCAACCGGAACAGCCAGCGCCGGGGCCAGCAGCGCCGGGGCAAGCGGGAGACCGAGGCCGAGCGCCTGAACCGCATCGCCCGGGAGCGGGCCGCCAAGCACATCACCATCGAGGTGCCCGACGAAATCACCGTGGGCGAGTTCGCCCTGCGGCTGAAAGTCTCCGCCCCCGAGGTCATCAAGAAGCTGATGAGCCTGGGCGTGTTCGCCACCATCAACGACACCATCGACTTTGACACCGCCGTGCTGGTGGCCGACGAGTTCCACGCCAAGGTGGAGAAGGAAGTGGTGGTCACCATCGAGGAGCGCATCATCGACGACAGCGAGGACGATGAGGCCAACCTGGTGCCCCGGGCCCCCGTTGTGGTGGTCATGGGCCACGTGGACCACGGCAAGACCTCCATTCTGGACGTCATCCGCCACTCCCACGTCACCGAGGGCGAGGCCGGCGGCATCACCCAGCACATCGGCGCCTACCGGGTGCAGGTGGACGGCCGGGAAATCACCTTCCTGGACACCCCCGGCCACGCCGCCTTCACCACCATGCGCGCCCGCGGCGCCCAGGTGACGGACATCGCCGTGCTGGTGGTGGCCGCTGACGACGGCATCATGCCCCAGACCGTGGAGGCCATCAACCACGCCAAGGCCGCCGGTGTGTCCATCATCGTGGCCATCAACAAGATGGACAAGGAGGGCGCCAACCCCGAGCGGGTGAAGGAGCAGCTCACCGAGTACGAGCTGGTGCCCGAGGAGTGGGGCGGCGACACGCCCTGCATCCCCGTCTCTGCCCACACTAAGCAGGGCATCGACGATTTGCTGGAGATGATCCTGCTCACCGCCGACATGATGGAGCTGAAAGCCAACCCCGACCGCGCCGCCAAGGGCACCGTCATCGAGGCCCGCCTGGACAAGGGCATGGGCCCCGTGGCCACCGTGCTGGTGCAGAACGGCACCCTCCACGCCGGGGACACCATTGTGGCCGGCACCACCGTGGGCCGTGTGCGCTCCATGATGGACGACCGGGGCCGCCGGGTGAAGGAAGCCGGGCCCAGCGTGCCTGTGGAGATTACCGGCCTGGGCGACGTGCCCGTGGGCGGCGACATCTTCAACGCCGTGTCCGACGAGCGCCTGGCCCGTGAGCTGGTGGAGCAGCGCATCAACGAGCGCAAGGAGGAGCAGTTCAACTCCCAGACCAAGGTCACCCTGGACAATCTGTTCGAGCAGATGAAAGAGGGCGACATGAAGGAGCTGAAAATCATCGTCAAGGCCGACGTGCAGGGCTCTGTGGAGGCCGTGCGCCAGTCCCTGGAGAAGCTCTCCAACGACGAGGTGCGGGTGCACATCATCCACGGGGCGGTGGGCGCCATCAGCGAAAGCGACGTCATGCTGGCCAACGCCTCCAACGCCATTATCGTGGGCTTTAACGTGCGGCCCGACCCCGTGGCCGAGGAGAACGCCAAGCGGGACGGCGTGGACATGCGGCTGTACCGCATCATCTACGACTGCATCGAGGAGATTGAAAGCGCCATGAAGGGCATGCTGGCCCCCAAGTTTCGCGAGGTGGCTTTGGGCAAGGCCGAGTGCCGGGAGACCTACAAGATTTCCAACGTGGGCATGGTCATTGGCGGCCACGTCATCAGCGGCAAGATCACCCGCAACGCCCAGGTGCGCGTGGTGCGGGACGGCATCATCGTGGCCGACGACAAGGTGGCCTCCCTGCGGCGCTTTAAGGACGACGTGCGGGAAGTGGCCGACGGCTACGACTGCGGCATCACCCTGGAGAAGTTCTCCGACATCAAGCAGGGGGACATCCTGGAAGCCTACGAGATGGAGGAGTACCGGGAATAAACCCAGTGCCTGGGCTGTCTTTTCGCGCCCTGGGCAGCTCGCTGACGCTCGTGCTCTGCGAGAGGTTAGAGCACGTCCGCGCCGTTTATTTTTCTGAGACCTTTCCGCCCATGCCGTAGGCGAGAGGGCGGCATGCCTGGGGTGCAACCCCCCGTGACGAAAAAAGTTCTTTGCCACCTTTCTTTCGAGAAATCGAAAGAAAGGGAGCTATTCTGATAGTGGCAACCCCCGCGGACGCCGAACGCTAAATTGCGGAAAGCTAAGCAGCGGCTTGCGCTGCGTCCCGCGACGAAAAAGTTCTTTGCCACCTTTCTTTCAAGAAAGGTGGGGGAAAGGAGGCATCGCTATGCCTAGCTTTAAAATCGACCGCACCACCGAGGACATCCATCGGGAGCTCACCGCCATCCTGCGGGAGGTGAAGGACCCCCGGGTGAAGGATTGCCTCCTCAGCCTGGTGCGTGTGGAGGTCACCAACGACCTCTCCTATTGCACTGTGTATGTCAGCACCATGGAGGGCTTAGAGCGCTCCAAAACTGCCGTGCAGGGCTTAAAGTCCGCCGCCGGGTTCATCCGCCGGGAGCTGGGGAAGCGCCTCTCCCTGCGCCATGTGCCCCAGCTGCTTTTTAAGGCCACCGATTCCATCGAGTACGGCACCCACATCTCCCAGCTGCTCCACCACCTGGAGCCGGAACAGGCCGGGGACGAAGCCGCCCCCAGCCAGGAGGAATAAGCCATGCTGGACTGCGCCCAAACCGCTGCCCTGCTGCGAAGCTGGGACAAGATTTTGGTGATGAGCCACGCCTCCCCTGACGGGGACACCTTGGGCTCTGCCAGCGCCTTGCTGCGGGGCCTGGTGAGCCTGGGGAAGCAGGTGCGCTTCTTCTGCGCCGACCCGGTGCCGGAGAAGTTCCAGTATCTCTTTGCGGGCATCCCCCTGGGGGACTTTGCGCCCGACCACGTGATGACAGTGGACGTGGCGGACAAGCGCCTGCTGGGGGAAGCCCCCCCGGAGTACCTTGCCCGGGTGGAGCTGGCCATCGACCACCACGGCACCCACGTGCCTTTCTCTCAGGAGCGCTGGGTGGACGCCCATGCCGCCGCGGCGGTGGAGCTCATCTACGCCCTGCTGGTGGAGCTGGGGGTGGAGCTGGCCCCGGCTGTGGCCGACTGCCTGTACACCGGCCTCACCACGGACACGGGGTGCTTCCGGTACCGCAGCGTCACCCCCCGCACCCACCGCATCGCCGCGGACCTGCTGGAGCGCGGCGCCCGTGGGGCGGACATCAACCGGGCCATGTTCGAGAGCAAGTCCCGGGGCCAGGTGGAGGCCGAGCGCCTTGCCATGGATTCCCTGCGCTTTTCCAGCAACGGCCTGGTGGCGCTGGTGAAAATCCCCCTGGACATCTACGGGAAAACCGGCGCTTCCGAAAGCGATTTGGACGGCATCGCCTCGCTGCCCCGGGAAATCCAAGGGGTGGTGCTGGGCGTCACCTTAAAGGAGAAAGAGGGCAAGGTGAAGGTTTCCCTGCGGGCCAATCCCCCGGCGGACGCCTCGGTCCTCTGCGCCCGGTTTGGAGGCGGCGGCCACCAGGGGGCCGCTGGGTGCTCGCTGGAGGGCGCCACCCTGGAGGAGGCCCAGGCCGCCTTGGAGCAGGCCTGCCAGGCCTATTTGCAAGAGCTGAACTTACTGTAACACGCGCAGGGGCTGCCAGAGGGCGTCCCTGCGTTCTGCTGGGAAAACCACCTTTGGAAAGGAGCGAGCCACATGGACGAGAGAAAGATTCAGGAGGCCATCCAGCGGGGGCGGGACTTTTTAAAGTCCCAGGACACCGCGGAATTGGAGCGGAACGGCAGCGACTACAAAACCGACCAGGAGCTGAAAAAGCCCCAGCCCCCCTTGGTAAAGGCCCCCATGACGGAGAACCGCATCGACCTGCCCCGGAATTTTGAGAGCCTGTCCCTGGAGGACAACCTGTACCAGCTGCTGGCAAAGCGCAAGAGCAGCCGCGTCTACACCCAGGAGGACATGAGCCTGCTGCAGCTCTCCTTTTTGCTGTGGGCCACCCAGGGCATCAAGTCTATCCGTGGCAAGAGCTACGCCACCATCCGCACCGCCCCCTGCGGCGGGGCCCGGCACCCCTTTGAGACCTACCTGCTGGTGCGCCAGGTGGAGGGCCTGCTGCCCGGGACCTATCACTACCTGCCCATGACCCACCAGCTGGAGCTGCTCGTCCCCCTGGAGGACAAGGAGGCGCTGTTCGCCCTGGTGGAGGAGAGCCTGTGCGGCCAGCGCTGGGCGGCCAAAAGCAACGTGGTGTTCTACTGGAGCTTTGTGCCCTACCGCAGCGAGTGGCGCTACGGTATCCACGCCCACCGGATGATTATGGCGGACATGGGCCACGTGGGGGAGAACCTGTACCTGGCCTGCACCGCCTTGGGCCTGGGCACCTGCGGCATCGGCGCCTATGACCAGAAGCTGTGTGACAAGACCTTCCAGCTGGACGGGGAGGAGGAGTTCACCCTCTACACCCAAAGCGTGGGCACGGTAAAAGACGAGGACGAAGGCAAGGAGAAGGCCTTCTACAGCTTTGTAGAGGAGCAGTAAACAGCTGATGCTGTTTACAGAGAGAATGTCTTGGAGATTTTTGGAATCTACGTCAGCCGCATGGTGTACACCCGCGTCACCAGCGTGAAGTCCCCCTGGATGGCGGGCGTGAACGCCGGCGACATCTTCACCGTGCCCGTGTCCCACGGCGAGGGC
Organism: Firmicutes bacterium CAG:94; assembly: GCA_000435395.1. Lineage (GTDB taxonomy): Bacteria > Bacillota > Clostridia > Oscillospirales > Acutalibacteraceae > Acutalibacter > Acutalibacter ornithocaccae. The sequence continues at coordinate 10,387 of FR893604.1, forward strand.
CGGTTCGTGGCCGACGACAAGGCGCTGCGGAAGCTCATTGAGAACGGCCAGGTGGCCACCCAGTACGTGGACGCCGACGGCACGGTCAGCGGCGACATCCAGTGGAACCCCAACGGCTCTGTGTGCGCCATCGAGGGCATCACCAGCCCCGACGGCCGTGTGCTGGGCAAGATGGGCCACTCCGAGCGCAAGGGCACGGATTTGTACAAGAACGTCCCCGGCGAGAAGGACCAGCTGCTGTTCGAGAGCGGCGTGAAGTACTTTAAATAAGTTCGCGGCTGGACTGAGCGGTAAACAGCTGAGGCTGTTTACAGAGAGAATGTCTTGGAGATTTTTGGAGTCTCCATTCTGTTGGTGCAGGACCGCCATTCTCTGCCGCTCGACCTGCCCCAAGGAGGATTTATGAACGGCATACTGATATTGGACAAGCCCCAGGGGTTTACCTCGTTCGACGCAGTGGCGGTGCTGCGGGGGCTGGCCCGCGAAAAGAAAATCGGCCACACCGGCACCTTGGACCCCATGGCCACCGGCGTGCTGCCTGTCCTGCTGGGGCGGGCGGCCAAGGCGTTGAACTTCCTGCCGGACACGGACAAGGAGTACACCGCCGCCTTCCGCCTGGGGGAGCGCCGGGACACCGGGGACATCACCGGCCAGGTGGTGGAGGAAAGCGCCGCCCCCGTCTCCCAGGAGGCCTTGGAGGCCGCTTTGCCCGCCTTCCGGGGGGAGATTTTGCAGGTGCCGCCCATGTACTCCGCGGTGTCCGTGGGGGGCAAGCGCCTCTACGAGCTGGCCCGCAAAGGCCTGGAGGTGGAGCGGCAGGCCCGGCCGGTGACAGTTTCCGCCCTGGAGCTGCTCTCCTACGACGCCCAAAGCCGGGAGGGCCGCCTGCGGGTGGCCTGCTCCAAGGGGACGTACATCCGGGTGCTCATTGAGGACATCGCCAAGGCGGCGGGCAGCTGCGGCACCATGACGGCGCTGCGCCGGGTGCGGGCCTGCGGCTTTGGGGAGGGGGACGCCCGCTCCCTGGAGGAGCTGAAAGCCCTGGCGGCGGAGAGCCGCCTGGAGGAGGCCTTGCTGCCGGTGGAGCGGCTCTTCGGGGAGTACCCTGCGGTGTGGGTCAGCCCCGCCCAGGCCCAGCGCTTCCAAAACGGCGGTGCATTGGATTTGGCGCGGCTGCGGCGCGTGCCCCCAGAGGGCCTGTGCCGGGTGAAGGGCCCCCAGGGGCTGTTCCTGGGGCTGGGCCGCGTGGAGCCGGAGGCGGGCCAGCTGCGGTTTGTAAAATCCTTTTTGGAACAGGAGGGAACGCCATGAGAATCATCCACCAGGTGGGGGAACTGCTGGCCCAGCAGCGGCCCGCGCCCTGCTCCTTGGCCTTGGGCGCCTTTGACGGCCTGCACCGGGGCCACATGGCGGTCGACCTGCCCTTTCCAGCAAAGCCAGCGGCGCGGACGTGCGTTAGCGTCCTGCATAAGCGCGGCCCAAGCCGCCGCTCCAGGGCGCGACTTGCTCCGCGGGAGCACCCGCAGTTCTTTGCTTCTTTCTTTCAAGAAAGAAGAGAAAAAGCACCTTTCGTAAGAAAGGTGCGTTCTTTGCCAGCTCCCTTTGGGGGGCTGGGAAAGGAGGAATCGTTGTTATGAAAGAAATATTGCGCCGGACCTGGGCAGGAGATCCCGCTTGGGGCGGGTTCTCCCGCGAGTTTCCCTTCGCGCCCTGGAAGGCCGCGATCCTGCCGGGGCAGGACCGTGAAACATCGCCCAGGAGGTGAGCTTTCTATGAAAGAAATATTGCGCCGGACCTGGGCGGAAATCGACCTGGACGCCTTGGCCCGGGACTTTGCCGCGGTGCGCCAGGCCGCCAACAAAAACGCCAAGGTGTGCTGCGTTATCAAGGCGGACGCCTACGGCCACGGGGCGGTGCGCATGGCCCAGGAGTTTGAGGCCCTGGGCGCGGACTGGTTCGCCGTCTCCAACCTGGAGGAGGCCTTGCAGCTGCGGCTGGGGGGCATCTCCCGGCCCATGCTGGTGCTGGGCTACACGCCCCCCGAGGAGGCCGCCACCCTGGCGAAGCACCGGATTTCCCAGTGCGTGTACAGCCTGGAGTACGCCCAGGAGCTCTCCCACTACGCGGTGGAGGCTGGGGCCACGGTGCACATCCACGTGAAAATCGACACCGGCATGAGCCGCCTGGGCTTCTACTTCCAGGACATCAGCCGGGACGAGGCCACCGTGCAGGAGGTGAAAGCCGCCTGCACTTTGCCGGGGCTGTATCCCGAGGGCATCTTCACCCACTTCGCCGTGTCCGACGAGGGCCAGGCGGGGGACGCCTTTACCATGCGGCAGTTCGGCTGCTTTAAGGAGATGATAGAGTCCCTGCTGCGGGAGGGCATCTCCTTTGCGGTGCGTCACTGCGCCAACTCCGCCGCCGTGTTTGACTATCCCCTCTCCCACCTGGATATGGTGCGGGCGGGCATCGTCATCTACGGGCTGTACCCCTCCGCCGCCCTGCGGAACCGCCCGCAGCTGACGCCGGTGCTGGCCTTAAAGTCCGTGGTGTCCCACGTGAAGGAAGTCAAGCCCGGGGCCACCATCAGCTACGGCCGCAAGTTCACCGCGGGCCAGGCCATGAAGGTGGCCACCATCCCCGTGGGCTACGCCGACGGCTACCCCCGCATCCTCTCCGCCCAGGGGGCCCAGGTGCTCATCGGCGGGAAGCGCTGCCCCATTTTGGGCCGTATCTGCATGGACCAGCTGATGGCGGACGTCAGCGCCCTGCCGGAAGTGAAGGTGGGGGATGTGGTCACCCTTATCGGCCGGGACGGCGCCGAGGAAATCACCGCCGACGAGCTGGCCGCCCTGGAGGGCAGCATCAACTACGAGGTGGTCTGCGGCCTCTCCAAGCGGGTGCCCCGGGTCTACTTGAAAAACGGGAAAGTGGACAGCATTTATAACGCGCTGCTGCCGGAGTAAACGGGCTCAGCGTTCCAATTGCATCCCATTTTATACAAAGAAAGGAAGATACACATGAAGAAAATTGGAAGCGGCAAGGTGCGGGAGATTTACGAGGTCTCCGACAAGGAACTGGTCATCTACACCACAGACCGCGTCTCTGCCTTTGACGTCATTCTGCCCACCCCCGTGCCGGAAAAGGGCCGGGTGCTCAACCAGCTCTCCCTGTTCTGGTTCGATTTGACGAAGGACATTGTGAAGAACCACCTGGTTTCCGCCGACCCCAAGGATATGCCGGAGGAATTTTCCAAAGAGGAATACAAAGACCGTGTGATGCTGGTGAAGAAGCTGAAAATGCTGCCCTACGAGTTCATCATCCGGGGCTACATGTTCGGCTCCATGTGGAAGGCCTACCAGGCAGGCGAGCCCTTCTGCGGCCAAGTTATCACCGGCGATTACCAGCTGGCCCAAAAGCTGGAAAAGCCCATCCTCACCCCCTCCACCAAGGCCACCGAGGGCCACGATGAGTACAGCGTCACCCACGAGGGCCTGGTAAAGGACCTGGGCGAGGAGCTGGCCCAGAAGCTGGAAGACACCTGCCTGCGCCTGTTTGAGAAGTGCTACGACTACGCCTATGAGCGGGGCATCATCATCGCCGACACCAAGCTGGAGTTCGGCCTGGACGAGAACGGCGAGCTGGTGCTGGCCGACGAGGTCTTCACCCCCGATTCCAGCCGCTTCTGGAACCGGGACGAGTACCAGGTGGGCACCTCCCCCTTGAGCTACGACAAGCAGTACCTGCGGGATTGGCTCATCGAGAACAAGCTGGACGGCGTCACCCCCGCCCCCCAGCTGCCCGCAAACGTGGTGGCCAAGACCCAGGAGAAGTACCTGGAGTGCCTGGAGCGCCTGGTGCCCCAGAAGTAAAAACGAGAGCCAAGGGAAAGATTTTGCTGTAGCGGCACCCACACAGACGCGGTGCGCGGTTAGCCTTTTCTGGCTTTCCGCGCACCGTTTCTTTTTTCCCCGTTCTGTTTCCTATTCCCATTCCAAACACTCACAAAAATGCAGGCAGTAGGAATGAGCAGATAGAATATGTACTTGTGGCGAAAGATATGATATAATTATTCCCATAACATGAAGCAATAGTGCTAAACAAATCGGAAGTTGTAAAGGAGGTTGGAAATGAAAAGATATGAGTATATGACCGTAGATTTAAGCGCAGAGCCTTCGTTTAATGTTCATGTTAAGTTAGACAGATATATTGCTAAGTTGAACGAATATGGTAAGCAAGGGTGGAGATTGATTTCTGGAACTGATGATTGGAAATATTCAATTTTTGAGCGAGAAATTGAGGATAAGGAAGAATAATCAATCCTAATTTGTCACATTGCTTCTAAAAATCATTCGACACAGACGCGGGGCGCGGTTAGCCTTTATTGGCTTTCCGCGCCCCATTCTTTTTTTACATCCCTGCGTTCTTTCCAAAAGCTTGCGGGGGCCCCGCCTCTGCGGCCGGCTGCCCTTGCAGATAGGTTTACTGATAAAATGAAAGGACCGCCCTTTTGGGCGGCCCTTTTTTGCTTGTTGTATGGCTTGTGAGACTTGCTTACTCCACGGTGAGGGTGAAGGCGAAGTCGAAGGTTTCCTCGTTGAGCTGGTACTGGGGCATCAGCAGCGGGCCGCAGGAGTTGGAGCCTACGCCGCTCATCTTGTAGTCCACGCACAGCACCGTCTCGCCGCACTTCTCCAGCTCGTAGTTGTGGGCCTTAGAGGCCAGCTCCTCCTGGGTGTAGGGGGAGACGTTGAAGGAGAAAGGTGTCTCAGAGGCGGCGGTCAGCGCATAGGCGCCGTCGGAGACGGTGACATACCGGCAGCCCGCGTGAGAGGAGTTCTCCTGGGGCTTGATGTAGTCCTCGTGCATGGAGTCCACGGTCTGGGCGTACACACCCAGGCGGGAGGCGCGGTGCTTGTCGATGTAGCTCTCGTAGGGGCCGTAGGCAAAGTACTCCACCTCGCCAAAGGCCTTGGGCAGGAACATGCGGATGCCGAACCGGGGCAGGAAGGGGAACTCCATATCCCGCTGGCCGTGGAGCTTCACGTCCACGCGGCCCTGGCAGTCCACAGTCCACACGGCCTTCACGTCCACAAACTTGGCGATGGTGATGGCGGCGATGCCCAAGTGCGCGGTGAGGGTGTTGCCCTCCTGCTCCACAGAGTAGACACGCACGGTGGGCCTGTCGTAGCCAGCCTCCCGCCACTTGGTGGAGATGTAGCGGTCGTTGTCCGCGGGGGCGCGGTAGGTGTTCCACTCCATGGGCCGGGTGAGCAGGTTCCGGTTCTTGTACACCATCTCGGAGAACAGGCCGGTGGTGTTGTCGAACACATAGCGGAACTCAGGGCCGGAGAATACCACCTGGTCGGGGCCGGCCTCTACGGTGACGGCGCCCTCGGCGGGGGCATCCAGGAAGAAGGGCTCCTCGGAGAGGATGATTTCGTCAAAGCCCAAAGCGTAGCCGGCCTTAAAGAAGGGGCCGTCCTCCTTGGCGGCGTAGAAGAAGGTCACCGTGGCGATGCCGCCCTGGGGCAGCTCGGGCAAGGTGATTTCCGCCTCGCCGTGGGGGGCGATGGAGGGCATCTCCAGCTGGCCGCCGAACAGCGTCTCGCCGTCCTGCATCACCTCGTAGGAGAGGGTCAGGTAGTCCGCGGCGTTGGTGAAGTCCAGATAGTTGTGGAGCTTAAAGGTGCTGCCGGAAAGCAAGGTGGCGCGCACCGGGCGGATGACGTTCTTAAACTCCAGCAGGCCGGTGTGGGGCGTGCGGTCGGGGTAGACCAGGCCGTCCATGCAGAAGTTGGCGTCGTGGGGGAACTCCCCAAAGTCGCCGCCATAGCGGTAGATGGGCCGGTTGTCCGGGGTGGTGCCGCCGTACACGGCGTGGTCGCACCATTCCCACACAAAGCCGCCCACAAAGCCGGGCCGGTTCATAATCTCCTGCTGGTAGTCTTCGGCGTCGCCGGGGCCGTTGCCCATGGCGTGGATGTACTCGCACAGCACATAGGGCATCTTGCGGCCCTTAAAGTCCTCGTCGGTCTGGCCGTTGGCAAAGAACTCCTCAATGGAGGACTTGGAATGCCAGGCGTCGGCGGCGGGGTTGATGGGGGAGTACATGCGGCTGTACAGGTCGATCATGGACACATCGGGGGTGTAGCCCTCGCGGTCCTTGTGGTACATATAGCTGTTTTCGTAGTGCAGCAGCCGGGAGGGGTCGTAGGCCTTTACCCAGCGGCCGGCGGCCTCGAAGTTCTCGCCGTAGCCGCTCTCGTTGCCCAGGGACCACACCACCACGGAGGCGGCGTTCTTGTCCCGCATCACGTTGCGCTGAGAGCGGTCCACAATGGCCTCCATAAACTGGGGGTCGTCGGCAGCGTCGGGGTAGTGGTTGCGGTCGTGGCCGGGGCCCATCTTGGTGGCCATGCCGTGGCTCTCCATGTCCGCCTCGCCAATGACGTAGAAGCCGTACTCGCTGCACAGCTGGACAAACCAGGGGGCGTTGGGGTAGTGGCTGGTGCGGATGGCGTTGACGTTGTGGCGCTTCATCAGGCACAGGTCTTTCAAGGCCTGCTCCCGGGAGATGGTAAAGCCGGTGACAGGGTCGCTGTCGTGGCGGTTGACGCCCAGAAACTTGATGGCCACGCCGTTTAAGTACACCACGCCGTCGTCCACCCAGATTTTCCGCAGGCCCACCTTCTGGGGGATGACCTCATCCCCGGTGGAGAGCACCAGGTCGTACTGGTTGGGCTGCTCGGCGTTCCACAGCAGGGGGTTCTCCAGCTGGAACACCAAGGGCTCGCCGGTGGAAGCGGCCTCGCCCACCTTTTCGCCGCCGGGGGCGTACAGGGTGCCGGTGACGCTGCAGGCGCCGCTGAGCTCCAGCTCCACGGTGACGGTGGCCTGGGTGAAGCCGTCGTTAAAGCTCTCTTTTACAAAGTAATCGCGGATGTGCTCCTTGGGCCGGGCAAAGAGGTACACGTCCCGGTAGATGCCGCTCATGCGCAGCTTGTCCTGGTCCTCCAGATAGCTGCCGTCGCACCACTTGAGCACCAGCACAGCCAGGGTGTTGTCGCCGGCGGTGAGGTAGCTGGAGATGTCGAACTCGCTGGTGGAGTGGGACACCTGGCTGTAGCCCACAAACTCGCCGTTTACCCACAGGTAGAAGCAGGAGTCCACGCCCTCAAAGTTCAGGAACCAGCTGTAGGCGGCGGGGTCGGCCACGTCGATGTGGCGCACGTACAGGCCGCAGGGGTTCTCCTCGGGGACATAGGGCGGGTCGCAGGGGAAGGGGTAGCGCACGTTGGTGTACATGTGGCGGCCATAGCCGTGGTTCTCCCAGCAGGAGGGCACGGGGATTTGGTCCATATCCTCCTCCACATAGGCCATGCCGTCCTCGGGGGTGGTGCTGATGGCCTCTTTATAGGAGTTGAAATACTGGAAAGCCCAGGTGCCGTTTAGGGAAATCACCCGGGAGGAGCAGCCGGATTCGGCTTCTTTCTCCCCGGCGTAGGGGATATAATAGCTCCGGTTGGGGCAGGTCCCCACGTGCAGGACCTGGGGGTCTTCATGGAAGTGATGGGGTTTCAGGTTCATACAACTCTCTTCCTTTCTTCCTAGAGTGCGTCCCCGCTGGAAAAGATTGCTTTTTCCCAGAAGAAACGGTATACTTTAATAACTGTAGCATACAATGAATTTCCTCCGCCGTCAATAAGTATTTTGCGGGAAAGGGAGAAAATTTTGCGCATATTGAACAGGGAAGGCGGCCCGCTTGGCCCTTTCCCAGGAAAGGTGTGATTGCATGGGAGCCGGTGCGTTGGCCGCCGGGGTATTTGGCGGTGCGGTGTTCCTGCTGGCCGGGAGGAAGTTCTCCCGGGAATCCTGCCAGCGGGGGAGGTTTGCCCTGTGGGCCAGCCTGCTGTTTTTGGGGGCCTTTGTGTTCCGGGTGGTGCTGGGGTACTATTCCCAGGGCTTTACCACGGACACGGATACCTTTAAATCTTGGGCGAACATCGCCAACACCGTGGGGTTCCAGCAGATTTACCACGAGGACATCTTTTTGGATTACCCCCCGGGCTACCTCTATGTGCTGGTGTTTTTGGAGAAGCTCCGGCTGCTGTTGGGCCTGCCCCTGGAGAGCCAGGGCTACACCTTGCTCATCAAGCTGCCCTCCATCTTGGCGGACTTGTTCTGCGCCGGGGTGGTGCTGCACCTGGCCAAGGACAAGCTGGGGGAGCGGGCGGCGCTGTTCCTGGCGGGGGCGTACCTGTTCTGCCCGGCGGTGTACCTCAACTCCGCCCAGTGGGGCCAGGCGGACTCCTTCTGCGCGGCCCTTGTGCTGTGCTCGGTGCTGCTGCTCTACCGGGAGCGCTACGTGCCCGCGGCGCTGCTCTTTGGGGTGTCCATCGCCTGCAAGCCCCAGATGCTGGTGTTCGCCCCTTTATATTTGTTCTTCGCCATCAAGCAGCGGCGGTGGCTGAAGCTTCTGCTGGGCATAGCCCTGACGGTGGGGGCGGTGCTGCTGCTGGCCCTGCCCTTTACCCAGGGGTTTAACTTCCTGTGGCTGCTGGAGCGCTACCAGGCCACCTTGGACTATTACAACTATTATTCCGTCAACGCCTACAACTTCTGGAGCCTTATCGGCTGGAACTGGCAGACGTTGCCGGCGGGCCTTGCCGGGGAGCTGCTGGACTTTGTGGGCCCGGTGATAGCCACCCTCTGCTGCGGGGCGGCGGTGTTCGGCTCCCGGCGGAAAGAGGTGGTCTTCTACTGCCCGGCGCTGCTGATGGCGGTGATGTACGCCTTTTCCGTGAAGATGCACGAGCGCTACCTGTTCCCGGCGCTGCTGTTTACGCTGCTGGCCTACCTCACGGCGGAGGACAGGGGCCTGCTGCGCTCCTACGCCGCCCTGGCCACCGCCAGCTATGCCAACGTGGCCTATGTGCTGTGGCAGTTCCGGGAGTTTTACGGCAGCTACGACCCCAACACCCCCTTGACCCGGTTTTTCTCCCTGGGGCAGCTGGCGGCCATTGGCTCGCTGCTGTGGGTGGGCTTCCGGGTGTACCTCCGGGGGGAGGTGCGCCCCGGCACGGCGCCCCAACCCAAGCCTTTGGTGGACCGCCGCCCGGCGGACAGCGCCTTCCGCCCCCGGGACTGGGCGCTGCTGGGGGCCGTCACCGTGGTGTACGCCTGCTTTGCCTTCTGGGGCCTGGGGGATAGGCAGACCGCCCTCACCTCTTGGACGCCCGCCGCGGGGGAGAGCGTCACCCTCACCGCCGACGGGGAGGTGGACACCCTCCTGTACCTGCCGGGCATTGCCCCGGACGAGGCCCACTACGCCGCCCGAGTGGGGGTCAACGTCCAGGTGGAGACAAGCCAGGATGGGGTCAACTGGGTCAGCTGCGGCAACCTCACCGATGGCAGCGTGTTCGCCTGGAAGCAGTACGCCCTCTCCACCCCGGGGCGCTATGTGCGCCTGACCGCTTTAGACGGCAGCGTCACCTTCAACGAGGCGGGGCTGAAATATACGGATACGCCGGTGGTGGCCGCCGTCACCAGCCAGGGGCCGGGGGCGGAGCTGCTCACCGACGAGCAGGACGTGGT
>FR893604.1:20025-43800 GCA_000435395.1 Firmicutes bacterium CAG:94
TATAAAAACTCCACCTACTTCGACGAAATCTACCACGCCCGCACCGCCTACGAGCACATTTTGGGCCTGGAGCCCTACGAGAACACCCACCCCACCTTGGGCAAGCTCATCATTTCCCTGGGCATCCGCCTCTTTGGGATGAACCCCTTTGGCTGGCGGTTTATGGGGGCGCTGTTTGGGGTGCTGATGCTGCCGGTGCTGTACCACCTGCTCAAGCAGCTCTTTGGCCGGACGCGCCTGGCCTTTGCGGGCACGGTGCTGTTCGCCTTTGACTTTATGCACTTCACCCAGACGCGCATCGCCACCATCGACACCTACGCGGTGTTCTTCCTGCTGCTGATGTACGACGCCATGGTGGTGTTCCTCAAGGGGGATGTGGGCCGGGACAGCTGGAAGCGGCTGCTGCCCCCCTTGCTGGCGTGCGGGGTGTTCACCGGCCTGGGCATCGCCGCCAAGTGGACGGCTGCCTATGGCGCCCTGGGCCTGGCCGGGCTGTTCTTCGGCAAGCTGGCCTTCACGCTGTGGGAGGCCCGCCGCCGCGGGGAGGATGTGCGCCCCCTGGCCCGCAAGTGTTTGCAGCTATGCGCCTGGTGCTGCTTGTTCTTTATCGTGATTCCCTTCGCCATCTACTTCGCGGCGTTTTTGCCCATCACCACGCTGTCCCACAACGGGGGCAAGCTGTGGTGGGCCTTCTGGAACTACCAGACCACCATGTTCAACTACCACGCCCACCTGGAGGCCACCCACTCCTTTGCCTCCCCCTGGTACGAGTGGCCCTTCGACATCCGGCCTATCTGGTACTTCGCCCAGGACAACTGGAACGGCTACAGCACCATTTCCTCCTTTGGCAACCCCTTGCTGTGGTGGGGCTGCCTCCCCGCCCTGGCAGCGGCCGCCTACCTCTGGTGGAAGGAGCGCCCCCGCTGGGCGGCGGTGGTGCTGGCGGGGTTTGGCTCGGTGTACCTGCCCTGGGTGCTGGTGCCAAGGCTGACCTTTATCTACCACTACTTCACGGCGGTGCCCTTCCTGGTGGTGGCCCTGTGCGGGGTGTTCTCCCTGCTGTACGAGAAAGGCCCCTTTGCCCGGCGGCTTACCTTCCCCGGGGGATTGGAGTGCCAGGGCGCCACGCTGCTGCTGGCGGCCTTTGCCGCGGGGTGCTTGTTGCTGTTCGCGGTGTACTTCCCGGTGCTCTCCGGCGCCCCCACCACCCGGGAATATGCCGACGCCTTGGAGCTGTTTGATAGCTGGTATTTCAGTTGAGAAGGAGCCAAGGGAAAGCAAATATAAAGTTTTCGGTCCTCTCGTCTGCCGGCTCGGCCGGCTGTTGGGCAACGTCCCACTGGGACGTAACAGCCCTTTTTCAAAAGGCTTGCGGGGGGTGGGGCAGGGCCCCACGGTCTTGTCCTTATTGGGCGGCAGCCAGGAAAAGAGCTAAGGAAAAGCGCAGACAACCTTCGGTTGCTTGCGCTTTTCCTGCCCGGGGGAGTGCCGCCGCTGTCAATTTGCGCCCATGGCGGCTCGCTGCCGCTCGTGCGCATCGAACCGTCCGCGCACCTGCGCGCCGGGGGCTGTTGGTTGGCCTTCCTCCATCACGGCCGCGGAAAGAAAAACGAAACCGCACGCACCGCTTGACACAGCCCCGGCCCTGTACTATAATGGGCACAATTTTAACACGAGGAGGCTTGCCCTATGCTCTGCAACGAGTTCGACCCGGACCGCAAGGCCCTTATCGACCCACAGGAACAGTTCCGCCCTATCGCCGGCTTTCCGGAGATTTGCGTCATGGCCTTTTCCGCCCACATTGTGGAGAAGTGCCTGGAGCGCTACGGCGGGGAGCAGATTGCCGACGTGCCCTTCTGCACCGGCCGGGTGCCCATCTACCGGGTGGTCATCGACGGCACCGAGGTGGCTTTGAGCATGCCTCACGTGGGGGGACCGGCTGCCAGCGCCTTCATCGAGGAGGTGTGGCCCCGGGGCGGGAAGTACTTCGTGTTCTTCGGCGCCGCCGGCGTGCTGGATAGGAACATCCCCCTAAACAGCTTTATTCTGCCCACCGCGGCGGTGCGGGACGAGGGGCTGTCCTACCACTACCTGCCCCCGGCGGAGGAAGTGGCCCTGGACCCTGCCTGTGTCGCCGCCTGCCGGGAGGCCTTGGAGTCTCTGGGCCTGCCCTATACCCAGGGCAAAACCTGGACCACCGACGCCTTCTACCGGGAGACCCGGGGCAAGATGGAGCGCCGCAAGGCCCAAGGCTGCGTGTCCGTGGAGATGGAGTGCGCCGCCCTGGCGGCAGTGGCCCAGTTCCGGGGGCTGCGGTTTGCCCAGTTCTTCTACACCACGGACAACCTGGACGGCCCCGTGTGGGACAGCGGCGTGCTCCACCAGAAGGGCGCGTCCGTCACAGAGGAGTGCATTGCCGCCGCCGTGGAAACAGGCCGCAGGCTGCGGGCGCTGTAACAGCCAGAGGAGGAGTTTACCATGGCAAAAATCGCCACCTTTTACGACCACATTGTGGACATTTCCCGCCAGGAAAACATGTTTGTGGTGGACGCTTTGAAGCTGGCCCGGGAGCTGGGTGTGGAGGCTGTGGAGGCCTCTGCCAACAACATCTTGGGCAGGGAGGACGAGTTCGGCCAGGAAATCGCCATGGCGGATATGGAGATTTCCGCCATCCCCGCCTATTTCCACTTTGAGCGGGACACCGATGTCAAGCGCCAAGCCGCCCCCATTTTGGAGGCCGCCCAGTTTTTGGGCGCGCCCCGGCTGTTGGTCATCCCCGGCTTTTGGGAGGAGGGCGCTTCCCCCCAGGAGCGGGAGGCCCAAACCGCCCAGATGGTGGGGTGCGTGGAGGAGCTTGCCGGTTTGGCCCTGGACTACGGCGTCTCTTTGGTGATGGAGGAGTACGACAACGAGCTCTCCCCCATCGCCACCATGGAGGGGGTGCGCCAGTTTTTGGACGGGTGCCCGGCCCTCTCCTGCGCCTTTGACACGGGGAACTTCCGCTTTGCCAACCAGGCGGTGGGGGACGCTTACCAGCTGCTGCGGGATAGGATTGGCCACGTCCACTTGAAGGACCGCTCCTACACCCAGCATAACGGCGAGGGCGCCAAAACCGCCCTGGACGGCGTCAACCTGTACCCCGCCCCCGTGGGCGGCGGCGACCTGCCCCTGGAGGACATCCTGGCCCAGTTGAAGCGGGACGGCTACGACGGCATCTACACCATCGAGCACTACGGCGCCAACCACGCCCTGGAGTACCTGAAGGATTCCGTGGCCTGGGTGCAGGCGCGGCTGGGGTGAAGGACATAACGGATAGAAAGGAAAAAGGTGGGCTGCTGCGCTGCGCAGCACCCATCTTTTTCATATAAAATTATTCCTTCTTTTCCCCCGCCGAGGCGGAGACGGCGTCGATGACAGCGGCGCGGAAGCCGTGCTGCTCCAGCTGGGCCACGCCCCGAATGGTGGTGCCGCCCGGGGAGCACACCGCGTCCTTCATGGCGCCGGGGTGCTGGCCTGTGGCCAGGTGGAGCTTCCCGGTGCCCGCCAGCATCTGGGCCGCCAGCCGGTAGGAAAGCTCTCGGGGCAGGCCGTGGTAGACGCCCGCGTCCCCCAAGGCCTCCAGGAACAGGGCGGCGTAGGCCGGGCCGCAGCCCGCCACCGTCCCCGCGATGCCCATTTGGGCCGAGGGCACTGTCTCCACCACGCCCAAAGCGGCCAGCAGCTCCTTTGCCTGGGAGAGCTCCTGGGGCGAGAGGCTGTTCTCCTCCTCCAGCAGCACAATGCCCTCCCCAATAGCCACCGGGGTGTTGGGCATGATGCTGAGATGGTGCACCCCCGCGGGCAGCACCTCCTCAAACCGCTGGAAGGGCCAGCCCGCCGCCACAGAGAGCAGCACCTTGCCCGCCAGCTTCTCCCGGATGGGGGCGAGCACCGTTTCTATTAAATAGGGCTTTACCGCCAGGATGAGGATGTCCGAGCGCTCCAGCACCTCCACGGCGTCTTTGCAGGGGATGACGCCCAGCTCCCCGGCGGTTTTCTCCAGCTTTTCCCAGCGTTTGGCGCAGGCGGCAATCTGCGCCCCCTCCAGGACGCCGGCCTGCAAAAATCCCTTTGCCATGGCCTGGGCCATGTTCCCAAAGCCGATAAATCCTACAGTGTGTTGTGCCATTGCGGCAGCTCCCCTTTCGCGGCCCAAGGCGGGCCTGTTTCGTTTAAAGAAAGTATAGCACACATCGGCCCAAACAAAAAGGAAACTTTTTTGTCGAAAAACACCCAGCCATCCTTGCGGATTTAACGGGACTATGGTATAGTTTTTTACATAGATTTTACACGCAAGAAGGATGTACCCCATGCAGGAATGGAAAGAAAAAATTCGAATTGTCCGGGGAAGGTTGGCTTGGGCCAGCCTGCCCCTTTGTTTTTGTGGGCTGGTCCTGTTTGACGCGGCCCTGCGGTTCTTCTACCGGGCGGCGGGCTCCACCCGCTTTCTGGATTGGCGGGCCTTTGTGTTCACCGGCGCCTGGAGCCTGCTTTTGACAGGGGTTGCCGCCTTGCTGCCGCCTTTGGGGCGGCGCATCGCCATGGGGGCGTACGCCGTGTTTTTCGGGCTGCTCTCGGTGGTGCACGGGGTGATGTTCAACATCTTCGGGGAGTTTTTCACCTTCTCCGACACCAACTTCGCCGGGGACGGAGCCAAGTTTTTCAGCCTCTCCTACTTAAACCTGCGCAAAGCCTTGGTGGCAAGCATTGTGCTTGCCATGCTTCTGCTGGCGGTGGGGGCATGGCTGGTGCCCAAGCGCCAACCGGGGAAACCCCGGTGGCCCCGGCTGGCTGGAGCATCCGGGGCCATCCTTTTGTCCCTGGTCAGCGTGGTGCTGCTCAACCGCTCGCTGCTGCCCCAAGCGGACACCATGACCTGGGGCAGCTTGTTCGACCCCAACTCCGAGGAGCAGGCCTACAAGGATTTTACCGATTCCAACCGATGCCTGCTGCTGGCCGGCCTATACCAGTACACCGTCCGGGACTTTGTGGTGTCCTTTGGCCTGGAGGCCAGCCCCGTGGATTTGAACAGCCTGGACCAGTTCTATGAGGAGCGCGCCGGGCAGGTCAGCGGGGAGAATGAATACACCGGCCTTTACGAGGGCAAGAGCTTGCTGATGGTGATGCTGGAGTCCATCGACACCTGGCTGCTCACCCCAGAGTACATGCCCAACCTGTACGCCTTGCAGCAGCAGGGCACCAACTTTGTGCACAACTACACGCCCCTGTTCCTGTCGGCGGGCACCTTCAACACGGAGTTCATCTCCCAGACAGGGCTGCTCCCCTCGGTGACGGGGCTCTCCAGCAGCATCTACTCCACCAACAGCTTCCCCTTCTCCCTGGCCCACCAGTTTTCCCAGCTGGGCTACACCGTGGGCTCTTTCCACACGGCCAGCGCCGGGATTTACAGCCGGGGGAGCATCCACCAGAACCTGGGCATGACCTACCACAGCGGCGCCGAAATGGGCATGGACGACTACATGCTGGACAGCCAGATGATGGAGGGCTATGACATGTTCGTCCCAGAGGGGCCGTTCTTCAGCTACATCATCACCTATTCCGGCCACGGCCCCTATACCGAGGAGATGGGCAACATCTCCGCCCCCCACTGGGAAGCCGCCCAGGCAGCGGTGGCCCAATCCGGCGTGGAATCCACCCCGGCCAATTTGGAAGAGTACACCCACGCCGTGGCTCACGCCATGGAGACGGACCAGTTCATCGGCGAGCTGGTGGCCCAGCTGGAGGCCGACGGCCGCCTGGAGGACACGGTGCTGCTGTTCTACACCGACCACTACGGCAAGTACCTCACCGATAAGGAGTTCCTCTACCAGCTGAAGGGCGTCAGCGCCGACAGCCCCGAGCTGTACCGCACGCCCTGCTTCTTCTACGCCAAGGGCCAGCAGCCCCAGACCGTGGAGAAGTACGTGGCCCCGGTGGACTTGGCGCCCACCATTGTCAACTTGTTCGGCCTGGATACGGACACCCGCTACTACATGGGCGACGACATGTTTGGGGACCAGGGCGGCGTGGTGCTGTTCCCCGACGGCGGCTGGTACGACGGGGAGACCTACTACACCAGCGAGTACCAGGGGGAAGTCACCCAGGAGATGCGGGACACCAGCGCCATGGCCCGCCGCCGGGAGGAGGCCTCCTTCAACACCCTGCGGGCGGATTACTTCGCCCGGCGGGAGATTTCCTAACAAAGCAAAAGGGGACGGCAGCAGCCGTCCCTTTTTCTATGCGCCTATTTCCCAGTCCCCCGGTTGTTTACGCCTGGTAGAAGAAATACTCCTGGCGGCCGTCCACCTCCAGGGCCTGGGACTTCACCCCAAAGACCCGGGCGGGCACGCCGCTCGCAAAGACCTGGTCCGCGGGGCCTTGGGCCGCTAGACGCCCCTTTTCCAGCACCACCACCTGGTGGCTGTAGGAGAAGGCCAGGGGCAGGTCGTGGAGGACCATCACCACGGTTTTGCCCATGACGTTGACCTGGGCAATCAGCTCCAGCATCTCGTACTTTTGGCCGATGTCCAGGTAGGTGGTGGGCTCGTCCAAAAAGAGGATGTCCGTGTCCTGGGAAAGGGTCATGGCCAGGTACACCCGCTGGCGCTCGCCGCCGGAGAGCTGGGAGAGCTCCTTGTCCTTCAGGGCGGTGGTGCCGGTGACCTCCATGGCCCAGGCGATTTTCTCCCGGTCGGCCTGGGTCAGGTCCCGGCCAAAGCTCAGGTGGGGATAGCGCCCGTGGGCCACCAGCTGCTCCGCCCGGATGGAGGGCACATCCCGCGTCTGGGGCAAAATGGACACCAGCCGGGCAAACTCCTTGCGGCCAAACCGGCGCAGGTCCTTTCCGCCGTAGAGCACCTGTCCTCCCGTAAGGGGCAGCAGCCCGCAGGCCGCCCGGAGCAGCGTGGTCTTGCCGCAGCCGTTGGGGCCTATCAGGGCGGTGATGTTCCCCGCCTGGAAAGTAAGGTTCACATCCTCCAGCACCGGGCGGCCGGGGTACCCGGCGGTGACGTGGCACAGCTCTATCATCCTGCGCCCCCCTTTCTCCCCGGTAGGGGCCGCCGCCTCTGCTTGACGATGAGGAACAGGAAGAAGGGCCCGCCCAAAAAGCTGAGCAAAATTCCCACGGGGATCTCATAGGGGGCAAAGAGCACCCGGCTTAACAGGTCGCACAGCGTGACAAAGCTGGCCCCCAGCAGGGCCGCCGCGGGCAGCAGCACCCGGTGCCGCCCCTGGCCGAACAGCCGCCGCACAATGTGGGGGCACAAAAGCCCCACAAAGCTCACCTGGCCGGAGAAGCTCACCGCCGCCCCCGCCAGCACACAGGCGATGAGGATGAGCCCGAAGCGGGTTGCCTTGACGGGAAGGCCCAGGCTGTGGGCGGTCTCCTCCCCCAGGCAGAGCACGTCCGTGGGCCGGGCCAGCAGGCAGGCCAGCGCCAGGGCCGGCAGAATCATCAGCCAGGCGGGGGAGAGGTTTGCGAAGCTCACCCCGGAGAAGCCCCCAATCAAAAAGGTGCTGCCGTTGTAGAGAGTATCCGGGAAAAAGGTCTTGATGGTGTTGGTGCCCGCGGTGAAGATGCTGCTCACCGCCACACCCGCCAGGATGATGGTCAGCTTGCCCGCGCCGGCCCCCGCCGCCACGGCGTATACGATCAAAGTGGCGGACAGGGCCCCTATAAAGGCGCCCAAAGGCGCCGCCCCCGCCATGCCAGGCGCCAGGGCCATGGCCAAAAAGGTGCAGAACCCCGCCCCGGCGTTGACGCCGATGACGTTGGGGGAGGCCAGGGGGTTGGAGAGCACCGCCTGGATGAGCATGCCGCTGACCGCCAAGGCCGAGCCGCACAGCAGAGAGGCGCACACCCGGGGCAGCCGCACGTGGAGAAGAATCCGGGCGTCGGGGGAGGCGGCCTCCCCGTCCAGCAGCTCCCACAGGGCGGCGGGCAAATCGATGACCGTGGAGCCCACGGCGGCGCCCAAGGCCGCGCTGGCCACCACCAGCAGCCCCAGGCCCAAAAGCCCCAGGGCCGCCTTACTCCTCATGGAACAGCTGGGGGTAGAGGATTTCCCCCAGGTACTGGTAGCTTTCCCCCCAGCGGTTGTTGGGCTTGTAGTGGAACAAATCCTTGGGCAGCACAATGTAGCGGTCCTCCTTCACGGCGGAAAGCTCCGACCAGGCGGGGTTCTGCTGGATGAGGCCGTTTAAATAGTCCAGGGCCTTCTGCTCGTCGCCCATGGTGGTGACGAAGATGTAGTCCGGGTCCGCGGCGATGACCTCCTCCAGGCTCAAGTCCTCCAGCATGGAGGGGTGGTCGTCGGCGATGTTGTGGACCCCCAGGTCCTTTAAAATGGCCCCGGCCAGCTCGTCGTCGGTCTTGGCCTTGATGCCGGTGGAGAAGGCCCGAATCAGCAGCACGTTGGGCCGGGTGCTGGAAAGGGCCGCCTTGGCCTGGGCCTCCTCAATCTGCTGGCCCGCCTGGGTGACGTTTTCCTCGTACAAATCCTCCCGGCCGGTGACGGCGCACAGCTGCTCCATCATAAAGGCGTAGTCCGCAAAGGTGTCCACCTGGAAGAAGGCGCAGGCGAGCCCGGCGTTTTCCAGCACGTCCCGGATGTCCGCCTGGGTGGTGATGTCGCTGGCCAGCAGCACCAGGTCCGGCTCCAGGGCGATGATTTCCTCGGCGTTGGGCTCCTTTACCGTGCCCACCACGGCGATGTCCTCGGGCAGGCCCAGGTCACGCTGCTCCAGGGCGTCCTGGGTGACGCCGCAAAGCTGCCCGCCGGCCAGCAGCCAGGCCTCCGCGAAGGAGCCATAGGCAGCCACCACCCGGGGCGCGCTGGTGTCCAGGGTGATTTGGCTGCCGTTGGAATCGGTGATGGATACCTCCCCGGCGCTTTCCAGCTGGGAGGAAGCGCTTTCGGGGGCGCTCTCCAGGGCGCTTGAGGGGCTGTCCACCTGGGAGACAGCCTGGCTGGTGGTCTCTGTGGTGGATACGGCGGCGCAGCCGGTGAGCAGCAGCGCCAGGGCTAAGAAAAGGGGCAAAATTCGTTTCATACATACATCCTTTCTAGGGTGTGGGGTTAAAACAGCATGTCGTAGTTGACGGTGGTGCAGAACAGCTTCCGGATTTCCTGGGGCTCGCTGGACTGGCCCATGGCCCACATCAGCTTGGTGACGGTGGATTCCAAGGTCATGTCGTAGGTTTCCAGCAGGTGGTAGCGGTCCTTCACGTGCTTTCCCACCTGGTAAACGGAGAGGTCGCTGCCCTCCTGGGGCACCTGGGTGGCCATGATGACGGTCTTCCCCTGGCGGATGAGCTTGTCCAGCTCCTCCAGGTACACGTCGGGGATGCCCCCCATGCCGTAGCTTTCGATGATAAGCCCGTCGCACAGCTGCCCGGCGGCGGAAAAGGCGGCGGGGTCCATGCCCGGGGTCAGCTTTAGCAGGAACACCCGGGTGTTCAGCTTGTGGTAGAACACCGGCTCCCCCTGGGGCTCGTAGGGGATGTAGCGCACCACCCGGCTTTCGTGGACGCTGGCCAGGTCGGGGAAGTTCAGGCTGGTAAAGGCGTTGTAGCTTTTTGTCCGGGACTTCCGGGCCCTTGTTCCGGCGATGACGTGGCTGCCAAAGACGATGCACACGCCGCTCCCCCCCGAGCAGGCGAACCGCAGGGCGTCCAGCAGGTTCACCTTGGCGTCGGTGGTGTCCTCGTCGATGGAGCGCTGGGCCCCGGTAAGCACAATGGGCTTGGCCGTGCGCTGTATCAAATAGGACAGGGCAGAGGCCGTGTAGGCCAGGGTGTCCGTGCCGTGGCAGATGACAAAGCCGTCGTAGCGGCTGTAGTGCTCCTCGATGAGGTTTGCCAGCAGCAGCCAGTGCTCCGGCCGGATGTTGGTGGAGTCCAGGTTGATGGGCTGCACGGTGTCGATGGAGCAGAAGGAGGCCGCGTCGGGGACGTAGCTCAACAGCTCCGCGGGGGTCAGCTGCGGGGCCAGGCCCTCTGCGGTGTGGCGGGAGGCGATGGTGCCCCCGGTGGCGATGAGAAGAAGATGCTTCATGGAATGTACCCTCCAGTTTGTCAGGACTATTATACCTTAAAATCCCCGGGGAGGGAAGGGGAAAAGCAAAAGGCCCGGGAGGTCCGGGCCTTTTTGGGATGGTGGCGAAAAAGCCACGTTGGATGTCTCTTTATTTCTGCGGGGTACTCGCCCGGGAAAGACACGGCTGGGGCCGCTGTTTCCCTGGGTTTCGTGTCTTGGTTTCCAGTTGTGGAGCGCTGCTCCGCGCCCCATTTATTCTCCAAAGGCCAGCATGTTCCCCAACGGAATTCGAAACCCCAGGGACTGGTACATTGGCAGGTCGCAGTCAGCGCATCCAACGGTGAGGGAGCCCACACCGCTTTGCTCATACGCAAAAGAAACCAGCTTCCGCGCGATCCCCTGATGGCGGTATTTTGGCTGGATGTAAAAATCCTCAAATACTCCCGCTTTGCCATAGTGGAAAGTCGAGTATGTATAGCAGATAGAACAGCACGCTACCAGCGCGTTATCACATCTGCACCCGTAAAAATGTATCTGCCCCTTTTCGATTGCTTCTTTCAAGCTCTCAAACTCCGCGCTGGTAGGCGCAGCTTCGCCAATTTCGGCTTTGTACGCCGTTTGCAAGACCATGAGGCCTTCAAAATCTTCAGCCCCGATTTTTATAAAATCCATCTTTTGCCTCCTGTCACATTTTTTGTAAAATCAGCTTCGCGGTCAAAGGCTGTCCACCAGCCTTTGCAGCGCTTCCTCGTCCATGTTGTCCGTCCCCGCCAGGGGGAAGGGGATGCCCAGGCTCTGGTACTTCTCCACGCACAGGTTGTGGAAGGGCAGCCACTCGATCTTCTCCAAATTGGAAAAGCTCTCTGCCAGGACCTTGATCTTCCCCATGTCCTCCAGGCTGTCATTAAGCCCCGGCACCACCACGTGCCGCACCCACAGGGGGATGCCCCGCTCCTCCGCCAGCCGGTAAAAGGCCAGGGGCTTTTCCATGTCCGCCTTGCAGTGGAGCCGGTACTCCTCCGGTGTGGCGAATTTCAAGTCGCCCAAAATCAAATCCGTGTGCTCCAGCACCTGGCAGGCGCCGTCCCAGTCTGCCCACACGCCGGAGGTGTCCAGGGCCGTGTGGATGCCCTCCCCGTGGAGCAGCCGGAACAGCTCCCCCACAAAGGCGGGCTGCAGCAGGGGTTCCCCGCCGGAGACAGTGACGCCGCCCTTGTCTCCAAAGTACATTTTGTACCGGCAGATTTCTTGTACCAGTTCCGCCGCCTCCCGCTCCTGGCCGCCGGAGAAATCCCAGGTGTCCGGGTTGTGGCAGTAGGCGCAGCGCAGGGGGCAGCCCTGCAAAAACACCACGTACCGCACCCCGGGGCCGTCCACCGCCCCCAGGGATTGGATGGAATGCACCCGCCCCTTCATCACAGGGACACGTGGAAGGTGCGGGAGATGACCTCCCGCTGCTGCTCCCGGGAGAGCTTGTAGAAGTTCACCGCGTAGCCGGAGACCCGGATGGTCAGGCTGGGGTACTTCTCCGGGTGGTTGTAGGCGTCGATGAGGGTCTCCCGGTTTAAGACGTTCACGTTCAAGTGGTGGGCGTTCTGGGCGAAGTAGCCGGTGAGGATGGTCACCAGGTTGTCCACCCGCTCGGTCTCCGTCTTGCCCAAGGCCTGGGGGGTGATGGAGAAGGTGTTGGAGATGCCGTCCCGGCAGTAGTCGTAGCTGAGCTTGGCCACGCTGTTCAGGGAGGCCAAGGCGCCGCTTACATCCCGGCCGGACATGGGGTTGGCGCCGGGGGCCAGGGGCTCGCCGTGCTTTCTCCCGTCGGGGGTGTTGCCGGTCTTCTTGCCGTACATCACGTTGGAGGTGATGGTGAGGATGGACAAGGTGTGCCGGGCCTGGCGGTACAGGCTGTATTGGCACAAAGCGTGGTAGAACTTCTCCGCCTGCTCGCAGGCGATCTGGTCCACCCGGTCGTCGTTGTTGCCGAACTTGGGGAAGTCGCCCTCGGTCTCAAAGTCGGTGACAAGGCCCGTCTCCGGGTCCCGGATGCACTTGACCTTGGCGTACTTCACCGCGGAGAGGGAGTCGGCCATGCAGCTCATGCCGGCGATGCCAAAGGCCATCAGCCGCCGCACGGTGCTGTCGTGGAGGGCCATCTGGCTCTTTTCGTAGGAGTACTTGTCGTGCATATAGTGGATGATGTTCATGGCGTTGACGTAAGTCTTGGCCAGCCAGGGCCGGTAGAAGTCGATGCGCTCGATGAGCTGGTCGTAGTCCAGGTACTCCTCGGGCCACACGGGCATTTTGGGGCCCACCTGGTCGCCTTTCAGCTCGTCCCGGCCGCCGTTGATGGCCAGCAGCACCAGCTTGGCCAGGTTGGCCCGGGCGCCGAAGAACTGCATATCCTTGCCCACGCGCATGGCGGACACGCAGCAGGCAATGGCGTAGTCGTCGCCGTAGACTGGGCGCATCACGTCGTCGTTCTCATACTGGAGGGCGTCGGTGTCGCAGGAGACCTTGGCGGTGAACCGCTTCCAGTTCTCCGGCAGGTGGGCGCTCCACAGCACAGTCAGGTTGGGCTCCGGCGCGGGCCCCAGGTTGTACAGGGTGTTGAGCATGCGGAAGCAGGACTTGGTCACCAGGGGCCGGCCGTCCTCGCCCATGCCGCCCACGCTTTCGGTGATCCACATGGGGTCGCCGCCGAACAGCTCGTTGTATTCCGGGGTGCGCAGGTGCCGGGCCATGCGCAGCTTTAAGACAAAGTCGTCGAAGATTTCCTGGGCTTCGCTCTCGGTGAGAAGGCCCGCCTGCAAATCCCGCTCAAAGTAGATGTCCAGGAAGGTGGACACACGGCCCAGGCTCATGGCGGCGCCGTTCTGCTCCTTGATGGCGGCCAGGTAGCCGAAGTACAGCCACTGCACGGCCTCCCGGGCGTTGCTGGCAGGGCCGGAGATGTCGTAGCCGTACATCTGGGCCATCACCTTCATGTCCTCCAGGGCCTGGATTTGGTCGTGGAGCTCCTCCGCCGCCCGGATGGAGGGGGAGCTCATCACGCAGTCCCCCAGGGCGATTTTGTCGGCCTTCTTCTGCTCGATCAGCCGGTCGATGCCGTACAATGCCACCCGGCGGTAGTCGCCGATGATGCGCCCCCGGCCGTAGGCGTCGGGCAGGCCGGTGATAAGCCCCACGTGGCGGGCGGCCTTGATTTCCGGGGTGTAGGCGGAGAACACGCCGTCGTTGTGGGTCTTGTGGTATTTAAACTCCTCCTCAATCTTGGGGGAGACCTCATAGCCATAGGCTTTGCAGGCGGAGCGCACCATGCGCATGCCGCCAAAGGGGTTGCAGGCCCGCTTTAAGGGCTCGTCGGTCTGCAGGCCCACAATGATGTCCTTCTCCTTGTCCAGGTAGCCGGGGCCAAAGCTGGTGGGGGTGATGACGGTCTCGGTGTCCACCTTTAAGGCGCCGCCGTTTGCGTGCTCCTGCAGCAGCAGGTCCTCAAACTTCTTGCGGACGTCCAACGTGCGCTGGGTGGGGCCGCAGAGGAAACTGCTGTCGCCGCCATAGGGGGTGTAATTCTTCTGGATAAAATTGCGGACGTCGATTTCATCCTGCCACAGCCCGCCGGTAAAACCATTCCATTCCTGCCGCTTCATAAGGGACCATCCTTTCTCAACACAAGGGGGGGTGATACGGTGTACAAGTGTATGGGGCCGCGGGAGCCACAAAAAAAGGGCAGCATCGCGCGGCGACACTGCCCAGACGGTCGGCAAAAAGGCTGCTCCCCGCTCCCCTGTGGTGAGTTCCACATTAGCCCGTCAGTTGCGGGGGCCTTGTGAGGCTATCATACCAGACTGGGCGGGAAATTGCAACAGGAAAAATTAAGAATCCCTTCTATTTTTGCAAAGCGCACAAAACCCGCCCCGCAAAAAATAAAAGTTTCGCCAGCCTGTTTCAAAGCGCCGGCTTTTGTTATACGCCCTCACAGCGGGCGCCAAGTGCCGCCTTCCATTTTCCACACGCCCGGCGCTTCCTGGGGAAAACTTTCCCTTGGGCGGGTCAGCCCTCCTGGCGCTCCACCAGGATATGGCGGCACTGGGGGCAGTGCCAGGCCGGGCAGGCGCAGGGGGAGTAGGCGTCGTTGGTCAGGTGCAGGTCCTGGCCCCGGGGGATACGGGGGAACGCCACCCCGGACAGGGAGGGGCGGCGGGTGGTAAAGACCACCGGGCGGTCGCTTTGCAGGTAGCCGGGCTCCATCTCCCGGCCGCAGGCGGGGCATTTCATGGCATGGCCTCCTTTGGATTTTGCTGGTTTCAGTATACTCCCAGGCGCTTCTTTTGAAAAGGGGCAGCCCCACTTTTCTCTAACACATCTTTATGGTATAATGTCACTAACTGGGCTGAACAGGCCGCAAAATACCGATGGAAAAGGGGGCGCCTCCCGCTGTGGGACGTGCCGGCGGATGGCTCAGCCTGATGTGTGGCATACTAGAGTGCCATAGGAAAGGACGATGCTTGTGAAAAGCTTATTTGCCTATATGCGCAGCTATAAGAAGGAGTGCATCCTGGGGCCGCTGTTCAAGCTGCTGGAGGCCACCTTCGAGCTGCTGGTTCCCTTGGTGATGGCCGCTGTCATCGACGTGGGCATTGCCCGCGCCGATAGGGGCTATGTGGGCCGCATGTGCCTGGTGATGGCCGGCCTGGGCGTGGTGGGCCTGGTGTGCTCCATCACCGCCCAGTTCTTCGCGGCCAAGGCCTCGGTGGGCATTGCCGCCAAGCTGCGGCACAACTTGTTCGCCCACATCCAGACCTTGAGCTACACCGAGATGGACACCGTGGGCACCTCCACCCTTATCACCCGCATGACCAGCGACATCAACCAGGTGCAAAACGGCCTGAACCTGGCCCTGCGGCTGCTGCTGCGCTCCCCCTTTGTGGTATTCGGCGCCATGGTGATGGCCTTTACCATCGACGTGCCCGCGGCGCTGGTGTTCGTGGTGGCCATCCCCCTGCTGGCGGTGGTGGTGTTCGGCGTGATGCTGTGGACCATGCCCCGGTACAAGCAGGTGCAGGCGGGCCTGGACAAGGTGCTGGGCGCCACCCGGGAGAACCTCACCGGCGTGCGGGTCATCCGGGCCTTTGGCCGGGAGGCTGCCGAGAACCAGCGCTTCCAGCAGGAGAACAACGCCCTGACAAAGCTCCAGGAGCACGTGGGCAAAATCTCCGCCCTGATGAACCCCGTGACCTACGTCATCATCAACCTGGCGGCTGTGGCCCTCATCTGGGTGGGGGCTGTGCGGGTGGATACGGCCATCCTCACCCAGGGGGCGGTGGTGGCTTTGCTCAACTATATGTCCCAGATTCTGGTGGAGCTGATTAAGCTTGCCAACCTGATTATCAACATCACCAAGGCACTGGCCTGCATGGGCCGGGTGCAGGCTGTGCTGGATACCCCCTCCTCCATGGAAGCCCCCCAGGCGTTCTCCGGCACCGCGGGGCGGGGCGGCAGCGTGGAGTTCCGGGGCGTGGGCCTGACCTACCAGGGC
The DNA here is from genome assembly GCA_000435395.1 of Firmicutes bacterium CAG:94. Taxonomy (GTDB): domain Bacteria; phylum Bacillota; class Clostridia; order Oscillospirales; family Acutalibacteraceae; genus Acutalibacter; species Acutalibacter ornithocaccae. Next base: position 35,644 of record FR893604.1, read on the forward strand.
GCGGGGGAGGCCTCCCTCTCCGGCCTGGACTTTTCCGTAAAGCCCGGGGACACCGTGGGCATCATCGGGGGCACCGGCAGCGGCAAGTCCTCCTTGGTGAACTTGATTCCCCGCTTTTACGACGCCACCCAGGGCGCGGTGCTGGTGGACGGCCGGGACGTGCGGGAGTTCCCCCTTTCCCAGCTGCGCCAGCGGGTGGGGGTGGTGCCCCAGCGGGCCCAGCTGTTTTCCGGCACCATCCGGGAGAACCTGCTGTGGGGCAATCCCAACGCCACCGAGGCGGACTTGTGGCAGGCCCTGGAAACCGCCCAGGCCCGGGACTTTGTGGAGGAAAAGCCCGGCGGCCTGGATGAGCCGGTGGCCCAGGGGGGCAGGAACTTCTCCGGGGGCCAGCGCCAGCGGCTGACCATCGCCCGGGCCTTGGTGCGCAAGCCGGAAATCCTCATCCTGGATGACAGCGCCAGCGCCTTGGACTTCGCCACCGACGCCAAGCTCCGCCGGGCCATCCGGGAGATGGAGGGCGGGCCCACGGTGTTCATCGTGTCCCAGCGGGCCTCCTCCATCCGGTACGCCGATACCATCATCGTGCTGGACGACGGCCAGGCCGTGGGCATCGGCACCCACCAGCAGCTGCTGGAAAGCTGCCAGGTCTACCGGGAGATTTTCCAGTCCCAGTACGAGAGCCAGCGGAAGGAGGCGGCGGTATGAAGGGCCAAAAAGCGCAAAAGGGCACCTTGAAAAAGGTGCTGCACTACATCCGCCCCTACTGGGCGCTGGTGGGGCTGTCTGTGCTGCTGGCGGCGGTGACCGTGGCGGCCAGCCTGTACATCCCCATTTTGACAGGCAACGCCGTGGACTACATCGTGGGCCCGGGCAACGTGGACTTTCCCGGCATTTTCCGCATCTTGGTGGAGATTGGCCTGGTCATCGCCGTGGCGGCTTTGTCCCAGTGGGTGATGAGCCTCATCAACAACCGCATCACCTACCGGGTGGTGCGGGACATCCGCAACAAGGCCTTTCAGAAAATCCAGATTCTGCCCCTGAAATACCTGGATGGCCACCCCACCGGCGAGGTGGTCAGCCGGGTCATCGCCGACGTGGACCAGTTCGCCGACGGCCTGCTCATGGGCTTTACCCAGCTGTTCAGCGGGGTGCTCACCATTGTGGGCACGCTGGTGTTCATGCTCAGCGTCAACGTGGTCATCACCGCCGTGGTGGTGGTGATTACCCCCGTGTCCCTGGTGGTGGCGGCCTTTATCGCCAAGCGCACCTATGACATGTTCCGGCTGCAATCCCAGGTGCGGGGGGAGCAGACCGGCTTTGTGGAGGAGATGGTCCAGGGCCAAAAGGTGGTGCAGGCCTTTGGCCGGGAGCAGGACTCTTTGGAGAAGTTCGACGAAATCAACGAGCGGCTGCGCAAGTGCAGCCTGCGGGCCATTTTCTTCTCCTCCATCACCAACCCCTCCACCCGGTTTGTCAACTCCCTGGTGTACACCGGCGTGGGCATTGTGGGCGCTCTGTCGGTGATTGGCGGCGGCCTTTCCGTGGGCCAGCTCTCCGCCTTTTTAAGCTACGCCAACCAGTACACCAAGCCCTTTAACGAGATTTCCGGCGTGGTGACAGAGCTGCAAAACGCCCTGGCCTGCGCGGGCCGTGTGTTCGAGCTCATCGAGGAGCGGCCCCAGGTCCCCGACGCCCCCGGCGCCCGGGTGCTGGAAAACGCCCAGGGCAGCGTGTCCATCCAGGACGTGGCTTTCTCCTACCGGCCGGAGCAGCCCTTGCTTGAGGACTTCCACCTGGAGGTGAAGCCCGGCCAGCGGGTGGCCTTGGTGGGCCCCACCGGCTGCGGCAAGACCACGGTTATCAACCTGCTCATGCGCTTTTACGACGTGGACAGCGGCTCCATCCAGGTGGAGGGCACGGACATCCGGGACATCACCCGCCACAGCCTGCGCCGCAGCTACGGCATGGTGCTGCAGGACACCTGGCTGAAGCGGGGCACCATCCGGGAGAACATCGCCTATGGCAGGCCCGAGGCCACCTTGGAGGAGGTGGTGGAGGCCGCCAAGGCCGCCCACGCCCACAGCTTCATCAAGCGGCTGCCCCAGGGCTATGACACGGTCATCGGCGAGGACGGCGGCTCCATCTCCCAGGGCCAGAAGCAGCTGCTGTGCATCGCCCGGGTGATGCTGTGCCTGCCGCCCATGCTCATCCTGGACGAGGCCACCTCCTCCATCGACACCCGCACGGAAATCCGCATCCAAAAGGCCTTCCAAAAGATGATGGAGGGCCGCACCAGCTTTATCGTGGCCCACCGGCTGTCCACCATCCGGGACGCGGATACCATTTTGGTCATGCGGGACGGCCACATCGTGGAGCAGGGAAATCACGAGAGCCTGCTGCAAAAGGGCGGGTTCTACGCCGAATTGTACAACAGTCAGTTTGACCACGATTGAGAGCTGAATCAGGCGGTGATGTTTGGCGGTTGCGGCGTGGTCTCGCGCCAAAATAGAGATGTTTCGCATCTCTCAGCCAAACGCGGAAAGGACTGCCCGCTGGGGCAGCCCTTCCAACAGCCAGTTTGAGCATAGCTGACAGCGGCCTTTGGCGGATTGGACGGAAGATTTTGCCAGGGTAAGACGGGGAAACTTCGGAAATGCAAAAAATGGCTGCGCGGCTTAGTCGCGCAGCCATTTTTCATGTTTCGCAGCGTTGGATAGAGCGCTCGGCCGCCAACCCTTCGGGGTAGCGGCGCTTAAGTTTTTCAATATTTTGAAGGAGAACTTCCTCCAATTCCACATCCAGGGCAGTGGCGGTTTCCGCCAGATACCAGGCCACATCCCCCAATTCTTTGATAAGGCTTTCCCGGTCCAGCTCGTGGCCTTGAGCCAGGTGTTTTTTGACCAAATCGATGGCCTCCCCGGCCTCGCCGCAAAGGCCCATCACCCCGTTGATGAGCACGTCCCGCTTGGAAAGGTCGGGATTTAAGGTAACCATAGCCAACTTTTGATATTCGTTCACAGTCATTGCATGTGCCTCCCTATTTTTTTAAAACCAACCTCGTCTCCCCCGGGTTCAAGCTGGGCAGCACCGCTTTCACCCTTGGGTGGGAAAAGCCGCTGCGCAGCATGTCCCGCAGGGCGGTGCCCCGCTGGTAGCCGTGGATGACCCGCAGCTCTGTCACCGCGGCGGGGGCGGTGTTCAGCCAGCCGGAAAGCAAGTCTTTGGCATCCTGCTGGTAGACGCCGTGAAGGTCCGCCGTGGCCACGGTCCCCTGGATTTGAAAACGCATCGCACCATCTCCTGACAAAAAGGCCGCCCCAGCGGGCGGCCGCTTCTTCGCTTTTTTTAGTATAGCCGTGCCGTGGCGGGATTGCAACCCTTACCCCAGCACCCGAAAGCTTTTCCACGCCCCGCTCTTATACCGGAACAGCAGAATCACCGCCTTGATGCACCAGTCCCCGGCCATGGCCAAGGCGATGCCGATGACCCCCAGATTCAGCCACACACCCAGCACAATGGACAGGGCCACCCGCACCACAATGGTGGAGAACAGGGAGATGTACATGGTGAACTTCACGTCCCCGGCGGCCCGCAGGCCGTTGGAGAAGGGCCCGGAGATGGGATAGGCCACAGCGTTGAAGATGTTGTGGATGACCACCAGCCAGAACACCAGGTTTTTGGCTTCGAGGGAGAGGTCGTAGAACAGCAGCATCACCGGGGTGAGCAGCAGCACCAGGGCGTTCCAGGCGATGGACACAGACAAGGTCAGCCGGGTGAGCTTGCGCATGTAGTAGCTGGCGGCCTCTGTGTCGCTGGCGCCCATGCACTGGCCCACTACGGTGATAAAGGCCGGCCCCATGGCCGAGCCCACCAGCGCCGCCAAAGACCAAATGCTCTGGGCCACGCCGTTGGCGGCAATCTGCACCGTGCCGAACATGGCGGTGATGGAGCTCAGCGCCACCTTGGCCAGCTGGAACAGGCCGTTCTCAATGGAGTTGGGCACGGCAATGCGCAGCAGCCTGCGCACCATGCTGCTGTTCCAGGTGAGCAGGTTTTTCCACAGCAGGCGCACCTGGTTCTTTTGGGAGAAGCACAGCGCCGTCATGGCCACGGCGGCAAAGGCCCGGGAAAGGGTAGAGGGCCAGGCCACCCCGGCCACCCCCGCGTGGAGGACGAAAATGCCAATGGCGTTGCCCGCCACGTTGATGGCGTTCATCACCAGCGAAATCTGCATGGTGACTTTTGTCTTGCTCATGCAGCGGTACAGGGCCGCCCCGGCGTTGTACAGCGCCAGGAAGGGGTAGGAGTAGGCGGAAATCCGCAGGTAGATAGCGCTGGCCTCCATGACGTCCGGCTCCACCTGGCCAAAGAGCAGCCCCAGCAGGGGGCGGTTCCACACCAGGGTGGCCGCCATGCACACCAGGGAGAACAGGAAGGAGAGGGTGTACAGCTGCCCGGCGGCCAGGTTGCTGTTTGCCCCGTCCCTGCTGCCGATGTACTGGCTGACCACCACCGCCCCGCCCGAGGCAAGGGCCGTGAACAGGAAGATAAAAAAGGTGTTCAGCATGTTCACCAGGGACACCCCGGAGACGGCGGCCTCCCCGGCGTAGGAGACCATCAGCGTGTCGGCAATGCCCACCAGCATGGCCAGCAGCTGCTCCACAAACAGGGGGACAATCAGCTGTTTTAAGTCTTGGTTGGAAAAGGGCTGGCGGGAGGGCTCCACCTGGGTTTTGGGCTCTAGGAGCTTCCCCCAAAGCCGGGCTGGCAACGGGTTCACGGCAACACACCTCGCTGGAAGTTTCTTGCCCCCATTGTAGCAGGCGGAAGGCGGGATGTCCAATACCCGGTTTCTATCCCCTTCCATGCGTTTTGAGAATGGGCCCGCGCGTCACGGATGGAGCACCGCTTGGTAGCCATTTGTCCTGTCGCCGGTGATGGCAATGGTATAGGTCTGCCCAAAGCGGGCCTCCCAGGCGATGGGCTCCAGAGCTTTTGTGATGTCCTCCGGGTAGACGTTTTCAAAGTTGGGCGTTACGTATTCCGTTATGACGCGGAACCGTATCCACAGCGCCAGCGCGTCAGCGGTGCTTTCCAGCTCCTCCCTGTTCCACACCACCATGTTTTCCGAATCGCCCGGAAGCAGCGAGCCGTCCGCGTTGGAGATGCCCCCGCTGTAATCGCGGCCCTCCGCGCGGTAGTCGTACACCAGCAGTCCCACGTCCTCCTTTGTGTCGAATTGGATGCGCAAGGCGATTTCATCGGCGGCGGGCACATATGCGCCGGAACCCCCTTGCGCAAAGATAATACACACCAACGCCAACACCGCCGCCAGCGCGAGAATGCCCGCGAATATCTTTTTCTTCATAGGAAAAGCCTCCTTTCACTCTTTCTTATAGGTGAAGAAAATCCCAACCAGCGCAGCCAGAAAGAGAGGCGGCGCCACCCGGACAAACAGCCATTCCAAGGAGTGAAAGGCCACGCCAAGGACGGCGGTTTCCGGGTCGCTGTAATCCCACGCCAAATAGGGGCTGCCCACAAGGAGAAGGGCCGCGAACAGCAGTGCCAACAGGGCGCAGAACGAAATGAGCACCCAGCGGACCACCTTCCTTCTGGTGGTTTTCCTGCGGGCCAGCTGCAAGTTTATCACCTCCAGCTTTTGGGAAATGGCCTGCAAGGTGTCGGCCTCCGGCTCCACAACGGTTTCGCCCAGCAGCACGCTCACCGGTGTCTCCAGGGCTTCCGACAGGGCCAGCAGCATGTCCGCGTCGGGGACCGACAGCCCTTGCTCCCACTTCGAGACGGTTTGCCGCACCACGTTCACCTTGACCGCCAGCTCCTGCTGGGAAAGCCCTTTGGCTTTTCGGATGGCCTTGATGTTTTCGTTGAGCATTTTGGAAGAACCTCCTTTTTCTTTCGTTGCCCCTATTGTAGCCGGAATGGCCCGTTGCCACAAGCAACGCGTTGTAACATCTTGGCAAAACCGGCCGTTCTGCGGTGTTTTGCGGCCCGTTTCTTTGGGGTGTGTGAGCCCCCCCGAGGGAGTTTCCAGCTTAGTGTGAAAAATTTTTATAGGGAATTTCTGATTTTCCCTGACAAATACTGGGCAGGCTGTTATAATACAGATACTGCGCTGTGGGACCTCTTTGGGACAAACCGGGGCGCCTGTCCAAAAAAAGGACAGTTTCCGCCCCGTGGGGAAATTTGGCACAAAGCGCCCCCTTTGTCCCGTGACAAACGCCCCCGGCGCCGGTACAATGGGAACGTACATACAATAACAAAACAGACAGGAGGAACCTACTGTGACCCCTCACAACACTTCCCAGGAAGAGCTCCTAAAGGAGCTGCAAACCTCCGCGGCTGGCCTTTCCAGCCAAGAGGCCCGGCAGCGCCTGGAGCGGTACGGGGAAAACAAGCTGGCGGAAAAAAGGAAGAAGACAAATCTCCAGCGGTTTTTGGACCAGTTTAAGGATGTGATGATACTCATCCTGCTGCTGGCCGCGGCGGTAAGCTTTGTGGTGGCCTGCTTTGGCCACGACCCCATGGAATTCTTCGAGCCGGTGCTCATCTTGCTCATTGTGGTGTTAAACGCCCTGCTGGGCATGATGCAGGAATCCAAGGCGGAAAAAGCCATGGACGCCCTAAAGAACCTGTCCGCCCCCCACGCCAGGGTGCTCCGGGATGGGAAGGAGCAGGTCATCGACGCCGCCCAGCTGGTGCCCGGTGACATCATCCGCCTGGAGGCCGGGGACTTCATCCCCGCCGACGCCCGGCTGCTGAAAAGCGTCAGCCTGAAAAGCGAGGAATCCGCCCTCACCGGCGAAAGCGTCCCCAGCGAGAAGGACGCCGCCGCCCAGGTGGAGGAGAAAGCCCCCCTGGGCGACCGGAGCAACATGGTGTTCTCCGGGTGCTCTGTCACCTACGGCACGGCTACGGCCGTGGTCACCGGCACTGGCATGGATACGGAGATGGGCAAAATCGCCGGCCTGCTGGAAGGGGAAGAAGAGGGGCAGACGCCTTTGCAGCAGAAGCTGGCCCAGCTGGGAAAATACCTGGGCTTTGTGGCCCTGGGGGCCTGCGCCGTCATCTTTGTGGTGGGGCTGCTCAACGGCATTCCTGTGCTGGAAATCTTTATGACCGCCGTGTCTCTGGCCGTGTCCGCTATCCCTGAGGGCCTGCCCGCCATCGTCACCATTGTGCTGGCTATTGGGGTGCAGCGCATGGCCAAGAAAAACGCCCTGATCCGCCGCCTGCCCGCGGTGGAGACCTTGGGCGGCGCCTCTGTCATCTGCTCGGATAAGACCGGCACCCTCACCCAGAACCGCATGACCTTGGTAAAGCTTTGGGTAGAGGGGGAAAACAACCTGGAGACCGTCTCCACGGAGAACAGCCCGGCGGGCCGGGAGCTGCTGCGCTACGGCGCCCTGTGCTGCGATGGCTCTGTGCTCTACAAAGAGGACGGCGCCGAGCAGCACATCGGCGACCCCACCGAGACTTCCATTCTGGTGGCGGCCCACAAAAACGGCATGGAGCAGGAGGACTTGAACAGCCAGTACCCCCGCTTGGCCGAGCTGCCCTTTGATTCCGATAGGAAACTGATGACCTCTGTCAACCAGATGGACGGGAAAATCGTGGCCATTGTCAAGGGCGCCTTTGACATGATGGCCGCCCGGTGCGTCGCCGGCGACTTGGAGGCCGCCAAGGAGAAAAACGAGGAAATGAGCCGGGACGCCCTGCGCGTGCTGGCTGTGGGGTATAAAATCCTGGACGAGGTGCCGGAGAACCCCACCAGCGAGGAGCTGGAAAGCGGCCTGACCCTGATGGGCCTGGTGGGCATGATTGACCCGCCCCGCCCCGAGGCCAAGGCCGCTGTGGCCACCTGCCGCCAGGCCGGCATTAAGCCTGTGATGATTACCGGCGACCACGTGGTGACGGCCTCTGCCATCGCCAAGGAGCTGGGCATCCTGGAGGAGGGCGACAAGGCCATCACCGGCGCCCAGCTGGACGCCATGAGCGAGGAGCAGCTGGACCAGGAGGTGGAGAACATCTCCGTGTACGCCCGGGTGTCCCCGGAGAATAAAATCCGCATTGTCAAGGCCTGGCAGCGCAAGGACCAGGTGGTCTCCATGACCGGCGACGGCGTCAACGACGCCC
>FR893605.1 GCA_000435395.1 Firmicutes bacterium CAG:94
GAAGTCATTGTAAAGCTGGTGAGCAATCCGAAGTTTGCTGCCATGATGCAGGAAAAAATTAACATGAAGGTGGATACTGCTGCCATTGACCAGGAGATTGTAAATTACGAAAAGCAGCTTCGCCAGCACTATTCCATCAAATCAAAGCTGGCAGAAGAAATTGACTCTCTCGACCCGGATGACCGGCACTATGTGCGGCGCAAGGCTGATCTTGATGACCGCCTTTACAGGATGTATGATAAGATTGAAGATACAGAATCTTTGCTGATCGCAGCCAGAGCCAAAAAGCAGGCCATTGAAGCGGAAAAGCTGACCGGCGACAATATCTATAAAGTGCTGATTTATTTTGAAAAACTGTACGGCGTGATGAATGAGGCGGAGCGGCGGCAGCTGATCGAGGCGTTGATCTCTGAAATTCAGGTTTACCCGGAACGCCAAGCCAATGGACAGTGGTTAAAATCCATCAAATTCAAGCTGCCGATCATCGAGGAAGATATGAGTATCAGTTTGGACAACGAAGAACAAGTCGAGACAGTAGCACTCTTATCGAACCGCACCTGATTGGAGAGAAGAGACATCATGGAGCGCGACGGAGCGGATGCCTCCTTTTGCTTAGGTGGGAAACGCTGTCTCCACCGCTGCACACCCTTGCCCTGGCAGCATACTGACAGACGCAGCACTCAACTGAAAACGGAAAACCCCTCTGGCTTGTGGCGCAGAGGGGTTTTCCTTATGGGATTTGTGCCTCTTCCCTACCGGGCCTTAGCGGCGGACCAACAAGGTATCGAAGGGCTTGAGGGGCTCGTCGCCGATTGTAGCGCCGGTGAGGATGTCCGTCTCCCCCGCGAAGGCCTGGGGAGCCTGCTGGGGCTTGCCGGTGAGGTTCAGGATGAACCAGAACTCAGCGCCGTCCTTCACGCGCTTGACAATCTCCAAGGGGGTGTCCTCGGTGATGAGGCGCTCCACCCCAGCGGCGGCAGCCACGCCGTCCAGGATTTTGTCCAGGCCAGCGGCTTCGGGCTGGGTGCCCACATAGTAGACAGTGCCCTTGCCGTAGGCGTTCTTGGTGACAGCGGGGGTGCCTTCGTAGAAGTCCTCGCCGTACGTGGCAAGGACCTGGGCGCCCTCCAGGTGGAGGATGTCGCAGAGCAGGCTGCACTTGGCTTCGGTGCCGTCGGTGAAACGCAGGGTGTTGGTCTGCTCAGGGGCCAGGGCGTCAATCTCCTCGGCCCAGATGCCGCACATCTTGCGCAGGGGGCCAGGATAGCCGCCCAGGTGGACGTTGTCGGACTGGTCCACGATCCCGCTCATGAAGCCGGTGACCAAGGTGCCGCCGTTCTCCACGAACCGCTCCAGGGCCTCGGCCATACCCTCTTTCACCATGTACAGCACAGGGGCCACGATAACCTGGTACTTGGAGAAGTCGCCGTCTACGGGCACCATGTCCACGGGAATGTGCTTGTCGTAGAAGTAGCGGTAATACTGGTGGATTTGGTCCACGTACTTCAAATCCACGGTGGGGCCGCTGGTGTACTCCAGGGCCCAGTAGTTGTCCCAATCGAAGAGGATGCCCACCTGGGCGGGGTTATCCGTGCCCAAGGTCTGGGTGCCCAGGGCTTTCAGCTCGGCGCCCAGCTGGGAGCACTCTTTGAACACCCGGGTCTCGCCGCTGCCGGAGTGGGCAATCACCGCGCCGTGGAACTTCTCGCAGGCGCCCTTGGAGCGGCGCAGCTGGAAGAACTGGATGGTGTCGCCGCCGTGGGCGATGGTCTGGTAGCTTTGGGCGCGCATCTGGCCAGGCCTCTTCAAGGAGTTGTACCGCTGCCAGTTCTGCTGGCTGGGGGTCTGCTCCATGAGCATGAAGGGCTGGTCTTTCAGGCCGCGCATCAAATCGTTGCGCATGGCAACCATGCTCCAGGGGGTGTCGTAGGCGGGGTAGCTGTCCCAGGAGACGATGTCCATCTCCTTAGCCCACTTGAAGTAATCCAGGCCCTTGTAGGTGCCCATCAGGTTTGTGGTGATGGCGGTCTCCTTGTCGTACTCCCGGATGGCGTCCCGCTCCATTTTGAAGTTCTCCAGGAGGCTGTCGGACATGAACCGGCGGTAATCGATGGAGATGCCCGCAAAGGCGGTCTTCTCATAGCCGATGCCCTCGCCCAGGGCGTTGGGGGCGACAATCTCGTCCCAGTCGTAGAAGGTGTGGCCCCAGAACTCGGTGTTCCAAGCCTCGTTGACAGCTTGGATGGTGCCGTACTTCTTTTGCAGCCACACGCGGAACTCTTTCTGGCAGTTCTCGCAGTAGCACTCGCCGCCATACTCGTTGCCGATGTGCCAGCAGGTGACGTGGGGGTTGGAGCCGTAGCGCTTGGCCAACTCTACCACCAGCTTGCGGGCGTACTTCTGGAAGACCAGGCTGTTGGGGCAATGGTTGTGGCGGTGGCCAAACTTATGCCGGCGGCCCTCGTAATCCACGCGGGTGACCTCGGGGTACTTCTTGCACAGCCAAGCGGGCATGGCCGCGGTGGAGGTGGCCATGACGATGTCGTAGCCCTCTTTGGAGAGCATGTCCACGATGTCGTCCAGCTCGGAGAAATCGTAGGTGGATTCATCAGGCTGGAGCTTTGCCCAGGAGAACACGTTGATGGTGGCGGAGTTGATGCCCGCCTGCTTGAAGAGCCTCATGTCCTCGTCCCAAATCTCGCGGGGCCACTGGTTGGGGTTGTAGTCGCCGCCGTAGAGGATACGGTTAAAGGGCGTTTTCAAGATAATCGCTTCCTTTCTGTGATGTTTCATAACAGAGAAACGCCGCCCGAGCGGCAAAGGGCTTGTGCGCTCTGGCGGCGTCTCCTATTTTACATGATAAGAATATGCTATGGCAAAAGAGGAATTACTCCAGGGTGCCATCCATCATATCCTGGTACCACTGCAGCCACTCCTGATACTGCAGCTGGTCCAGACGCTCCACATAAGCATCCCACTCGGCATCGGTAAAGCCGTTCATGATAGCCTGGGCGCGGAACTGCTTGATGTAAGCGAACAGGTCGGTTTCGATGAAGGTACGGCGGTCGATCGCCTCGGTGGAAACATAGGTCTGAGGCAGCTGATCTTCCTTGGGAATGAAGTACTCATCCACCTGATCCACCATGGTATCGCGCAGGGCGGCAGCGGGAGAGATTTCGCCGTCGTTCTTGGGGGTATCAGCAATGGTCAGCAGGGGACCATCGTTCACAACGCCGTAAGTATACTTCATATGCTCGAAGGTGAACTCGGGGGTGGTGTCCTCGGGAACCACGAAGTAGTAGCCGGAGCCGTCTTCGTACTCATCCCACAGCACGCCCTTTTCGCTCAAAGCGACCGTCAGAGCGCTCTCAACGTCGCGAGCCTGGTAGTCCCACAGGCGGATAGCGGCCTCGGGGTACTCGCACTGGTTGGTGACAACCCACTTCTGCTTCTGGATGGTGGAACGCTGCACTTCGCCGTTGGCGATGGGGTCAACGCCCTCGATAGCCTGGATGGGAGGCAGAACGACCCAATCCTTCTCCTGCTCGCTGGAGAGGTACTCCAGGGCAGTCCAAGCAAAGTACGTGCCAACCTGGCCGCTCTTAATCTTGGTGGAGAACATTTCAGTGTTCTGAGAGAAGCCTTCCTGGTCCATCAAGCCCTCGGAATAGAGCATGTGATGGTACTCCAGATACTGGCGGTACTCATCGGTGTTCACGCTGCCAGAGACAACGCCGTCGCGGGTGGACTTGCTGGAGGTGGTGTCAGAACCGGCGCCATCGCCAATGCCCCACCAGCCCATGGTGTTGGTGGCATACGCACACCACATGTCCTCGGAGAAGCAATAGGGGATTTCATCCGCCTGGCCGTTGCCGTTGGGGTCCTGCTCTTTGAAAGCGCGGAGCACTTCGGTGTACTCGTCCAGAGTGGTGGGCAGTTCCTTGCCAACCGCGTCCAGCCAAGCCTGGTTGATGATCTGGATGCCGTCGCCGGTGTTCTCATACAGGGACTCGTAGCGGCCCAGCAGGCCATAGATGTGGCCGCTGGGAGTGGTGGCGATTTCCTTCCAGTCAACGCCCAGCTGGTCGTAGGTAGCCACGCAGTTGGGTGCGAAGGTATCGACCAAATCCTCGATGGCAACCAGCTGAGACTCGTTCTGCAGCACCTGAGCATCAGACAGCAGGGCCCAGAACACGTCGGGCATATCGCCGCCGGCCAACATCAGAGGCACACGCTCGGCAGCGGTGCCGGCAGC
>FR893606.1 GCA_000435395.1 Firmicutes bacterium CAG:94
CGGTACACCACCAGCAGCCCCAGCAGACACACCGCCAGGGAAACCACCACGCCTGCCATGAACCATCCCTCCCCCGTGAAACGTAAAAATTAGAAATTGCCGCCGTTCCAGCCCCAGTCCGGGGTGGCCAGGTAGCGGATATACATATCCTGGGGCGCCACGCCCAGCTCCTTCTGGAACAGGGCGCAAATCTCCTGGGTCATGGCCCGGGAGCCGGCCTTATCCACGCTGTCCCCCAGCACCTTCACCTCCACCATAGCCAGTGGCTTGGTGTCCTCCCCGCGGAACCACATGCGGCAGTTGTCCTCCAGGGTAATCATCAGCCAGGGCTCGCTTTTGCCGGGCAGGTGGGCAATGCTCTGCCCCAGGGCGCTTTTCACGGCCTGGGCGGCCTCTTGGGAAACCTCTACGTTTGTCTTAATCTGAATGCAGGGCATGGAAAAAACCTCCTTGAATTTTGGGTTTGAAACTTTTTTTGCAACCTTCTGTGAAATATAGTATAATCGTTTTACAGAAAAAATGCAACTATCTCTGCGAGAAAAGAGTGGCATAACCCATGAAAATTACCCAAACACGGGATATACGCGCCGCCAACCGGTGGGAGATTATGCACCAGGTGCTGGAGCACTCCCCCATCAGCCGGGTGGAAATCTGCCGCCGCACTGGCTTGAACAAGGCCACTGTCTCCACCATTGTGAAGGAGTGGATTGACAAGGGCCTGCTGGCCGAGACGGAGCTGGGCAAATCGGGGGGCGGGCGCAAGCCCATCCTCCTGCAGCCCCTCCACCAGGCGGGGGCCGCGGTGGCTTTGGAAATCGACATCAGCCAGGTGCAGGCCATTTTGACCGACCTCTCCGGCGAGCGGGTGCTGGCCCGGGAGCAGTTCCCCACCTTGGGGGAGAGCTTCCCCCAGGTGTACCACAAGGTGTGCCAGGCCTTGGACAAGCTCCTGGCGGAGATGCCCCCCTCCCCCTATGGGCTGGTGGGCATTGGCGTGGCGGTCCACGGGGTGGTGGACCTCTCGGGGATGATTCGCTTTATCCCCCGGCTGGGCTGGCGGAACATCGACCTGCGCTCGCTGCTGGAGGAGCGCTACCACGTGCCTGTCTCCCTGGACAACGATGGCAACCTGGCCGCCCTGGCCCAGCAAAACCTGGAGCAGGCCAGCCTGGGCCCCGAGGGCCAGGGCAGCGAGGCGCTCCCCCAGAGCCTGGCGGTGGTCAACGTGGGGGACTCCATCTCCACCGGGCTTATCACCAACGGGGAGGTGTTCCGGGGCTTCCACGGCTTTGCCAACGCCATTGGCCACCACACCATCAACCTGGACGAGCCCGTCCAGTGCTCCTGCGGCAAGTACGGCTGCTGGGAGCAGTACTGCTCCAACGGCGCGGTGATTGCCTACGCCAACACGGTGCTGCCCCAGCCCATCTCCACCTTGGAGGAGCTTATCACCCTCATCCGCCACCAGGACCCCCTGGCCCGCCAGGTGATGGACAGGTTCCTCACCTACCTGGCGGTGGGGCTGACCAACATCATCTTTATCTTCGACTGCCAGGCCATTGCCATCAGTTCGGAGCTGCTCTCCGCCCTGCCCTACTACCTGCCGGAGGTGATGCGGAAAATGGTGCTGCCCATCACCCACGTGGAAAAGGTGGTGCTCTCCCGGCTGGGGAAAAGCGGGGCTATTTTGGGGGCGGCCAGCCAGGCGGTGTTCCAGTTTTTCCAAGACACCGCCCACGCCATGGAACCGGGCCAGTAAAACGTAGCCAAACTGGAAGGGGCTGTTGCGTACAGGCAACAGCCCCTTTCTATAAGGATGGATCCCGCCCGGTCAAAGCCTCGGATTGCAGCACTCAATCGTAAAGCAGCTTGTGGCGGAGATAGAAGAAGTGGTCACTGTGGGTGTGGATGGAGAGCATCCGGGTGTGGGGGTGGTCCTGGCTGGTAAATTCCTTGCCAAACTTGCCAATGGTCAGGGCCTGGCCGCCCACGTAAATGCAGGAGTAGTTGAAGAACAGCTCGTCCATCATTTTCTGGCTTACCAGGTAGTGCATATAGGAGGGCGTCTCCACCAGCAGGCGGTCGATGCCAAACTTCTTCAGCACATACAGGGCCACCTTGGAGTCGGGGGCGGTGTCGCCGGTGCCGATGACCAGCACCTTGTCAGCGTTCTCCTTCATGCCCTGGATAAGCTCCTCTGTCACGTCCTCCAACGTGGGGGCGTCCACAAAGTAGGCGTCGTTTTTCAGGTTTTCCTTCACCAGCGCCGCGCCCTTGCGGGAGGTGGAAATCATCACAGGCACCTCGGGGCTGCGGAACAGGATGTGGTCAAAGGGGATGTCCGTGGCGTCCAGCGAGGTGACAATGTTCCAGGGCACGGGGTTCTTGCCGTTTGCGATGCGCATATCCTCCATGTCCTGGTCGAACACATGGCAGGTATAGTCGGCTTCGGCGTTCATGGTGCCGGCGCCCAGCATGACGCCGTCGGAGACGGCCCGGAGCATATTCAGGATGAACCAGTCCGTGTCGGCCCCGGCGGGGTCATACTTGTTCTTCTTGGCAATGAGGGGCCCCTGGGGGGCGTCGGTAAAAGCGATGCGCCCGTCGATGGAAGTCACCAGAGAGGTGTAGGTGCAGGGCCGGTCCTCGTGGAGCTCCAGGAGCTTCAAGTCCCCGTAAATCTCCTGGATTTTGGGGCAGGTCATGGTCTCCACCTGGCAGTGGGACAGTTCCGGGCTCTGGTAAATGCGCTGGACCTTCAGCCGCTCTGGGTCGAAGGGCATTTTAAACAGGGAAGTTGCCATAGCGCGCCTCCCCTTAAATCAGGCTGCCGCCGCAGACGTTCATGATCTCGCCGGTGATAAAGCCCGCCTCGCTGCTGGAGAGGAACTTTACGGCGTTGGCCATGTCGGACACTTTGCCCATCTTGTGCAGGGGGTACAGGGAAGCGTAGGACTCCTCCAGGGCGGCGGGGTCCTGGGCCTCCTGGAAGCGCTGCTCAATCATGGGGGTGCGCACCAGGCCGGGCAGCACACAGTTGACCCGCACCTTGGGGGCGTACTCCAAAGCGATGCACTTGGTCAGCATGATGACGCCGGCCTTGGAGGGGCAGTAGCCAATGCGCTCGGGGATAGGCCGCACGCCCAGGTCAGAGCCGATGGTGACGATAGAGGGATCCTGGCTCTTGACCAGTTCCTTCACAGCGGCCTTGCACATGTTGAACACGCCGCCCAGGTTGATGGAAAGCTCCCGCATAAAGGTGTTGTACTCCGTGTTCTCCAAAGAGCCGATGAAGGTGACGCCGGCGCAGCACACCAGCTTATCCACCTGGCCAAAGGCCTCCACAGCCTTGTCCACCACGTTCTGGGCCTGGTCGGGGTTGGTCAAGTCGGCCTGGACGTAGATGGCGTTTTCACTTTCAAGCTTCATGGCGGGCTCAATGCCGCAGCCCACCAGGCGGGCGCCCTCCTCCAGGAACATTCTGGCCACGCCCTCGCCGATGCCGGAGCTGGCGCCGGTGACGATAACCACTTGATTCTCAAATTTCATTGCAAACAAGTCCTTTCCAAAAAAATCAGATGCGCTCGAAGCGGCTGTAACGGTGGATGCCGAAGTTCTCCTCGTTCTGGATGCAGCGGGTCAGCTTATAGGGGTGCTGGAACTTGGACTCGAACCGGGCGATCAAAGCGGCCTGCACTTCCTTATCGTCCACTTTGCGCCAGCTTTCGATGCTCTCCCACACAAAGATGAAGTGCATCTCGCCGGGCTTGTTGTCGTTGACCCACACTTCCTTATACAGGAAGGGGATGTGGTCGAACAGGTCGCTTTCGGCCTCGCCCAAAGTCCAGACCTCGTGGTCCACATCCAGGAATTCCTGAACGTGTTCGGGGGCGGTTTCAAAAATCAGGTGTTCTACGGGGTAGTGCTCGCCTTTGACATACGTGTAACCTTGCATGATTGTATCCTCCTATTTTTTGTTTTTCAGGTTCAGGGATGGCTTTTCCCT
>FR893607.1 GCA_000435395.1 Firmicutes bacterium CAG:94
CGGGAGAGCGCCGGGTTCCAGCCGGACTATCCCCAGGAAAAGCGGGAGAAGGACTTAGCCCGCTGGCACGAGGGCGTCCAGCGCAGCATGGGCTGGGCCCGGCAGTAAGTGCGCAAGGTGTTTCCCGGATACAACGGGAGGAGGGGTAGAGTGGTCCATCTGGAAAAAGTAAACGGCGAAAATATCTGGGACATTTTAAAGCTAAGTGTCTCAGAGAGTCAGAAAAATTTTGTTGCCAGCAATGAGGTCAGCATTCTGGAAGCCTATGCCGCTATCGCTTCCAACGGATATGCTTTTCCGTTCGGGGTCTTTGACGGGGATGCTCCAGTGGGCTTTGTGATGGTTGGGTATGGCAAAGATGACTGCTGGAAGGACGCCCCAGCCATAGCGGAGGGGAATTATAACCTGTGGAGACTGATGATCGACGAGAGCTGTCAAAACAGGGGATATGGGAGACAGGCGGTAGAACTTGCACTAAACTTTATCAGGACCTATCCCTGTGGAAAAGCCAATTTCTGCTGGCTGTCATACGAGCCGGAAAATACGGTTGCCAAATCGCTGTACGCCTCTTTTGGATTTGTAGAGACCGGAGAAAAGGACGGCGAAGAGCAAATTGCCGTTTTAAAACTCTAAGACAATTTCGGATGTAGACACGCAGGGTCGAGTGGGCTTTCCGTAAGCCAATTGAAAACCGTTCGGGCCTGCGCCCTATGCACTTTGCGGTCTCACCTGCCGGCTCGGTCGGCGCTGAACGGTGCCCACCGGGCACCAGCGCCGTGCGGGCTTGGCCCTGCATTTCTTACGGCTTCGCCTAGGTCAAGACCGCAGGGGCTTTGCCCCGCACCCCCACAGCCTTTGAAAAGGCTGGCGAAACTTTTA
>FR893608.1 GCA_000435395.1 Firmicutes bacterium CAG:94
TGACCCAGTTGTGAGCGAATCCGGGGGCAGTGGCCAACCCAAGGTGAGAGGAAACCAGTGCGTCTCCACTCGGAGAGAGGCGGTTGAGAGAAACCGGAGATAGGCAGAAAAAGAAAAAAGCAGG
This sequence comes from Firmicutes bacterium CAG:94, assembly GCA_000435395.1. Taxonomy (GTDB): domain Bacteria; phylum Bacillota; class Clostridia; order Oscillospirales; family Acutalibacteraceae; genus Acutalibacter; species Acutalibacter ornithocaccae. The sequence goes on from FR893608.1 coordinate 125, forward strand.
CCCAGACGGGCCTGCAAAGGCAGCGCATTGAAGCACAGGATGACCTCGATGAAAAAGGATGTTTTTCTCCACGCAGAGGACGGGGTTGGGGAGAATCTTGGGCGGCGCACATAACCCAAACATTAACCAGCAAAACGGAGGTGTGAAAAAAGAGCAGGTGAAAGGGTGTGGGTCGGTGAACCGCCCCACACCCGGCTCACAGTGGCCGGCAGAGCCGGCCACTCCGGGAATTTTGCAAGGCGTCAATTTTGCGATTTTTAGGGGTCGGTTTGGGGGCCTTGGCGTCAAGCTGGGTGTCGTGGATGACAGATTTTCCCGGTGTAGGGCCATTCTCCACGGTGTCACGATAGGGGTTGTGGCGATTTTTTGCAAGTCGAGTGGCAGGCGGATTTTCAGACCCAATAGCTGTGGATAAGGGCGAAAATTATAGCCTTTTTCCTCACATAGACAGGGATTGCGACCTGTTTAAGAAAATTTTAGCCACGTTCCCGGATAAGGACTCAAAGCCTGTTTTCCTCTCCCCATATACAGAGTTGGTCGAGAATTTTCATCAAGGATTTGCCCCGCTCGCTGAGAGAATACTCCACCTTGGGCGGGATTTGAGGGTACTCCTTGCGGAGAATCAGCTGGTCACGTTCCAGCTCTTTCAAGTTGGCGCTCAAAGTTTTATCCGCTACGGTTTTCAGGTATCGCTTCAGCTCATTGAACCGCACCACGCCAAACTCCATCAGGCAATAGAGAATCACCATTTTATGTTTCCCGCTGATGAGGGAGAGCGTATAGGCGAAGCCCGTGTCCTCAAAGTTGGCCTTTTCCATATAGTCCGAGATCATATTGCTTACCTCCAAGCTAGTATCTTACAAAAAAATCAGCACTTGTTTTCTGTTTGTTACTGGCTATAATGATAGAGGAAGGCACCCGGCGTGTCAATCCTAAAAAAGAGAGGCGCATTTCTGTGAGAAAAGAATTGAATATCACCGAGGGGATCTTCCCCATGCCTGTGCTGATGGTAGCCACCTACAATGAGGACGGCACCGTAAACGTGATGAACGCGGCCTGGGTCACGATGCAGGAGCGAGACACTGTGGCGTTAAACCTGACTGAGAGCCACAAAACTGTGAAGAACATCAAGGCCAGAGGAGGCTTTACCGTGAGCATTGCCGACGCCGCCCATGTGGTGGAGGCCGACTATTTTGGCGTGGCTTCCGGCAATACGGTGGCGGACAAGCTGAGCGTAGCAGGACTCACCGCCACGAAATCTGAGAAGGTGGACGCCCCCATCATCAACGAGTTTCCCCTGTGTTTGGAGTGCGAGTTCGTTGAGTACCAGACCAACGAATACGGCTGCGGGGTGATTGGCAAGGTGGTAAAAGTCACCGCCGACGAGAGCGTTATGCGGGATGGGAAGCTGGATATGTCCCTAGTGAACGCCATCGCCTTTGACCCCTACACCCACGGGTACTACAAAGTCGCCGAGCGTGTGGGCGAGGCTTTCAAGGATGGCTTGCAGCTGAAGAAATAAGAATGGGCGGGCCTTGCGGGGCCTGCCTTTTCTTTTTCATGGCCACATCTTTCTAGGTGTAAAGCAGGCTTGCCACTACCTCAAAAATTACAGGGGAGTAAACAAAGAATAGGCCCGTAAAAATATCCCCGCCCAAAGGTGGTGTAACCCACCAAAAGCCTGACGAAATTTTCTCCACCCCGCTCACAACATAGGTCTGGACATAGGCAGGCGCTATGCGGTAGTGTTGGTGGTTGATAAAACAACCCGAAGGGAGGAACCACCAACCATGCCACAAAAAAGACTCACAACCAACGGTAATGTGTTTCGTCGAACAGATGGCCGCTGGCAAAGTGTCATCTGGTACTTTGACGAGCAAGGCATCAAGAGACGCAAAGTGTTCTCCAGCAAGACGAAAACGGAAGCTCAGCAGAAGATTACCACCTACATCGCCCAGTTCAACGCAGAGGTGCGTAACTCAGACGAGAGCAACAAAACTGTTCGAGAGAGTCTTACCCGCTGGCTGCAAGTTTTCAAATTCCCGTCGGTGGAGCGCACCACATACGACAGGCTGGAATGTACCGCCCAGCACCAGGTGTTCCCTCTCATCGGGGATAAAATCGTGGGAGACATAACAGCAGCGGATTTGAAATCCGTCCTCAACCACTGGATGGAGCAGGGCTATGCTTACACCACCGTGAAGAAGGTGTACATACTCTTGAACGAGTTTTTCCGCTACCTCACCGAGGAGGACTTCATCCAGAAGAACCCCATGCAGTCCGTCCCCATGATGAAGCGTGCCAACTTTCTAGCGGCCCAGGACAAAGAGTGTGTGCCGGAGCAGGAAGCCGTCACGGTGTTCACTCCAACAGAGATTGCGAAATTCAAAAGAGAAGCATTCGCCACATTTGCCAACGGCAAGCGCAAATACCAACAGGCGGCGGCCTACATTCTCATGCTGAACACAGGGCTCAGAACGGGGGAATTGCTGGGCCTGCTCAACAGCGACATCAACCTAGAGCGGCGAGTCCTCCATCTGGAGAGAGGCGTGAAAGAAGTTTGGCGCAGGGACGGCTTACAAGCCGAGCCAGGACGGGACGTGAAGGTGGGAAAGCTGAAATCAGCCACCAGCAAGCGAACCATACCCCTCAACGACACAGCCATCGCCATGATACAGGACTTGCGAAAAGAAGCATACTTCGGAGAGGACACGCCACTGGTGCCGGACGAGCACGGCAATTACACAAGGCCGGTGAATTTCCGCAAGCGTTACTACAGAATCCTCGCGGCAGCTGGCATAGAGAAAAAGGGCCTGCACTCGCTCAGACACACATTCGCCTCCAGCTTGGTGAATGGGATAAGGCAAGAGGACGGCTCCATAAAATCCCTGACACCCCGCCAGGTAGCAGACCTGCTAGGTCACAGCACAAGCCAAATTACAGAGTTGTACTACGTCAAAAAAGACACCTCTCGTCTACATGGTATCACGGACGGCTTCAACTTGTAAACACTATACGGCAGGATGCACAAAAAAGCAGGCAGAAATTTTGCAGCCCCAAAACAGCGAAAAAGAGCTAAACGCACCCGGAAAAGCCCAAAAAGGGCGAAACCGGGTGCGTTTTGGGTGCTGGAGGGGAAAACAGCGGTAGAAACCGGTTGAGGACGGATGCGGGAGGACAGCAGCGGATGCAACATAAAGCGGGATTTAGTAGACCGTGTCCAACCAGGCATAGGCACGAAAAAGCCCCAGGCCATGCGGTTTTCGCAAGACCTGGGGACAAGTGGATTGGCAGGGGCAGAAGGACTTGAACCCTCGGCACGCGGTTTTGGAGTGGATGTGGGAGAGCGCACCAGGGAGCGGGAAAAGGCCGATGTCATCCGGTTCCCTCCGCAAGTCCCAGAGAGGGCGGTGCTGGTTTGGTGCTGTGAGCTCTTTTTGGAGAAGGATTGTGTATCGACTACCACTTCTTCCTTCGAAAGAAAAGCACCTCCGCCAGAAGGATGGCCAAGCTGACCAGGATCACGGCCGGGTAGGCCCAGGGGGCGTTTAGCTCCGGCATAGAGTGGAAATTCATGCCGTACCACCCGGTGATGAGGGTGAGGGGCATAAAAACCGTGGTCACCACCGTGAGGAACTGCATCACCCGGTTCTGCTTTAGGTCGATCTTGGACTGGTAGATCTGGTGCAGCTGCAGGGAGTACTCCCGCAAGGAGGCGGTCTGGCTGTGGAGCCGCCCGGCCCGGTGGGAGAACAGCTCGAACCCACGGCACAGCTTTTTGGAGAACAGCCCGTTGCGGTTGGCGGCCAGAGTGTCCCCCAGCTCGTCCAGCTGGGCGTAGTAGGCGGAGAGTTTCAAGAGCGTCCGGCGGCAGCGGTGGAGCTGGTTCTCAAACCGCTGGGGTTCTTCCTGCTCCAAGAGCTGCTCTTCCAGCTTGTCCAGCTGGGTCTCCAGATGCTGGAGGAACGCCGCGTCCTCCTGAATGAGAAACTCCAGAAATTCCAACAGCAGCTCCCCGGGGGCGGCCTCCAGCCCTGGCTGGTAAGAAAGCTGTTCCAACAGCACTTCTATCTGGCCGGTGTCATCCACAAAGGTGAGACGGTCCGTTGTGAGAAGGAACGCAAAGGAACTCCCAGACCGCGGCGAGTGTTCTTTCCGAGGCACCAGCAGGGCGCCGGCGGCACAGTGATCGAACAGCTCTGCCTTGCAGCTGTGGCCATGGCGCAGGCTGCGGGCCAAATAAGGGTGCTGGGTCACCTGGCTGTCCATCTCCTCTTGGGTGATTACCTCCACCCAGGGGACGCCTTCGGCGGGCTTTTCCTGGACTGCTTCAAACGTCGGTTTCAACTGGTAAAACATACACATCTCCTCCTTCCAGACCCATTGTAACCGGCTGGGACAGAAATCGCAAGCAAAAGAAAGGGGAGGCCCCCACAGCAGGGCCTCCCCTCGGCGTCAACGCTTATTCAATGGTGATGGTACGATGGTCCGGCAGCTTGGGCTTTTCAGCCTTGGGCAGCGAGAGCTTCAAAATACCATCCTCAAATTTGGCGTGCACATCCTTGGGCTGCACGGACTCGCCGACATAGAAGCTGCGGCTGCACTGGCCGGCGTAACGCTCCTGCCGGATGTAGCGGCCCTTCTTCTTTTCGTCTTTGTCCAAACCCTTGGCGGCGCTGACAGTCAGGTAACCGTCCTCCAGCTGGACGTTGACCTCGTCCTTCTTAAAGCCGGGCAGGTCGATGTCCACCTCATAGGAGTTGTCGGTCTCCCGCACATCGGTCTTCATGATGGCTCTGGCGTGCTTGCCATAGAGAGCTTTCTCCATGGAACGCATGGGGCGCATCATGTCGTCACACATCTCATCGAACAGGTTTTCACCAAAAACAGCAGGCAACATAAGTCATTCCTCCATTCCGTACAATACGGCCCGTAGCTGTGTGGGAGAGAAATTCTCACGCGGTGGCGAGCTTTTGTCACCTTGCTTTTCGTGCGCCGGAAAACCGGGTACTGGTCCAGCTCACACCTTGCAGTATAGGGCGGGGAAAAACGGTTGTCAACAAGATGGCACGATGTTGCAAAAACCTGGCGCAATCCGTTCGTTTTGCAAGAATTTAACACCCGTCCTTCATTTTCGAAATTCCCTGGGGGTCTTTCCATAGCGGGCCTTGAACAGCCGGGAAAAGTAACCGCTGCTCTCAAAGCCGCAGCCTTCCGCGATGGCGGAGATGGGGAGGCCCGTAGTCGCCAGCTGTGTGGCCGCGATAGAGAGCCGGTACTGGGTGAGGAAAACCGTGGGGCTCTCTCCCCGCAGCTCCTTAAAGCAGCGGAAGCACTCCCGGCGGCTGATTTTGGCGGCCTTGGCGATGTCGTCCACGCTGATGGGGTCCTGGTAATGATCCTGGATGAATTTCACCATCTCGCTCAGGGCGACCAGTTGTCCCTGCCGGGGAGTAGAAGCCAGATCGTCGGGGGTTTTCCATTCCAGCCGTTTCAGCATGGACCGCCAGATGCGGCACACCAGCTCGAAGGTGTGGAGCTCATAGTCCTCCTGCCGGGGGGTGAGTTTTTCAAACTGCGCCAACAGCCGTAAAAGCGGGCGGTTTTCCGGGATAGCGCCTGGGAAGAAGGCCCCGCGCACCGGGCAGTGGGTTACAGGAACAATGATGTTTTGATAGAGTTTGCCGAACACTGGGGGCGAAAAAAACGTGGGCGTCATCCCAAAGGTGAACAGCCGGGTTCCCCCTGTGACCTGCCGGCAGCCGTGGAGCACCCCGGAGTTGATAAACACCCCGTCCCCCTTTTCCAAAGTGGCGCGAGAGGTGCGGGATGAGATGGGGCTGTAGTAGTAATCCAGCGTTCCCTCTGTCACCAGGCCGAATAGGAACTCAGAGTGCCAGTGGCGGTTCAGCTCCCCGTTTTGGAAGTCGTCCAGGCGGTGCTCCCAGCGGAAGATGGGGACCTCCCCCAAGGTGTAGGCGGGGATCTCCCGCAGAGTGGCGTCCACTTCGATCTTCTTGTCGCGCATAGTACCCTCCTTTCTCGAAATGAGGCACAATTTTTCCGATTTGTGGCGCAATCCTTTCTTCCATTTCCTCGTGAATATTGTAGAATTATAGGCGGGAAATGCAGGATTGTCAATGGTAAATTGCAAAATCTGATTTTGGCTTACCTTGACTTTTCCGGCGCAGGAAAGGAAGCGTCACTATGGAACTGCAAACGGAAAACGGAAAGAAAAAGGTCCCTTTGAGCACAGGGTTGAAGTGGCTGCGGCTTGTCTGCATGGCGGTGGTATTCGGCATCATCGCCGGCGGCGTGATGGTGGGGATGAATTACCTCGGAGGCAGCATGGCCGCGGAGGAGGAGAGCATCCCCCAGACCAGCACCGTCAAGGTGACCGCCAAGGCGGAGGACAGCGACGCTGTGGTGGCCGTGGCGAGAGAAGCCATGCCCTCGGTGGTGACCATCTCCACCATGTCCGTGGAGGAGATGCGCAGCTTCTTCGGGGGCACCCAGGAGATCCAGGTGCAGGGCGCCGGCACCGGGGTGATCGTGAACAAGAACGAGTCGGAGCTGCTCATCGCCACCAACAACCATGTGGTGGAGGGCGCCAGCCAGCTCTCGGTGGGCTTTGTGGACCAAAGCTCGGTGGAGGCCCAGGTCAAGGGCACCGACGTGGACAACGACCTGGCGGTGGTGGCGGTGCAGCTTTCCGACATCCCCGCCGAGACATTGAGCCAGCTGAAGATCGCCACCATTGGCGACAGCGACGAGCTGGAGCTGGGCCAGCCGGTGGTGGCCATTGGCAACGCCCTGGGCTACGGCCAGTCTGTGACCACCGGCGTGGTCAGCGCCCTTAACCGGGACCTGTCCCTCACCGACGAGAGCGGCACGGCTATCACTTCCACCGGGCTCATCCAGACGGACGCCGCCATCAACCCCGGCAACTCCGGCGGCGCCCTGCTGAACATGGCCGGGGAGCTCATCGGCATCAACGAGGCGAAAACTTCCTCCTCCGGCAGCGGCGGCTCGGTGGACAACATCGGTTTCGCCATCCCCATCGACAAGGCAGAGGACAGCCTGAAGGAATTGATGAACCTGCCCACCCGGGAGAAGGTAGACCCCAGCGAGGCCTCCTACCTTGGCATCGAGGGGGAGACCATCACCCAGGACATCACCCAGCTGTACGGCATCCCCACCGGCGTGGGCGTGGTGGCTGTGGAACAGGGCAGCCCTGCGGAGAAGGCCGGCATCCAGCAGGGGGACGTGATCACCCAGTTTGACGGCCGGGCCGTGGCCAACCAGCAGCAGCTCTCCGACACCCTGCAATACTATAAAGCGGGGAAGACGGTGGACGTGACCCTTCAGCGGGCGGACAACGGCCAGTACGCAGGGCAGACCGTCTCCGTTACCCTGGGCAGCGCCAAGGAGATGCCCCAGGAATCGGGAGCCTCTTCCACGGCGGAGAGCTCCGATACCTAAGCATACTTGACCATCTCCTGGATAGCGAGAACGGGGAAGGGCAGGTGAAAGCTGCTGCACCCTCCATCTGGCCTTCCCCGCAGGATCGTATTGCGGAACAAAACGATAATCCTTCTGGAGGAATGTATAATGAGATGCGAAAATTGCGGAAAGAATGAGGCCAACTTTATCTATCGCAGCAGCATCAATGGCAGAACGGAAGAACACCACCTCTGCCAGGCCTGTGCCGAAAAGTTGGGCTATCATCCTTTTCATCGACGAGCTGCACACCATTGTGGGCGCGGGTTCCGCTGAGGGCTCCGTAGACGCTGCCAATATTCTGAAGCCGGCTCTCAGCCGCGGCGAGATCCAGGTGGTCGGCGCCACAACTCTGGACGAATACCGCAAGTACATTGAAAAGGATGCTGCGCTGGAGCGCCGTTTCCAGCCGGTCACCGTAGGCGAGCCCAGCCAGGAGGCTACACTGGATATTTTGAAAGGCCTGCGGGGGAAGTATGAGCAGCACCACGGCCTGCACATCACCGATGAAGCACTGAAGGCTGCGGTGGAACTCTCTGCCCGGTATATCAATGACCGGTTCCTGCCGGACAAAGCCATCGACCTGATGGACGAGGCTGCCAGCCGTGTACAGATGGAGGAGGAAGAGCCTTCTGAAGAGCTCATGGGCCTTGAAGAGAAGCTCAACGCCCTTGCCGCGGACAAGGAAGCCGCCATTGCCGCGCAAGACTTTGAGAAGGCCGCCCAACTGCGGGATACGGAAAAAGACTATCAGAAACAGTTGGAGGCCGAGCGGGATAAGCGCCGCAAGAGCAGTCAGGAACACCGGGACGTGACTGAGGAGGATATCGCCGCTGTTGTGTCCGATTGGACCGGCGTCCCCGTGACACGCCTTACCGAGGACGAGGGTCAGCGCCTGCTGCACATGGAAGACACCCTCCACAAACGGGTCGTGGGGCAGGACGAGGCCGTGGAGGCTGTGGCTCGTGCCATTCGCCGCGGCCGTGTCGGCTTGAAAGACCCCAAGCGGCCCATTGGCAGTTTCCTGTTCCTGGGCCCCACCGGTGTTGGCAAAACGGAGCTGTGCAAATCCCTGGCGGAAGCCATGTTCGGCGATGAAAACGCCATGATCCGGATCGATATGTCCGAATACATGGAACGCCATACGGTGTCCCGTCTGGTGGGTTCCCCTCCCGGATATGTGGGCCATGATGAAGGCGGCCAGTTGACAGAAAAGGTGCGCCGCAAGCCCTATTCCGTGGTATTGTTCGATGAGATCGAAAAGGCGCACGAGGATGTGTGGAACATCTTGCTGCAAATCCTGGACGATGGCCGTATCACCGATTCCCAGGGCCGCACCGTTGACTTCAAGAACACCGTCATCGTGATGACCAGCAACATCGGCGCCAAGGCGCTGACCAATGCCGGGGCCAAGTTGGGCACCAATGCCGGCGAAAAAGAGGACGGGGCGGATGCCGATAAGGCATACGAGGAAGCCAAGGAAACCGTTATGGGAGAGCTGCGCCGCACTTTCCGGCCTGAGTTTCTGAACCGTATCGACGATATTATTGTGTTCCGCGCTCTGACTGAGCAGGATATTGAAGAGGTAGCCCGGCGGTTGCTTAAGACCGTGGCGGACCGCATGGAGTCCATGGGTATCCATTTGGAGGCTTCCGACGAAGCGGTGAAAGAGCTTGCCAGGGAAGGCTTTGATCCCCAATATGGCGCGCGTCCCCTGCGCCGGGCCATTCAGAGCAAGGTGGAGGACGCTGTCGCTGAGAAGATGTTGGATGGCGCCCTCAAGACTGGTGATACCGCCAAGCTGGCAGTGGAGGATGGCAAACTGGTCGTATCGTGATGAGGTTTCATCAGAACGTGGGAGAAAAGTGAATCTTTATGCGAAGGCTGGAAGAAATTCCAGCCTTTCGCTTACCCTAAAACAGGGGGGGCCATGGGCCAGAACATAGGTGTAGAATCTTGAAAAATCATTGGGGAGGGAACGCCACGGAATTCCAAAACACTTACACCAATCGCAGCCCTTTGGGCCACTATTTTCTTCTGCCCAATGCGGTCTTCACCCTGGGATTGACCCCAGGCGAGCTGTCAATCTACGCCTACCTGATGTTCTGCGAGGACAGGGAAACCCACCAGTGCTGGCCCAGCATCGGGAAGATATGCCAGCACACGGGCATGAGCGCCAACACCGTTGCGAAATACATTCGCCAGCTTGAAGAAAGGCAGCTCATCAACGTGGAACCCACCAAGGTGCGTACCAAGTCAGGCGAGGTGCGAAACGGCACCCTGCAGTTCACCATCCGGCCCATCCAAGAAGCTGTCAACTACCACCTGGAACGCCAGCTGGCGGGGCTGCCACCGAGAAAGTCTAGAAAGAAAAAACGGTGAAATCTAAACTCGGCCCTGTGCGGCGGTTTTTGGCTGGTCAGAGGGCGGGGTAGGGAAGCAACACCACCCAAGCCCCAGACCAGCCCTGTTGGAGGTGTGTGACCCAGTTGTGAGCGAATCCGGGGG
>FR893609.1 GCA_000435395.1 Firmicutes bacterium CAG:94
ATCAGGCGTTTTCCCTCTTCCGGTTGCTCTGCGAGATGGGGTTTGACTTTTACCAGGTCTTGCAGCTCTACGCCAAACTGGAACGATTTTCTGAAGAAGAGATTCACGTGATCCTTCAGATGTCGCCTCCGCCGAAAGCTGTCCTGCGCCCGACTTCGAAGGACATCCGCATGGCCATGCCCAGGTGGACGCCCACAAAATATCACACCGGCCCCATCGATGAAGTGGTGAAGGAGATCCAGATCACCATGGCGGAGAAAGAGCAGGGGGTTCACGCCTATAACAGCAACCTCAATCCCAAAAACCGCCGCAGCCTAAACGATCTTTATCTGATGGTTATTGATGGGGACGACATCTGGTGGTATGATATCAATCGAAGGAGCACCTACCAATTTATCACCGAGTAGGAGGAGATTCTCTTGATCAAAATCGCCTTGTGCGATGACGACAGCCCGTTCGTCAGCAAAATCACCGGACTGATCCAGTCGCTGCTTCAAAATAGCACCGATTCCCCAGTCATTACCACGTACATCAACCCAACGGCACTTATGGACGCCATCTCGGACGGAGAGCGGTACGACGTCTACATTCTCGATGTGGAGATGCCAGAGCAAAACGGCCTGGAGGTTGCGAAGCATATCCGGCAATTCCAGCCAAACGCTGCCCTGCTCTTTTTGTCCTCCCACCTCAACTACGCCACAGAGGGGTACAAAGTACAGGCTCTGCGGTATGTCTCCAAGCTGGATTTGGAGAACGCTCTGCCAGAGGCTCTGGAGCAGGCCCTTGCGACCCTGGAAAAAACGGATACCCGTTCTATTATGGTGCAACACTATCAGAACTATACCCGCATCCTCTATAAGGATATCCTCTACGTCCAGAAAATGCAGCGCAGCATTCAAATCGTGACAGACCGGCAAGGTGTTTTCAAGGATAACCGAGGAATCAAAGAACTGTT
>FR893610.1 GCA_000435395.1 Firmicutes bacterium CAG:94
AAATCCAATGACGGCGTGAAATATAAGCGGCTTGCCACTCAGGAGGACTTCGATAAGTTCTGAGGCAGCATCGGTTAGAAATAATCGGTGCTTTTTTCATGCTCGGAGCAATCCGGGTTTTTTTCATGCCCATTTTTAAGGAGGTGAGGGTTGTGGCGAACCGGATTAAGGGTATCACAGTTGAGATCGGTGGCGATACCACTGGTCTTGACAAAGCATTAAAGAGCGTTAATTCTTCCATCACGAAAACGCAGTCTGCCTTAAATGATGTAAACCGCCTCCTGAAACTCGATCCTTCCAATACGGTGCTGGTGGCGCAAAAGCAGGAACTGCTGGCGCAGGCAGTCAGCCAGACCGAGGAAAAGCTGTCGGCGCTGGAAGCCGCACAGGAGCAGGTGGCCGCAGCCTTTGCCCGTGGGGATATTGGGGCGGATAAATATCAGGCGTTCCAGCGGGAAATTGAGGAAACCCGTGGGAAGCTGAACAAATATAAGGCTGACCTATCTGACCTGCAGACAGAGCAGGACGCCCTCTCCCAGAATACCGCACGGCTGGAAAAGCTGTTCGCCGCTACGGGAACAGAGGTAGACGATTATGCGGATGTCCTTGGCAGCCGGCTGACTTCTGCTATCAAAAACGGGACTGCGAATTCTGACCAGCTGCGGACAGCCCTTGAGAAGATCGGGAAGTCTGCCACAGGAGGGAAAGCCGATATCCGCCAGCTGACGGACGCTCTGGATACCGTGGATGACGGGCAGGCGATTCAAAACCTGATCCAGCAGCTGAACGAAGCCGGAGACGCTGCGGAAAATACAGCGGATGACGTAGGTCAGATTGCGGAGAACACGAAAGGCGCTGCGCTGATGCAGGCGGCGGATCAGCTGTCTGCTGTGGGCGATAAGATACAGGAAATCGGCGATAAGGCGCTGGACGCTTATTCCGATACCGAGAACGCCGTGACCAAGGTGAATGCCTACTTTGGTGAGACGGGACAGGCAGCGGAGCAGTCCGCAAATGTCATTAAAAACGTGTACTCCTCCGGTGTCGGCGAAAGCATGGACGCTGTGGCCAATGCGGTTCTGATGGTTAAAAAGAACCTTGGTGATTTGAGCGAGACGGATCTCACCAACCTGACCCAGCAGGCGATCACTTTAGAGGAACTGTATGGAATTGACATGAATGAAACCCTCCGGGGTGTCAATTCCCTCATGCAGCAGTATGGCCTGACTGCCCAGGAGGCGATGGACTATATCGTGGTGGGTACCCAGAACGGTCTGGATAAGACCAATGAACTGGGCGATAATCTTTCTGAGTATGCTGGTAAATTTGCGCAGGCGGGATATTCTGCTTCTGAATATTTCCAGCTTCTGGATAACGGACTGAAGAACGGCGCTTACAACCTGGACAAGGTCAACGATGCCATCAATGAGGTCACCACCCGTCTGGTGGATGGCACTATTGGAGAGTCCATCGGGATGTTCTCCACGAAGACACAGGAATTGTTTACCTCTTGGCAGAATGGCGGCGCTACACAGAAACAGGTGATTGACTCCATCGTGGCGGATATTGCCGGGTGTACGAACCAGCAGGAAGCCTTAAACCTTGCAGCTCTTGCTTTTGGAACGATGGCCGAGGATGGGAACCTGAAATTCATCACTTCCCTGACTTCGGTGGGAAGTACTTATGACAGTGTGAAAGGTTCCGCACAGGGCTTGTTCGATGCAACGACCACGCCTATGCAGGAGATGGAATCCAACACCCGGAAGCTGCAGCAATCGCTTGTTCCTCTGGGAGAGAAGCTGGCTGAGATCGCCAATACAATCCTTCCTCCGCTGGTTGCGGTGATTCAGACGGTAAGCAACTGGTTTCAGCAGCTGCCGGGGCCGGTGCAGAACTTTATCATCATCCTTGGCGTTCTGCTTGCAGCTTTCACGGCGCTGACTCCGGTCATTGCGGCTTTGGCGGTTTCCGTAGGCGCGTTGAATATCTCCCTCCTACCGATCATTGCAGTGATTGCGGCGGTAGCGGCGGCTATTGCCGGGATTATTGCCATTATCCAGAACTGGGGTGCCATCACGGAGTGGTTTGGAAACCTGTGGAATACCATCTGTACCGGGATTGGCACCATGATCGAAAGTGTGAAAACGTGGTTTTCAAACCTCTGGACCCACCTGCAGAATGTTTGGAATGGCATCTGTAACGTAGTGCAGACAGCAGTGATGCTGCTTGGCTCTATCATTCAAGGAGCCGTGGACATCATCACGCTGCCTTTCCGGTTTATCTGGGAGAACTGCAAAGATATCGTTACTTCCGTCTGGAACGGAATTAAAAATACCGTCAGTTCCATGCTGTCTGCGATTTCCGGTGTGATCTCCAGCATTATGGGGGCCATCCAGAACGTGATCAGTTCGATCTGGAATGCGATCAGCAGCAAAGTATCAGCGGTGGTCAATGCCATCAAAAATACAGTGACCTCCGTCTTTAATGCCATCAAGTCTGTAGCTTCTACGGTGTGGAACGGGATCAAATCTGTGATCTCCACAGTGGTCGATGGCATCAAGAGCAAGGTTTCCAGTGTGTTTAATGCTGTGAAGAGTACCGTGACTTCCGTATTCAACGGGATCAAAAGTACCGCCACCACGGTGTGGAATGGGATTAAGACCGCCATTACGAAGCCGATTGAAGCGGCAAAGAATACGATCAAAGGGATCGTGGATAAGATCAGCGGTTTCTTCTCCGGCATGAAGCTGGAACTGCCGAAGATCAAGCTGCCCCATTTCAAGATTACGGGCAAGCTATCCCTTGCTCCGCCGAGCGTTCCCCACCTGTCGATTGACTGGTATAAGGAAGGCGGTATCATGACGAAACCGACCATCTTTGGTATGAACGGCAGCAGCCTGATGGCAGGCGGCGAGGCTGGCCGGGAAGCGGTTCTTCCGCTCAAAGGCTTTTACCAGCAGCTGGATCAGATGATTTCCAGCTATCTGAATACCAGTGCTTTGGAGAAATATCTGGCGATCATTGCGGAAAACAGCTGTAAGGGACTGTATCTGGATGACGGGACGCTGGTAGGGCATCTGCTCCCTGCCATTGACAGCGGCCTTGGAAAAACACAGAAACTGCAAAGGAGGCTGAGCCTATGAGACCAGATGTGAAAATCAATGATTTGTGGATGTTTGCGATGGGCTGGCTCCGGGAGGAGATTGACTTTCCCACGCCGCAGTCACAGACCAATACGGTTGTGGTACCGGGGCGCAATGCTCCGATCCGTTTTACTGAGGCTCTTGGGTGGGTATCCTACCAGCCCCGGAGTTTTTCTATTACCTTGTCCATGTTAGGGAGCCGGGAAAAGTTTAATCAGATGAAGGATGTTCTTGCCAATCTCTATGCCGGGCAGCTGTGCCACGTGATTCTTAGTGAGGAGCCGGAGCTATATGCCGTTGGTACCTTGGAACTGGAACCCGCCTATGATCCCCTTACTGGGAAGGGGCAGATGGTGCTGTCCTGTTCAGACGGAGATTCCTACCGGTATCACACGGAAGAAACAGAAGTTTCTATTACGGGAGGCGGCACGGCGATCCTGAACAATGACTATATGCCGGTCGTACCTACGGTAGTCACGACAGCGGAAACAGCACTGAGCTGGAGTATCGGTGAAGATGTATTCCGAAAATCCGTCAGTGCCGGGACGTGGACGTTCCCAGAACTGGAACTACAGGAAGGGCAAAACTCGGTCAGCATTACGGGAGAAGGAACGACTACCTTCCGGTACCGGGAGGGACGCTTATGAGCTTATTCCGAGTTTTTGTAGATGACCAGTTATTTTACCACCCACACCTGTCCCAGCTTTCCATCACGGAGGCGAAGGTGCAGGAGGATGCAGAGAATATTGACAGCCTGACCCTCTCTGCTCCGTTCAACCATCCCTATCTTTCTGCGGTTCAGCCGATGGCTTCGACCATTGTCTGCAAAAAGGATGCTCTTACGGTATTTGAGGGGCGGGCCTTGGATGAGGGGACGGATTTTTATAATACGCACACATGGACCTGCGAGTCCTGCCTTGCGTATTTGAAGGACACCATGCAGCCTCCATTTTCCTATCAGGGGCCGCTCCGTGGGCTGCTGGAGCAGTTCCTCTCTGTGCATAACGCTGCGGTGGAAGAAAAAAAGCAGTTCACCCTTGGCACGGTGACAGTGACGGATAACAACGATTATATCAGCTACAGCAATTCCGACTATTCGGTAACAATGGATGCCATACAGGACAAGCTGATCAAGACACACGGCGGCTACCTGCAGGTGCGTTATACCGAGAATGGGAAGGTGCTGGATTATCTGGAGGACTTTCCAGACCGGTCGCTGCAGACCGTGGAGTTTGGCAAGAATCTCACGGATGTGAAGATTACCCGTGACCACACGGAGCGGGTGACGGCTCTGATTCCGCTGGGGGCGAAACTTACAGAGACTGACGAGGATGGCAACGAAACCGAGACGGATACCCGGCTGGATATTACGGCGGTGAACGATGGCAAGAACTATGTGTACGATGAGGAAGCGGTCGAAGAAATCGGATGGATCTGGACGACCGAGATCTGGGAGGATGTGACGCTGGCAGGGAACCTGCTGCGGAAAGCAAATGCCAGACTCTCGGAACTTGTGAAAGGTGTCACCAGCATGGAACTGACCATCGTGGATGAGTCCGATACGGGTGCAGATATCGGGGATATCCGGGCAAGGATGTATGTGCGCTGCATTTCTAAACCGCACGGGATTGACGGAACATACCTCTGCCTGAGCCGCACACGGGACTATCTTGACCCTTCCGGCAACACCATCACGATAGGGGCTGCAGGTGTCCGGCTAACCTCTGAGTCTGCGAAGCAAGACCAGAATATCACTTCTATTGAAGATGATCTGTTAGGGAAGACCTCCAAGATCGAGGTGATTACGGGAAAAGTCGATCAGATCAATGCACAAAAGATGTACCGGACGGAACTGGTGGTGGATGGGGTGAACATCTTCCGGGATAAGGGGCAGAAAAGCATCCTTCGCTGCCGGGTGTATTCGTGGGACAAGGAAATCACGGATACCCTTCCGGCCAGCAGCTTTGTCTGGCATCGGAATTCCGGCCGGGAAGACCTTGATGCAGACTGGGACAGTTCCCATATCGGGATGAAATCTATCACAGTTACCACGGAAGATGTGACCGACAACGCATCATTCTATTGTGAAATCACAATTTAAGAAGGAGGAAATCGATATGCCTACTGTATTAACTTCCAGCCAGCAGACCTTTGTAGATATTACGGACCAGAGGAAACTGTCGGCTTATATTACCTCCAATCTGCCGAAGTCTCAGATTGAAGATCCCAACGTGCTGCCCCATACCTATGCGCCGGACTGGGCCAGCACACCCCTGACCCTTACCCCGGTGGTATTTCTCGACCAGACCAACCTGGCGCTGGACGCATCGGGGCTTACGATTTCGTGGAAACGGAAGGAGGGAAACGGAGCGGAGGCAGCGCTGACCTCCGGGGAGAGTGTCTCTAAAGGCGTTCTAACGGTCAATGCCAACAAGTTGGCGGCAGCCACTTCTGGGATGCTCACCTACCTCTGCTATATCAGCTATTACGACTCGGAGACAAAGAATACCGTCAACATCTCCGCTGACATCACTTATACACTGATCCGCAATGCGGAGAATGCCAGGTTGGCCTATCTTGCTGCAGATACTTATGTATTTAAGTATGACGCCAATTCTTCTCTGGTCGGGGCGGCGCAGGCTACTTTGACGGCACAGGTGC
Organism: Firmicutes bacterium CAG:94; assembly: GCA_000435395.1. Taxonomy (GTDB): domain Bacteria; phylum Bacillota; class Clostridia; order Oscillospirales; family Acutalibacteraceae; genus Acutalibacter; species Acutalibacter ornithocaccae. The sequence continues at coordinate 5,805 of FR893610.1, forward strand.
AGGGAGTCACGATTACGGCATGGCAGTATAAGGACAGCACCGGGGCATGGAAGGATTATCCCACGACTCCGGACAACGCCAGCATTTCCGGCGGTACTTTAGTAGTGAAACCGGATCATGCTGTCTTTTTTAATGGGGTGGCCCAGATCAAGCTGGCGACCAATGACCCGGATGTTTATGATACGACTTCCCTCACGAAGATCTATGATGGTTCCCAGGGCGAACCGGGTGCAGCCGGAACGGGCGGACTTTCCGTCATCCTTGGGAATGAGGCGCAGAACATTGCCTGTACCTCCGGCGGTATGGTAGTAGCAGCTACGGATATCACAATCCCATTTATGGGGTATGTGGGAATTTCACAGGTTGCCTGCACCTGCACGGTAGGGGCGTTACCTTCTGGCGTGACAGTCAAGAGTAATACAGCTGCAACTGCCTCCAGAGCCGGATCGGTGGTACTGACCTTTGCCGCCAATGCGACCCTTGGAGGTGCAACCGTTCTGAATGGTACGATAGACCTGACCTTTACCGTGTCCGGGGCATCTGTTGTGAAGAAGTTTGCATGGACAAAATCCAACAAGGGCAGCAACGGAGCCAGCGGTGCCAATGCGATTGTGTTCTCCGTGTATGCACCGGAAGGTACTGTTGTCATTAACCAGTCCGGCAGCCTTGCGTTGGCAGCGGTTGGTTATGACGGCGCTTCTGAGATTACGACAGGAGCTACCTATCAGTGGGCGAAATACACGGGCGGTGAATGGGAGGATATCAGTGATGAAACTTCTTCTACCCTGTCTGTATCGGGGGCAGATATCGTGAATATCCAGTCCTACCGCTGCACGATGACCTATAAGGGTAATACCTATGAGGATGTGATCACGGTAGAAGATAAATCCGACCCTTATGTATCGGAGATGCTTTCCATCGGAGGTTTTACGGTCAAGAACAATCTCGGCGGTGTGGTGCCTTATGTGATCGTCCGTACCAACCAGAAGGAAGTCGATCCGCTGCTCGGCAGTATCTCGGAGACGGTTCCGTCCAATCCAGAGGAAGGTGACTTCTGGTATCAGGTGGATCATTCTGCACAGACGGTTACGCTGATGAAGTATTCCGGCTCGGCTTGGGCGGCTGCGACAGAGAAACAGTCGTTGACCTACACATGGTATGCGCAGGACAAGGATGGTCATGCGACAGAGTTTGATAAGGCCGGGAAGGTGATTTACCTTTCCGCAGCGGATATTGACAGTATCCTGACGCTGCAGTGTGATGTATCCAACTGACCGGAGGTGATCGCATGGCGCTTATCACCAGCTGTCAGGCAACCTTCCAGAATTTCTCCGGTTATGAGGATGACCTTGCCTCCTTGGAGGAAAACATCCGGGAATGCTACTCCGAGATCACGAAAACCTCGGAACAGATCAATATGTCCGTCCGGGAGGAATTCATTTCCCGCTCAGAAATGGAGACGATCCAGAAGGATTTTGAAACCAGCATTACTCAGAGCAGCACAGAAATCCGGATGGATTTCACTACGATTACGGACGAAATCAAGGAAAATGTCTCTACGAACCAGTTGCTTTTAGAGGAATATATCCGGTTTAAAGGTGCTTTGATTGAACTGGGAAAAGTCGGGAACGCCTTCACAGCAGAACTATCCAACGAGGAACTGGCCTTTAAAGAGAATGGGCAGAAGATTGCCTATATCTCCAACCAGAGCCTTGTGATTACCAATGCGGAGATCCGCAACAAGCTATCCCTCGGTAATGAAAGCCGGGGGTGGTTTGATTTTATACCGAGAACCAATGGGAACCTTTCGATCAAATGGAGAGGTCCCGTCTAAGATGCTGAGAAACGGAAGGGGTGAGAACGATGGCATCCAGCGGCAGTTTTTCCGGTTCCATCCGGGACGGCCATTATAAGCTGCGGGTGGACTGGTCGCAGAGCAAGAATGTCTCTGCCAATACGTCTACGGTTACCTGTAAGCTGTATCTGGTGAATGACTGGAGTCTGAATATCAGTGGGCGAAGCGACAATACCTGCACCATTGACGGATCGGCTCAGACTTTTTCCTCCCCAGCGATTAGTACCACGGGGACGCATTTGCTGGGAACGGTATCAAGGACGGTCAATCATGCCAGCGATGGCAGTAAGTCCTTAGCGATTTCAGCAGTGTTCCAGATCCGGGCAACCTTAAGTGGGACGTACTATGGAACAATCACAGCCAGCGCCAACATTACGCTGGATAGCATCCCCCGTGCCTCCAGCGTATCTGCTGCGAATATGACGATGGGGTCTGCCGGTACGATTTCGATCAGCCGTGCTTCTTCCGCTTTTACGCATACGCTGACGTATTCCTTTGGAAATACCAGCGGGACAATTGCAACCAAGACAACGGCAACTTCTGTATCATGGACGCCAGCTCTTTCGCTGGCCAGCCAGATCCCGAATGCGACCAGCGGAACCTGCACGATCACCTGTACCACTTATAACGGGAATACGAACATCGGCTCTAAAACCTGTACGCTGACGCTAAGTGTTCCTGCCAGTGTGAAACCGACTATTTCCAGCCTGACTGCTTCCCGGATTGATGGAGAAGTGCCAAGTACATGGGGAATTTATGTGCAGACAAAGTCCAAGGTAAAGCTAACCATCAACGGGGCGGCTGGAAGTAATGGATCCACCATCAAATCCTATTCCATTACCGGCGGTGGGTACAGTGGTTCCGCTTCCACGCTGACCACAGGTTTTCTCAATAATTCCGGGACGATCACCTTTAAGGCTACGGTGACGGATTCCAGAGGACGGGTATCGGCGGAGGCGTCCGTTTCGATCACGGTGACCGCCTATTCCCCGCCGTACTTCAATTCCTCCCTGTCCCAGCGGTGCTTAAGCAATGGGACGCTGGATGATGACGGGACATACATCCATGCGATGGTATCCTTTGGCTATTCCACCTGCAGCGGGAAGAATACTCTCAAGACTTCCGTCCAGTACAAGCAGGTTTCAGCAGAGCAGTGGACGGACGCCGGGGTGACCTTTGCCTCAAATACAGCTTTCACTTGCGGCAAAGGACAGATCTCTACGGAGACCTCCTATGATGTGCGCTACACCTTGGAGGATGCGTTTTCCACCATCTCCGTGCAGGAGATCGTCTCCACAGCTGCCGTGGTCATGGACTTTAAGAGCGGCGGCAAAGGGGTAGCCATCGGGAAGGTGTCGGAAAGGGATAATACCTTTGAGGTGGCCGAGAACTGGGATGTGAAAGTCTATGGGATGCTGCTGAAGGAATACATCCAGCAATTTGCAAAAACGATGTATCCGGTAGGTAGTATCTATATGAGTACCAAATCTACCAACCCCTCCACCTACTTTGGAGGTACATGGGTGGCTTGGGGCAGCGGCCGGGTGCCGGTGGGAATTAACACATCGGACAGCAACTTTAATACGGTGGAGAAAACCGGAGGCGCCTCTACGGTGGCATTGACTACAGCGCAGATGCCAAGCCACTCCCATGCCAAAGGTTCACTGGCTACAGCGAGTGCCGGGGCGCACACGCACAATATACAGAACCAGAAAGCCGCATGGGGTACGAACAGCGGGAACAGGGTTCTTATTGATGCCACGTCCGGGTATACGGCAGTCACCAATAAGACCACGACCTCCGGAGGGGCGCATACGCACACCATTTCCGGCTCCACTGCGGCTGCAGGTTCCGGCAGCGCCCATAATAACCTGCAGCCCTATATCGTCTGCTATATGTGGAAGCGGACAGCATAACTTTATATTTTCTGGGAATCAGCGACTACTCTTCGGAGCAGCCGCTTTTTTCATATCAACATTTCAAAGGAGGAACGCACCATGAAAGAATTCTGGAACACCATCCAACTCATCTTTTCCGCTGTGGGCGGCTGGCTGGGATATTTTCTTGGAGGCTGTGACGGTTTGCTTTATGCCCTCATTGCCTTCGTGGTGATCGACTACATCACAGGTGTGATGTGCGCCATCATCAATAAACAGTTATCCAGCGAAGTCGGCTTTAAGGGAATCTTCCGCAAGGTACTGATCTTCCTGCTGGTCGGGATTGCGAACATCATCGATGTGCAGGTGATCGGAACCGGGGCGGTCTTACGGACAGCGGTGATCTTTTTCTACATCTCCAATGAAGGCGTGAGCCTGCTGGAGAATGCGGGACATCTGGGACTCCCTATCCCGGAAAAGATCAAAACGGTATTAGAGCAGCTCCATGACAGAGCAGAAAACGGAAAGGAAGGTAATGAATAATGGCTTACACAAACAGTTCCCTTGTATCTTACACAAAACTTAGCCCGAACCATTCCGGGCAGAGGACGCATTCCATTGATCGGATTACTCCCCACTGTGTGGTCGGCCAGCTGACGGCGGAGAGCATCTGCGGATGCTTTACCAGCCCGTCCAGAGAGGCCAGCTGTAACTATGGCATCGGAAAGGATGGAAAGATCGCCCTTTGCGTAGAGGAAAAGAACCGCTCTTGGTGTTCTTCCAGCAACGCCAATGACCAGAGGGCCGTCACCATCGAGTGTGCCAGCGATCTGAATCATCCCTACGCAATGACCAACGCTGTTTATAATTCCCTCGTGAAACTGTGTACGGACATCTGCAAGCGGAACGGAAAGAAGAAACTTCTCTGGCTGGGAGATAAGAATAAGACGCTCAACTATTCCCCGAAGTCTGATGAGATGGTACTCACCGTCCATCGCTGGTTTGCGAACAAATCTTGTCCGGGGGACTGGCTGTATTCCCGCCTTGGGGATCTGGCCTCCAAGGTAACGGCAGCACTGGGAGGCTCGTCTTCCGGAACGGCAGGCTCGGTCTTATACCGTGTCCGTAAAAGCTGGTCGGATGCCAAGAGCCAGAAGGGTGCCTTCAACAATCTGGATAACGCCAAGAGATGCGCTGACTCCAATGCGGGATATTCCGTGTATGATGAAAGCGGTAAGGTGGTGTATACCGGAAAGCAGACCGGCTCTGGAAGTTCAACTGGTTCCTTCCTGGTACAGGTAACAGCAACCGACCTGAATATCCGCAAAGGTCCTGGTACGAATTACGCCAAGACCGGGAAGTATACGGGGAAAGGCGTATTCACCATTACGGAGATGAAATCCGGCACTGGTTCCACTACAGGCTGGGGTAAACTCAAGAGCGGCGCTGGTTGGATTTCCCTGGATTACTGTAAGCGTCTTTAAGTAAAAAGAGGAAGAGTAGGATTGCCCGTGGGCTGTGCGATAGATGCATAGCCTACGGGCCTATTTTTTTTTTGCCCGTGATACCCCCTCAAAGCAGCACTCAAATCTCCGTATGTTGAGGAGGTGTCAGTGTGAAAAAAGAGGACATGATTGCCATCGGCAATATGAGATTACAAGGCAAAAGCGCGGGAGCGATAGCCGTTGCGCTGGGTCTGTCCGTCAATACTGTGAAGTCTTATCTGCGCAGGCATCCGGATATGGGATGCACCCATTTCTGCCCGCAGTGCGGGAAACCGGTGATGCAGGTCGAGGGACGCAAGGAAAAGAAGTTTTGCTCTGACCAGTGCCGCAGCCGCTGGTGGAACAGCCATCCATCAGAAATCAATAAAAAGGCTTATTATAGGCTGGTATGCCATCAATGCGGAAAGGAGTTTGAGGTTTATGGGAACAGCAGAAGGAAATATTGCTGCCGGGAATGCTACTGGAAACACCGGAAAGAAACTGGAAGCCGCGTATGAGCCGGAGAACCTGATGGCCTACCGGGTTTCCCTTTCCTTGATTGACAGGCTCTTTTCCGAAGGGGTACTTACCGCCGCTGACCGCCGGAAATCCTACACAATTATCGCCAAAAGGCACGGCTTATCTTTGGACAGCATTTTCACAGAAAAGACTTGATATTATAGCCGTCCAGAGTGATGAATAGCATACGCCAAAATGGCGGAATTTGATACAAGGAGGGACAAGCATGGCGGGAAGAATTACCCAGGTCACATTTGGCTCCCCGCAGTTGCCGAGAGATAAAAATGTGGCGGCGTACTGCAGGGTGTCCTCTGGCAAGGATGCCATGCGTCATTCCCTGGCGGCACAGGTGAGCTATTACAGTGAACTGATCCAGAACCACGCCGGATGGGAATACGCCGGCGTCTATGCGGATGAGGCTGTGACCGGGACCAAGGATTCCAGGAAGAATTTTAAAAGGCTGCTTTCAGAGTGCAGGGCGGGAAAGATTGACATGGTCATCACAAAATCCATCTCACGCTTTGCCAGGAATACGGTCACGCTCCTGGAGACCGTGCGGGAACTGAAAACGCTGGGTGTGGATGTTTACTTTGAAGAACAGAACATCCATTCCTTAAGCGCGGACGGGGAACTGATGTTGACGATCCTGGCGTCCTATGCGCAGGAAGAAAGCCGCTCAGCCAGCGAGAACCAGAAATGGCGCATCAAGAAGAATTTCGAGGAGGGCAAACCGTGGAGCAGCACCCTGCTCGGCTACCGCAATGTGAACGGACGGTATGAGATTGTGCCGGAGGAAGCGGAAACGGTACGGATGATTTTTGCATGGTATCTGGAAGGGGCCGGTGCAACAACCATACGGAACCGCCTGAATGCAATGGGCATCAAAACACGGCTCGGAAACTCGTGGAGCAGGAGCCCCATTTTAAAGCTGCTGCGTAATTATGCGTATACCGGGAATCTGATCCTGCAGACGACCTACCGGGAAGACTACATCACAAAAAGGAGCGTCAAGAACAACGGGGAAAAACCGATGTACCATGCGCAGGGTACCCACGAGGCTATCATTGACATGGATACCTTTAACCGGGCGCAGGAGGAGATCCAGCGCAGAGCAGAGCATTTCGCAAGCCCGGATGGAAACAAATCTACTGCGAGATACCCGTTTACCAGCATGGTAAAATGCAGCCGGTGCGGGAAAAGTTATGTGCGCTCAGGGTCCCCGAAATACCGGACCTGGACCTGCCACACCCGGAGGAAAGACGGATTGAATTGCTGTGGCGCGGAGATTATCCCGGAGGAAGAACTTTTCAGGCTGACGGCGGAGGTCATTGGTGGTAAAGTTACGGAGGATGCCGTCAGGGACAAGATAACGGTTATCAGAGCGGAAAAAGACCGCACTTTGGTATTCTGCTTGAAGGACGGAAAAGAAACCGTTAAACAGTGGAGGGAGCATGAAATCAAGTATATCTGCACAGAAGAGCAGAAACGGCAGATTAGCCTAAAAAATTCTGGCCGGAAGCGTACTGATGAACAGAAACGCCAGCAGAGCGAGCGGATGAAGGAATACTGGAAGACACATGAGTTTACGGAGGAACAACGCAGGCTCATAAGCGAAAAAAAGAAAGCCTACTGGAGTGACCGTGAAGCCTCTGCGGAACACCGGGAGATGCTGCGCCAGCGGATGAAGGAAGTCAGGACCATGAGAAAAAACGGCGGGAAGGAGGAGAACGATGGCTAATGTGACAGTCATTCCTGCAACAAGGAATATACATACCGGAATCCGGAAGGATGCGGTAACCAAGCGGAAAACGGCGGGTTATGCCCGTGTCAGCACAGACAGCGAGGAGCAGTTGACCAGCTACGAAGCGCAGGTTGATTATTACACCCGCTACATCCAATCCCGGCCGGAATGGGAATTTGTCAAAGTATATACGGATGAAGGGATCAGTGCAACTGACACCCGTCACAGGGACGGCTTTAATGAGATGATAAAGGACGCCCTGGATGGGAAGATAGACCTGATTGTGACAAAATCGGTATCCCGGTTCGCAAGGAATACGGTGGACAGCCTTTCTACGGTTCGGAAGTTGAAGGAAAGAGGCGTGGAGGTTTATTTCCAGAAAGAGAACATTTTTACATTTGACTCCAAAGGCGAGCTGCTGATTACCATCATGAGCAGCCTTGCGCAGGAAGAATCCCGCTCCATCTCGGAGAATGTTACCTGGGGAAAGAGAAAGCGTTTTGCAGACGGCAAAGTCAGCCTTGCGTACAGCACCTTCCTCGGATACAAGAAAGGCGAGGATGGGCAGATGGAGATTGTGCCGGAGGAGGCGGAAACCGTAAGGCTGATTTACCGGATGTTCATGCAGGGGAAAACGCCTTATGCCATTGCAAAGTATTTGACGGAGCAGGAAATTCCCACGCCGACCGGAAAAAGCGGGTGGCGGCACCGGACGGTGGAAAATATCCTGACGAATGAAAAGTACAAGGGCGATGCACGTCTGCAAAAGTGTTACACGGTGGATTTCCTCTCCAAGAAACGAAAGGCGAACGAAGGGGAAGTTCCGCAGTATTATGTGGAGGGCAGCCATGATGCCATCATTTCCCCTTCCGAGTGGCAGTTGGTACAATTGGAGATGGAACGCCGGAGGGCAGCCGGCCGGAGCAATTGCTGCAGCCCGTTTTCCGCTAAGCTGAAATGCGGGGACTGCGGAGCATACTTCGGCTCCAAGGTTTGGCATTCCAACAGCAAATATAAGCGCACAGTCTGGCAGTGCAATGCCAAGTTCAAGGGAGAACATAAATGCACAACGCCCCATCTGTACGAGCAGAGGATACAGGAATTGTTTCTGGAAGCGTTGAGCAGCCTGATGGAGAACAGGGACAGCCTGATTGATGACTGCCGGGCGGTCATGCACGTTTTAGGTGACTGCGAGGCAATCAACCGGGAGATGGAAGAGGTCAGAAGTGAAATGGAAGTGACCACAGGGCTGATTCAGAAGCTGATAGACGAAAACGCCACGAGGAAAATGGACCAGAACGATTACCGGAAACGGTATGACGGGTATGTCAGCCGGTATGCCGCACTGGAAAGCAGGATGAACGGCCTGGAGAAAGAACGGAAAGAAAGGGAATTCAAATATGATATTTTCAGCGGATTTCTGTTCGAGCTTGGAGAAATCCATGAACTGCCGCTTGCCTTTGATGACCGGCTGTTCTACCAGTTAGTCGATTACGCTACGGTCTATTCAGACGGCAGGGTGGTCTTTACTTTCAGGAACGGGACAGAAATCACAACGGAGATGTAAAAATATGCCCGGAACCAGATCCTGAGCGTTTGGTTCCGGGCCTTTCTCTGTGGTAGATTCTCAGGCAGATTTGATGTAAAATGAAAACGATAGCAAATCGAAAAACGGTAGCCTTTCTTTAATAGGAAAGAAGGCAGTCGTTCAGCCTGGAATTGCAAGTCAAAAAACGATACCCAATACCATGTGGGTGCGCGGGGAAGAATGAATAATCGCATATCTTGTAGCGATTTGATAAATCGGAAAACGATAGCCACAAGATGTTGATTGTATCAATTTGGACACGCAATATGGTGGGGGATAGAGCCCCGGGCCGTGGACACCTTCCTGGAAAGCGGCGACTTCTCCGGCAAAGCGATGGTGCCCTTTGCCACCTCCGGCGGCAGCGCCATGCCCCCGGCTGAGCGCCACTTGCGGGAGCAGTACCCCGCCTTCACCTGGAAGGCGGGCCAGCTGGTGACGCCCCGCACCGCCGGGGCCTGGGCCCAGTCCGCCTTGGGGCGGTGATGGCCCCTACACCCCATAAAGAAAGAGGCTGTTGCCAGTGGCAGCGGCCTCTTTTTTGCTGATATCAAACAGCTTTTTCTTTTTTTACTGGCAAGCGGGCAGCGACCCGATGGCATCTTCCCACGCCCTCCTATACGACGACACATCCGAAAAGCGGTCCTCCCGTTTGGGAGAGGCCGCTTTTTTGGCGCATGCCCAGGCGGCGGGGGAGAGGGGCCACTGGGCAAGCTCCCGGCCCTCTGGGGCGAACAGTTCAAAGGCAAAGGCGCCCAACGTGTGCACCATAGTGCTTTCATCGATGGCCGCGCCCTTTTCAAACTCCTCTGGCGCCATAAACCGGGTGGAGCCCCACATCCGGCCCACAGGGTTGAAGAAGGGTATCTTGTGGTAGGCGTCCACGTCGCAAAGGAGCGTGCGGCCTGTGGCCTCCTCAAAGAGCACGCAGCCGTCGTAAAAGTCCCCGGACACATACCCCCGCTTCGCCACATGGCTGTGGAAGGCGAGCACCTCCCGGTAAATCCCCAGCTTTGTGTCCAGGGGGAGCGCCAGGAAACGCTCCCGGCTGGGGTACTGCTTCCCCATGCAGATGGCCTCCGTCCAGGGGAACAGCAGCGCGTAGCCGCCCGCCACAGGGCCCTCCCACAGCAGGGGCAGCAAAACCGGGTGGGCCAGGTCCCGGTAGACGCGCCCGGACTGCTTTAAAAGCTCCACCGCCCTCTCCGGCTCCCCCTTGTAGCGCACAGGCCTGGCCCCGGCGAATTTCACAAAGTACCGGTGGGCCCCGTCTTCCAGGCCAAAGCACAGGTTGCCGGAATCCTGCTGGTCAAACACGCGGAAGACCTTCCCCCACTGGCGCAGGAAGGAGAGGTCGAAAGCCTCTTGCAGGGCGCAGGGCACCCCGTCTGGGAACAGTGTAACAGCCATAGTGCCTCCTTAAGATTGGAAACCAGACAAGGCCCGCTGGAGGTTTGCGCGAAGCGGGCTGTGCCATTTCCTATAACTGTAGTATACTCCCCGCAGCGGGAAAACGGAAGGTTTCATTGGTTGTGGTGTTATAACCTTTGAGTTATTACATCACCAAGTCTCCCCAGCCTTGTGCGTTCTTCCCATCTGCGCCAAAGGGGAAAGGCACAATTCCTGCCGGCAGCCGGCGGCTTTTCCCCAGGCCGGAACTGGCAGAGACCCAGGGGTGTTCCCCGCATGCCGGAGAAGGCCGTCCAAAGTATGGTCCCTTCTGCGGGCAATCTAAAGGGACCCGGCCCCTGGGGGAGCTCCTCTCAGTGGTGGAGTGGAAAATGCAAGGTTTGCAGTGAAAAAAGCCCTGCGCCATAGCGCGGTGGGGGAGAATATGCTATAATACCCAGTGAACGTCATGCGGCGGGGATAGCAATCCCCAAAAATCCCCCCACAGGAAAGGAGGCGGCGCCGTGGAGTTGTCCCAGCTGACAGCCTATGCCCAGCTAAAATTTCACATGCGGGAGCAGCGCCCTTGGCCGGACTTCCCCGGCTTCTCTGTCCTGGCCGACCCCATCACCGGCAAGTGGGCCGCCCTCCTGATGCGCCAATGGGATTCCGACTCTGGGGAGGAAATCCAGCGGTGCGACATGCGCTGCGGCCAACAGGTGCTCGCCCAGCGCCCGGCGCCGTTCCTCTCCAAGCCCTTCCGCATGAAGGGCCCCAACTGGGTGGGCGTCACCTTCCACGGGGGCACCGAGCCGGAAACCGTGTTCCGCCTGCTGGACCAGGCCGTCTCCCAAAGCCAGCGGGGCTACACCATCGTGCTGGAGCAAAAGCCCACCAGCGCCGCGGTGGTCTACGCCGATACGCCCCTGTCCGCCCCGGGGAAGCCCTTCCCCAGCATCGGGGAGGAGGTGCCGGAGAAAATCTACCAGATGCGCGGGCTCTACCAGTGCCGGGAGGGCACCTTCGCCGAGAAGTGCCAGAATTTCTACCGCCAGGGCAAATTCATGGAGGACTACGAGGACGACTGCCCCTGGAACGGCGACTACACCCGCTACTTTCCCACCTACCACGATTTAAACGTCCGGCAGCTGCGGGGCTATTTCACCTGGCGGGCCCAGGTCCGCAAGGGGGAGTTCACGCCCATCGCCACCTCTATGGCCTATATTTATGTCTACGAGCTGCTCAACGGCATTGGCGCCGCCTCCCCCGAGGACGCCCTGGAGAAGCTCCAGGCCTTCCAAACAGGCTTTGTGGAGTCCGGCGTGGGGGAGGCCTCCATGGGCAAGAACCTGCGCCAGTGGATGCTGGAGTTCGCGGTCCTCCACAACCTTCCCCCCCAGACGGCCCGCTCCTTCGCCAGCCCCCAGGTGCTGCGGCGGGACGAAGCCCTTGTGACCCTCCGCAGCCCCCAGGAGGCCACGGACCAGGCGGTGCTGGAAGCATTGTGCGCCTTTGGCCCCAAAAAGCTGGAGGAGTCCCCCGTGGTGAAAAAGGAGGGGGCAAGGGGCGTCCACCTGTTCGCGGAAGTCTGGCGCCAGGGGCTGGCGCTGTCCGCCCAAAAGGGGGAGGACTTGTTCACCGCCTGCTTTGGCCGGCTGGACGGCTACCCCTGGTCGCCCCTGTCCAACGCCGTCTACTGGGAGGAGCGGCCCCACCCCGACGCCGACTATGCGCTGGACCCCTGCCGCATCTACCGCTGCCGGGGCGGCCACTGGCAGGAGGAGCGCTACGAGAACCTCTACTTTGGCAAGGACAAGCTCCCGGGCCTGCTCCACCAGGCGGACCGCCTGCTGCGCAAATACCTGAAAACAGGCCACTACCTCCGGGAAAAGCCGGAGGAAGCCTGGGCCGCGCCCTATGTGGAGGCCGTGTTGGAGGCGGAGCGCGCCGCCGCCCTGGAGGCCGCCCGGCCCAAAATCACCATCGACCTCTCCCACCTGGAGCGCATCCGCCGGGACGCCCAGGCCACCCGGGAGAGCCTGCTCACCGACGAGGAGCGGGGGGAGGAGGAGCCGCCCCCGCCGCCGGTGGAGGAAACACCGCCCCCCGCCCCGGAGCAGCCGGATATCTGCCCCCAAGTGCCGGGGCTGGAGCCTGGCTACGTCCAGCTGCTGCTGGCGCTGCTCCGTGGGGAGCCCACAGCGCCCCTGGTGCAGGCCCACAAGTGGATGCCCTCTGTGGTAGCCGACGCCATCAACCAGGCCTTTTTCGATGACATTGGCGACAACATCCTGGAGTGCGACGGCGCCGCCATCACTTTGGTGGAAGACTATCGAGAGGAGATTCTAGAGATGCTGGGAGGAATGAACCCATGAACGAGGAAAACAGAAAGGTGCCCAGGCGCATTGCCCAAACGGTGCTGAATTCCCTAAAGGGCGGCGTGGTGCCCCGGGTGGGGCTGCCCTACATCACCGTGGGGCGGAAAAGCGAAATCGAGGCTTTGCTCCACGACGTGGACATTTTAGAGGAGGGCGGCGCTTCCTTCCGGTTTATTGTGGGCCGCTACGGCTCGGGCAAAAGCTTCCTCATCCAGACCATCCGCAACTACGTCATGGACAGGGGCTTCATTGTGGCCGACGCCGACCTCTCCCCCGAGAGGCGGCTCCAGGGCACCCGGGGCCAGGGCCTGGCCACCTACCGGGAGCTCATCAGCAACCTGTCCACCAAGACGAAACCCGAGGGCGGCGCCCTCACTTTGGTGCTGGACCGCTGGATTAGCGGCGTGCAGTCCCAGGCCCTGCAGGAGACTGGCTTAGAGCCCGGCAGCCCCGCTTTGACCCAGGCGGTGGACCAGAAGATTGTCGCCGTCACCTCCGCGGTCAGCGAGCTGGTCCACGGCTTCGAGTTCGCCAAGCTGCTCTCCCTGTACTACCACGCCTACGTGGAGGGGGAGGAGGAGAAAAAGCAGCAGGTGGCCCGGTGGTTCCGGGGGGAGTACGCCACCAAGCGGGAGGCCAAGGAGGAGCTGGGCGTCAACATCCTCATCACCGACGACAACTGGTACGAGTACCTCAAGCTTTTCGCCGTGTTTTTCCGCCTGGCAGGCTACGCCGGCATGATGATTTTCATCGACGAGCTGGTGAACCTCTACAAAATCCCCAACGCCATCACCCGCCAGTACAACTACGAAAAGCTCCTCACCATGTACAACGACACCCTCCAGGGCAAGGCCCGGTACCTGGGCATCGTCATGGGCGCCACGCCCCAGGCCATCGAGGACAAGCGCCGGGGCGTCTACAGCTACGAGGCCCTGCGCTCCCGCCTGGCGGAGGGGAAGTTCTCCCGCCCCGGCGCCCGGGACTTGCTGGCCCCTGTCATCCGCCTGGAGCCCCTCACCCCCGAGGAGATGCTGGTCCTCTGCGAAAAGCTCTGCGCCATGCACGCGGGGCTCTACGGCTACCAGCGCTCCCTCTCCACCCAGGAGCTGGCGGACTTTATCAAGCTGGAGTACGGCCGCATCGGCGCGGACCAGAACATCACCCCCCGGGAGGTCATCCGGGACTTTATCGAGCTTTTGGACCTGCTCTACCAGAACCCCTCCCTCACTTTGGGGGAGCTGATGGAGTCCGAGGCGTTCACCTACGCCAAAAGCCAGGCCGTCTCCGATGAAACCGACGCCAACTACGTGGAGTTTACCCTATGAATGTCTTTGAGCGCTACGCCCCCTTCATCCAGGATTACATCTACCGCAGCGGCTGGCAGGCCCTGCGGGGCGTGCAGAACGCCGCCGGCGAGGCCATTTTCGGCACTGGGGAAAACGTGCTCCTCACCGCCTCCACCGCCTCCGGCAAAACGGAAGCCGCCTTTTTCCCCATCCTCACTTTGCTGGACGAGGACCCGCCCCACAGCGTGGGCGTGCTGTACATCGCCCCCCTAAAGGCCCTTATCAACGACCAGTTTGGCAGGCTCACGGAGTTGTGCGAGGAGGCCGGCATTCCCGTCACCCGCTGGCACGGGGACGTGCCCCAAACCCAAAAGCGCCGCCTGCTGCGCAAGCCCAGGGGCATCTTGCAGATTACGCCGGAGTCCCTGGAATCCCTGCTCATCAACAAGCGCATGGAAATCCCCTCCCTCTTTGGGGATTTGCGCTTTGTGGTCATCGATGAGATACACTCCCTGCTGCGGGGGGACCGGGGCATGCAGACCTTCTGCCTTATCGAGCGCCTCAGCAAGGCGGCGGGGTGCCGTCCCAGGCGGGTGGGCCTCTCCGCCACCATCGGCGACCCCCAGGCCGCCGGGCGCTTTCTGGCGGCGGGCAGCGGCCGGGCCACCGTCATTCCCCAGTGCGAGGGCGGCCGGGAGGTCTGGCGCCTCTCCATGGAACACTTCTTCAACACCGACCCCCAGGCCGACGAGGGCAAGCCTATCGTCCAGGCGCTCCCCGTCCTGGAGGAGCCCACCGACACCGCCCCCAAAGCGGCGGACCCGGGCATTGGCTACATCTTCGAGCACACCCGGGGCAAGAAGTGCCTCATCTTCTCCAACTCCCGGGAGGAATGCGAGGCCGTCTGCCAAAGCCTGCGCCAGTACTGCGAAGTAAACCATGAGCCCGACCGCTTCCTCATCCACCACGGGAACCTCTCCGCCTCCTACCGGGAGAGCGCCGAGGAGGAGATGAAGGACGACGGCTCGCTGCTGTCCGTCTGCGCCACCGCCACCTTGGAGCTGGGCATCGACATCGGCAGGCTGGAGCGGGCCTTCCAGCTGGACGCGCCCTTTACCGTGTCGGGCTTTTTGCAGCGCATGGGCCGCACCGGCCGCCGGGGCGAGCCCTCGGAGATGTGGTTCGTCATGCGGGAGGACCACCCCGAGCCCCGGGCCATGCTGCCGGATATGATTCCCTGGCGGCTGATACAGGGCATCGCCCTGGTGCAGCTGTACATCGAGGAGCGCTTTGTGGAGCCGCCCCGCACCGGCCGCCTGCCCTACAGCCTGCTGTATCACCAGACCATGAGCACCTTGGCCTCCTGCGGGGAGATGACCCCCGGGGAGCTGGCCAGCCGGGTGCTGCCCCTGTCCTGCTTCCACCGCGTCACCCAGGAGGACTACCGCGTCCTGCTCCGCCACCTGCTGGAAAACGACCACATCAACCGCACGGAAAACGGCGGCCTGGTGGTGGGCCTTACAGGGGAGCGCATTGTGAACAACTACAAGTTCTACGCCGTGTTCCAGGAGAACGTGGAGTATTCTGTCCGGGCCGGCTCCGAGGAGCTGGGCACCATTGTCAAGCCGCCGCCCGTGGGGGATAAAATCGCCATTGCGGGCCGTGTCTGGGTGGTGGAGGAGGTGGACCACAAGCGGCGGGAGGTCTACTGCGCCTTGGTCAAGGGGAACATCCCCGCCTATTTCGGCGACGTGCCCGGGGACATCCACACCCGCATCCTAGAGCGCATGTACACCGCCCTGCAAGAGGACAAAACCTACCCCTACCTGATGCGCCACGCCCGGTGCAGGCTGGAGGAGGCCCGGGACAGCTTTCGCAAGTCCGGCATGGAGGGCCGCCCCCTCATCCACCTGGGGGGCCACATGTGGGCGCTGTTCCCCTGGCTGGGCAGCTACGCCTTCTTGGCCTTGGAGCGGTTTCTAAAGCTGCGCTGCGGCAAGCGGCTGGGCCTCAAGGGGATGAACCCCTCCCGGCCCTACTACCTGCAGTTCACCATGCAGGTGGGGGAGGAGGAGTTCTTCCAAATCCTCCAGGAGGAGGTGGAAAAGGACTTCGACCCCCTGGAGCTGGTCTACCCCAAAGAGGTGCCCGTGTTCGAAAAGTACGACGAGTACGTCCCCGAGGAGCTGGTGCGCAAGGGCTTCGCCTTGGGCGTGCTGGACGTGGAGGACATGAAGCGCCGGGTGCGGGGCTGGGCGTCGGACGGAACCCCCTGTTGACGCGGCTGTCCTTTTGGCGGGGCTGCAGGCCGGGGCGCAGCCGGCCCTGGCGGGGGAGCGTTTTCTTCGGCGGCCCTTGTTTTTGCCAGCCCGTGGCTGTATAATGGAGGCGTTTGCCGCCCTGCGCGGCTGGATATTCTGGGAAATGGGGCTGTGCCTGTGAAAACGGTTTTGAAACGATGCCAATCTTTTGTCAAAGGGGAAGTGGTGCTCTGTGCTTCCCTGGTTTTGGCAGTGCTCACCGCCTTTGCCGTGCCGCCGGACTGGGCGTATCTCTCCTATCCGGATTACCGCACCCTGGCGCTGCTTTTCTGCCTGATGCTCATTGTGGCAGGTTTTCGCTCTTTGGGGGTGTTTCAGCGGCTGGGTGGCTGGCTGCTGCGCCGGGCAGGGGGGTTCCGGGGGTTGTCCTTTGCCCTAACGCTGCTGTGCTTTTTCAGCAGTATGGTCATTACCAACGATGTCACCTTAATCACCTTTGTTCCCTTCACCTTGCTGGTTACCCGCGGGGTAAGCCGGAAAGGCTCTGTCCTCTCCCTTGTGGTGTTCGAGACGATCGCCGCCAACCTGGGCAGCATGGCCACCCCCATCGGCAACCCCCAGAACCTCTATCTCTATTCCGTGGCGGATATGGGCTTTGCCCAGTTTGCATGGGCCGTGCTGCCCTATACGGGAATTTCCCTGGTGCTGCTGGCGGCGGCTCTGCTGTTTCAAAAAGAGGAGCCGGTCCGGGAGTTTGCCTCCCAGGCGCCCGGGGAGAAGCTGCCCTTACCGCCCCTGCTGGCAATGCTGTTCTGCCTGGCCCTGTGCTTGCTGGTGGTGTTCCGGGTGGTGGGCTACCTCCCGGTGCTGGTGTGTGTAGCCCTGGTGACCCTTTTGGTGGACCGGCGGCTTTATGGGGCAGTGGATTACGCCCTGCTCCTCACCTTCCTGTGTTTTTTCATCTTCGTGGGCAATATCAAGCGCCTTCCGGAGGTCAACAGCCTGCTGCAAAGCTTGGTGGGGGGACGGGAGCTGTGGGCAGGCATCCTTGCAAGCCAAGTCATCAGCAATGTGCCTGCTGCCATTCTCCTTTCCGGCTTCACCGGCAGCTATGGCGTTTTGCTTACAGCCGTGAACCTAGGCGGCTTGGGGACGCCCATCGCCTCGCTGGCCAGCCTGATTTCCTTCAAATTCTGCGCCCGGGAGTATCCCGGCCAAATGGGGCGCTTCTTCAGGATCTTCACAGTGTGGAACCTTCTCTTTCTGGCAGTGCTCACCGGCGTTGCGGTCCTCCTTACCTAACAAAGCGAGGGTCCTTGTTCCATATTTCGCTTGACAAACCCTCCCTTTTGTGGTATTTATCTATTTTGGCAAATCTGTTATATAGGTTCCCGCCTTGGGGGAACGTTTCTACCGGCCGCCTTGGGGCCGACTATAACGCGCCGCGCAGTGCGGCCTTATAGCCGGACGGGGCGGCTTTTTTTGCGCATACTACAAAGAACAGGGGGCGTGCCCCCGGAAAGGTGGATATTCCATGCACACAGACATTCTCATCATCGGCGCCGGGCCCGCCGGCATTTTCACCGCCATGGAGCTGCTGCGCCAGGGGAGCCGCAAGCGCATCCTGCTGGTGGAGAAAGGCCGGGCCATGGAGGAGCGCCGCTGCCCCAAAGCCCAGACAGGCCGCTGCGTGGGCTGCAAGCCCTGCCACATCACCACGGGCTTCTCCGGGGCCGGGGCCTTTTCCGACGGCAAGCTGTCCCTCTCCACCGAGGTGGGCGGCGATTTGCCCCAGCTCATCGGCGATGACGCGGCCCAGTCCCTCATCCAGTACACCGATTCCATCTACCTGGAGTTCGGCGCCGATGAGCACGTGGAGGGCATCGCGGAGAAGGAGGCCGTCAAGGAGATACGCAAGCGGGCCATCCAAACCGGCCTAAAGCTGGTGGATTGCCCCATCCGCCACCTGGGCACGGAAAAGGCCCAGGAGATTTACACCGCCATCCAGCACTACCTGCTGGCGCACGGGGTGGAAATCCGCTTTGGCTGCGCCTGCACC
>FR893611.1:0-2283 GCA_000435395.1 Firmicutes bacterium CAG:94
CTGGCCCTGCGGGACGCCTTGCCCAAGTCCATCCTCTACACCCTTAACGCCTCGGACAATGAGAAGCTCATCGCCGCCGCCGGCTGCTTCCACGATGGGGCCACCGCCGGCAAGGTGCAGTTCGGCTCCGCCTGGTGGTTCAACGACCACCTGGACGGCATGGCGAAGCAGCTGCGGGATTTGGCCAACATCGGGGTGCTCAGCCGCTTTGTGGGCATGCTCACCGACAGCCGGTCCTTCCTGTCCTATCCCCGCCACGAGTACTTCCGCCGCATTCTGTGCCGCGTCATCGGCGGCTGGGTGGCGGACGGCCAGGCCCCCGCGGACTACGAGCTGCTGGGCGCCATGGTGCAGGATATCTGCTTTCACAACGTGGCAAACTTCATTGGTATCCAGGGCTGAACCGAAAGCCCCCTTTAGAAAGGAGCAACTGACATGAAACTTTCCTTCCGCTGGTATGGGGATTCCGACCCCATCTCTCTGGAGTACATCAGCCAAATCCCCGGCATGCGCTCCATTGTCACCGCTGTGTACGACGTAAAGCCCGGCAAGGTGTGGCCCGAGGAGTCCCTGGCCCGCCTGAAGGCCCAGTGCGAGGAGCACGGCCTGGTCTTTGACGTGGTGGAGTCCATCCCCGTCAGCGAGGACATCAAGCTGGGCACGGACAAGCGGGACGCCCACATCGAGGCCTACTGCGAAAACGTGCGCCGCTGCGCCAAGTACGGCGTGAAGTGCGTCACCTACAACTTTATGCCGGTGTTCGACTGGACCCGCACACAGCTGGATAAAAAGGCCCCCGACGGCTCCACCAGCCTGGTGATGTACTGGGAGCAGATGCGGGGCCTGGACCCCCTCACCGACGACATTCACCTGCCCGGCTGGGACGCCAGTTACACCCAGGAGGAGGTGCGGGACTTGATCCGCGCCTACGGCGAGCTGGGCGAGGAGGGCCTGTGGAAGAACATCGAGGTGTTTTTGAAGAAGGTCATCCCCGTGGCGGAGGAGTGCGGCGTGGTCATGGCCCTGCACCCCGATGACCCGCCCTATCCCATCTTCGGCCTGCCCCGGGTCATCACCTGCGAGGAGAACCTGGACCGCTACCTCTCTATTGTGGATTCCCCCTCCAACGCCCTGTGCTTGTGCACCGGCTCTTTGGGCTGCGCCAAGTTCAACGACGTGCCCGCCTTGGTGCGGAAGTACTCCGCCGCTGGGCGCATTGGCTTTATGCACCTGCGCAACGTGAAGATTCTGGAGGACGGCTCCTTTGAGGAGCGGGCCCACCTTTCCAGCTGCGGCAGCCTGGATATGTACGCCATTGTAAAGGCCCTGGTGGAAACCGGCTTTGACGGCTACGTCCGTCCCGACCACGGCCGCATGATTTGGGGGGAGACCGGCAAGCCCGGCTACGGCCTGTACGACCGCGCCCTGGGCGCCTCCTATATCAACGGGTTGTTCGAGG
Source organism: Firmicutes bacterium CAG:94 (assembly GCA_000435395.1). GTDB lineage: Bacteria > Bacillota > Clostridia > Oscillospirales > Acutalibacteraceae > Acutalibacter > Acutalibacter ornithocaccae. Next base: position 1,460 of record FR893611.1, read on the forward strand.
CCTGCGAAAAGGCCCAGAAAGGCCAGTAAGCGGGAGTAAGACTTTTTTAGAAAGGATGGATGGAACATGGAAAAGAACGTACTGAACACCGACCTGACCGGCAAGGTGGCGGTTGTCACCGGGGCCGGCGGGGTGCTGTGCTCCGCCTTTGCCAAGGTGCTGGCCCGGGCAGGCGCCAAGGTGGCCCTGCTGGACTTGAACGAGGAGGCCGCCCAGCAGTTTGCCGGGGAAATCACCGCCGAGGGCGGCGTGGCCAAGGCCTACAAGTGCAACGTGCTGGACAAGGACATGTGCAGCGCCGTGGCCAGCCAGGTGCTGGAGGACCTGGGCCCCTGCGACGTGCTCATCAACGGGGCGGGGGGCAACAATCCCCGGGCCACCACCGACAAGGAGTACTTTGAGATGGGCGACCTGGAAAGCGACACCAAGAGCTTTTTCGACTTGGAGAAAAGCGGCGTGGAGTTCGTGTTCAACCTGAACTTCATCGGCACCCTCATCCCCACCCAGGCCTTTGCCCAGCAGATGATTGGCCGGGAGGGCTGCAACATCCTGAACATCTCCTCCATGAACGCCTACACCCCCCTGACCAAAATCCCCGCCTATTCCGGGGCGAAAGCGGCTGTCACCAACTTTACCCAGTGGCTGGCGGTGCACTTCTCCAAGGTGGGCATCCGGGTCAACGCCATTGCCCCCGGCTTCTTCGCCACCAAGCAGAACGCCGCGCTGCTCTTTAACCCCGACGGCAGCCCCACCCCCCGCACAGGGAAGATTCTGGCGGCCACCCCCATGGGCCGCTTTGGCGACACGGAAAAGGAGCTGGCGGG
>FR893611.1:2347-12560 GCA_000435395.1 Firmicutes bacterium CAG:94
CGCCAGCTTTATCACAGGCGTGTGCATCCCCATCGACGGCGGGTTCTCCGCGTACTCTGGCGTGTAAACACTTTTCGGAGAAAGGAAGGCCCTATGAAAAACGTGAAGCGCGCGGCTGCCCTGGCGCTGTGCGGCCTGCTGGTTTTGGGCAGCCTGTTCGGCTGCTCCGCCAGCGCCACCGACGGCCTGCAGATTATCCGCATTGGCCACAACCAGTCCACCAACCACCCCACCCACACGGGCCTGCTGGCCTTTGAGGAGTACGTGGAAGGGGAGCTGGGGGACAAGTACGACATCCAGATTTTCCCCAGCGAGCTGCTGGGCTCCCAGAACGAGATGGTGCAGCTGACCCAGACCGGCGCCATCACCTTCTGCGTGGCCTCCAACTCCCTGCTGGAGACCTTCTCGGATAACTACACCCTGTTTAACCTTCCCTACCTGTTCGCCAGCCCAGAGGCCTACCACGCCTCCATGGACGACCCCGCCATTGTGGACCCCATTTTCGAATCCACCATGCAGGCGGGCTTTGAGGCCGTCACCTGGCTGGACGCCGGCACCCGGAACTTCTACACCATCAACACCCCCATTGAGACGCCCGCGGACCTGCGGGGCTTAAAAATCCGCGTGCAGCAGTCCCCCACCAACGTGCGGATGATGGAGCTGCTGGGCGGCTCCGCCACCCCCATGGGCTTTGGCGACGTGTATACGGCCCTTCAGTCTCAGATGCTGGACGGCGCCGAGAACAACGAGCTGGCCTTGACAGACAACGGCCACGGCGACGTGTGCAAGTATTACTCCTACACCATGCACCAGATGATCCCCGACATCCTCATCGGCAACCTGGACTTTATGGAAAGCCTCAGCGAGGAGGAGCGGGCCATTTTTGACGAGGGCTTCCAAATCCTCAACCAGACCCAGCGGGACGCCTGGGAAACCGCTGTGGAGGAGGCCAAGAACACGGCCGAGAACGAGCAGGGCGTCACCTTCCTCTACCCGGACATCATCCCCTTCCAGGAGGCCGTGGCCCCCATGCACGAAGAGATGCTGGAAAACTATCCCGACCTGGCGCCCATCTACGAGCTCATCCAGGCCCACAACGCCGAGTACCCGGCGGATTCCCAGTGAAAGGAGGGCGTGTTTCTCTATGCAAGCTACCCGTAAAGTGCTCAACCGCATTATGAATGTCCTGGCGGGCGTAAGCCTCATCGCCATGACGGCCCTGACCTGCTGGCAGGTGTTTACCCGCTATGTCTTAAACAACCCCTCCACCTGGTCTGAGGAGCTGGTGGGCTACCTGTTCGCCTGGGCCAGCCTGTTCGGCGCCTCCCTCATCACCGGGGAGCGGGGCCACATGAACATCCCCGTGGTGGTGGAGAAGATGCCCGCCGCCGCCCAGAAGTTCTTCGCCATCTTCGCCGAGCTTATCGCCATGGCCTTCTCCCTGATTATCCTGGTCTATGGCGGCTACCGCATCACGCTGCTGGCCATGGGCCAGATGACTTCCTCCCTGGGCGTGGCCGTGGGCGTGTTCTACGTGGCCATGCCGGTGTGCGGCGTCATCAACATCCTGTACACCATTTTGAACATCTACGACATCTGCAAAGGCAAAAAGAAGGAGGCGTAAGCTATGGCGATACAATCTCTGCTGATGATTATCGGCATTCTGGCAATCCTGCTGGTGATTGGCGTACCCATCTCCTACTCCATTGGCATCGCCTCCCTGGTCACCATTTTGCAGACCGTACCCCTGGACATCTCCGTGGTCACAGGCGCCCAGCGCATCTTCGTGGGCATGAGCAAGTTCAGCCTGACGGCAATCCCCTTCTTCATTTTGGCGGGCAACCTGATGAACCAAGGTGGCATCGCCAAGCGGCTGGTAAACTTTGTCATGGCCATTTTGGGCAAGCTGCCCGGCGCGCTGCTGGTGACAAACGTGGGCGCCAACGCCTTGTTCGGGGCCATCTCCGGCTCCGCCTCCGCCGCCGCGGCCGCTGTGGGCTCTATGGTCCAGGAGGGTGAGGAAGAGCAGGGCTATGACAAGGACCTGTGCGCCGCTACCAACGGTTCTTCCGCCCCCTCTGGCCTGCTGATCCCCCCCTCCAACGCCTTGATTACCTACTCCCTGGCGGCCGGGGGCACCTCTGTGGCGGCCCTGTTTATGGCGGGCTATGTGCCCGGCATCATCTGGGCCCTGTGCTGCATGGTGGTGGCGGTTATCCTGGCCAAGAAAAAGGGCTACAAAGGCACCCCCGGCAAGTTCAGCTGGGCCACCTTGGGCAAGGCAACCTTGCAGGCGCTGCCCTCCCTTTCTTTGATTATCGTGGTCATTGGCGGCATTGTGGCCGGTGTGTTCAGCGCCACAGAGGGCTCCGCCATTGCCGTGGTCTACTCGCTGATTTTGGGCATCTGCTACCGCAACATCACCTGGAAGTCCTTCTGGAACATCGTGGTGGAGAGCGCCAAAATGAGCGGCATGGTGGTATTCCTCATCGGCGTGTCCAACATCCTGGGCTGGGTTATGGCCTTCCTGCAAATCCCCCAGGCGGTTTCCACGGTGCTGTTGGGCATCACCGATAACCCCATCATCATCCTGCTCATCATGAACCTGATTCTGCTCATTGCCGGCACCTTTATGGACGTGACCCCGGCCATCCTGATTTTCACCCCCTTGTTCCTGCCCATCGTCCAGACCTTTGGCATGGACCCCATCCACTTCGGCCTGGTGCTGGTGTACAACCTGTGCATTGGCAACATCACCCCGCCGGTGGGCAACACCCTGTTTGTGGCCATCAAGGTGGGCCGCAGCACCCTTGCCAAGACCATGCCCTACATGCTCTGGTATTATGTGGCCATTTTGGTGGGCCTGCTCTTGGTGACGTACATCCCCGCGGTGAGTATGTTCTTGCCGCAGCTGGCCGGGCTGGCGTAAGCCTTAGCCTGAGAAAAAACAAAACACGCCCCACAGCTTCGGGGCGTGCGAGAGGGGCTGCCACCCATGTGTGGCGGCCCTTTTCCTTTGCCTTGTTTCAGGCGGGGGAGGGCTGCTCTCCCCGGAAAAAGGGCAGCAAAAAGCGGCGCCCGGGCAGCGCCGCTGGTTTTGTTGCGTTATTCTTCTGTTTTGGGGGTGGCCTTTTTGGCAGCGGCCACAATGGACTTCTTCTTCCACCGGCCCATGCGGTAGGCGATGGAGGTGATAACCGCGCCCATCACCCAGCTGATAAGCAGGGAGATGAACAGGGGGTCCGGGGTGCCGGAGCCCATGGCGCCGCCCTCGGGGCGGGTGAGGAACTCCAGGCCGTAGGCGATGGGCACCCGGATGATAACCGTGGTGATGATGGAGATCCACATGGGGGTCATGGTGTCGCCCGCGCCCCGCATCACGCCGGAGAGGATTTGGGTCACGCCCATGGCGATGTAGCCCACTGCCAGAATCCGCAGCATCCGCATGCCGGTGGAGATGACCTCCGGGGTGGAGGTGAACATCTGCATCAGGTACTGGCCGAACAGCAAGATGAGGGCCACCAGCACCACGGAGACGCTCAGGCCGATTTTCAAGCCGTCCTTCACGCCCTTCTCCACCCGGTCGATGCGGCCGGCGCCGATGTTCTGGCCGGTGTAGGTGGTCATGGTGGTGCCAAAGGTGAAGTTGGGCATCATGGCGAAGCCGTCCACGCGCATCACAGCGGTGTTGGCCGCGATAACCACCGTGCCGAAGGAGTTTGTCAGGGACTGGAGGATAATCATGGCAAAGGAGAAGATGGCCTGGGTCAGGCCGCTGGGCAGCCCCAAGCGGATGAGCTGCTTTAAGTACTGGGCCTTGGGCCACAGGTAGGCCGGCTTCACCGAGAGCACGTCCCGCATAAAGAACATGCGGATAAGGCACAGGCTGCCGGAGACAATCTGGGAGATGATGGTGGCGATGGCCACGCCGGCCACGTCCCAGTGGAAGCCCGCTACAAACCACACGTCCAGCACAATGTTCAGCAGGCAGGCGATGATGAGAAAAACCACCGGGGTGACGGAATCCCCCAGGCCACGCAGCACGCCGGAGAGGATGTTGTAAAAGGCGCTGCCGATAATGCCCGCAAAGAGGATAACAAGATAGGTACAGGCCATATCATAAATCTCCGGCGGGGTGCCCAGGGCGCTCATCACCGGCGGGGTGATAAGGGGCCCCACAATCATGATGAAGATGGAGGAGACGACCGTGGCGGTCAAGGTGGTGCCCACGGTTTTTTCCAGGCGCTCCCGGTCCTTGGCGCCAAAGTATTGGGACACCATGACGCTGGCGCCCACGGAAATGCCCATAAACAGCACCAGCAGCAGGTTCATAATGGGACCGCTGGCGCCCACGGCAGCCAGGGCGTTGTCTCCCACATAGTAGCCCACCACGATGGAATCCACCGTGCTGTAAAGCTGCTGGGCCAGGTTGCCGATGAGCAGAGGGACCGAGAACCGGATAAGGTTACCGGAGGGGCTGCCCTGGGTCATATCTTGGCTGGCAAGCAGCGAGGTTAGTTTTCCAGACATACGTTTCTTACTCCCTTTCGTTGTATGGTCAAAATCTTCCAAATATCATTATATCACAGGCCATGGTAGATTTCTTTTGTAGAAAATGATAAATTTTTTTTAAAAAATTTAGAAGATGCAGATAAACAGGGCGCGAAAATGGCATAGGTGTGTGCTTTGAAATAATGCATACGTTTGCGTTTCGCAGCCAACAGCCCCTGCCTCCACGGAAAGAGGAAGGCCTTTACACGTTCTTAACAGACTTCCTTTTTTCTTTACAAAAACTTAATTTTCTATTGACGTTGCACGCGTTAAATGTTAACCTTAAATATGGATAGGGCTAAACGGCCGGGAGGCCAACCCTTTTTACGGGCAGCGCCAGTTCCTGCCCGGAGAATAAGTGAGGATGGGATAAAACTTTATGGATGTGTCATTTTCATACTTTCTCGATGCCATGAGCGCCAGCCCCGTGCTGCTGATTACGGTGCTCCTGACATTGGGCGTCATCTTCGTCAACGGCTGGACAGACGCGCCCAACGCCATTGCCACCTGCATCACCACCCGGTGCATGAAGCCCCGGCCGGCCATTATGCTCAGCGCGGTGTTCAACTTCCTGGGCGTGCTGGTGATGACCCACTTCAACAGCTCGGTGGCCTCCACCATCAGCAACATGGTGGACTTTGGCGGCGACACCCGGGAGGCACTTATCGCCCTGTGCGCGGCGCTGTTTTCCATTGTGGTCTACAGTGTGGCGGCTTCCATGTTCGGCATCCCCACCAGCGAGAGCCACAGCTTGATTGCCGGCCTTTCCGGCGCGGCCATCGCCATCCAGAACGGCGTGGGGGGCATCAACATGTCCGAGTGGGTCAAGGTCCTCTACGGCCTGGTGGCAAGCCTTGCCTTGGGCTTCTGCATTGGCTGGGTGGTCTGTAAGGGCTTGACCATTCTCTGCCGCAAGATGGACCGCCGGCGCACCAACCAGTTCTTTACCGGCGCGGAGATTTTCGGCGCCGCAGCCATGAGCTTTATGCACGGCGCCCAGGACGGCCAAAAGTTTATTGGCGTGCTGTTTTTGGGCGTGGCCTTTTCCAATGGCATGAGCAGCGTAAGCGGCGTGCTCATTCCCGTGTGGCTGATGGTGTTGTGCAGCGCCGTGATGGGCATTGGCACCAGCGTGGGCGGCGAGAAGATTATCAAGGCCGTGGGCATGGACATGGTGAAGCTGGAAAAATACCAGGGCTTTTCCGCGGACCTCTCCGCGGCGCTGTGCCTGCTGCTCTCCAGCCTGTTCGGCATCCCGGTTTCCACCACCCACACCAAGACCAGCGCCATCATGGGCGTGGGGGCTGTGAAGCGGCTTTCCGCCATCAACTTTGGCGTGGTGAAGGACATGGTGCTCACCTGGGTGTTCACCTTCCCTGGCTGCGGGTTAATCAGCTTTGTTATGGCAAAATTATTTATGCTGCTGTTCTGAGGGGTTCCCACAGTCCAGAGGCGATACCGGTAAAGGAGCAAGATTATGGCCAAGAAACAAGACAGTTTTTACTATGAGAACTTCAGCGAATGCGCGGCCTGCGCCTGCCAGGCTGCCCACTATCTGGAGGACGCCCTGAAGAACTTTAAGCCCGAGGGCCTTTCTTCCATGCTGGACGAGCTGCATCAGGTGGAGCATGCCGCCGACGAGAAAAAGCACGAGCTCTCCAACGTGCTGGCCCGGGCCTTCATCACCCCCATCGAGCGGGAGGACATCATCCTGCTCAGCCAGAGCATCGACGAGATTACCGACAAGATTGAGGACGTGATGCTGCGGCTGTACTGCAACAACGTGCAGACCATCCGCCCCGACGCCATTGAAATGGGCGCCGTGCTGATTCACTGCTGCGAGGAAGTGCGCAAGCTCATCGACGAGTTCGCCGATTTCCGCCGCTCCAAGAAGCTGCGGGAGTATATCATCCACATCAACACCATGGAGGAGCAGGCCGACAAGCTGTTTATCGACAGCATGCGCCGCCTGCACACCAGCACCAGCGACCCCATCGAAATCATCAGCTGGCGCGAGATTTACATCTACATGGAGAAGTGCGCCGATGCCTGCGAGCACGTCGCCGACGCCGTGGAAAGCGTGATTATGAAGAATACCTGAGCCGGAGCGCTGCCGGGGGGCGGCGTTGCAGCGGGACAGTGTGTTTATTTTTTAGAAGAAAGAGTCCCACTTGGGATGTATGTATCTACAGGAAAAGCCCAGCGGAAGCTGGGCTTTTTCTTATGGGTCTTATGGAGTGAACCACCGCTTACTCCAACACCTCTGCAGCCTGCTGCAGCTGCTGGATGATGGAAATGTGCTGGGGACATACGCTTTCGCACTGGCCGCACTGGATGCAGTCGCTGGCCTTGCCCTTGCCCCGGGTGGCGAAGCCGTAGTTGCCCTTGGCCCGCTCGGTGTTCCCGTAGATAAGGTGGGTGTTCATGGCGCTGAACACCCCCGGGATGGGGATGCCCTGGGGGCAGCCCTTCACGCAGTACTGGCAGCTGGTGCAGGGGATGCTGGGCAGGCTGACAAGGGCCTCCCGGGCCTGGGCCACCACGGCCTGCTCCTGGGCGGAGAGGGGGCTGAACTCCTTCATGGTGGCTAGGTTCTGCTCCATCTGCTCCAAGGTGGACATGCCGGAGAGCACGGTGATAATCCCCTCCAAAGAGGCGGCAAAGCGCAGCGCCCAGGAGGGCAGGTCCTTCTCCGGCGCGGCGGCTTTCAGCACCTGGGCCACCGTCTCGGGGGGATCGGCCAGCAGGCCGCCCTTGACAGGCTCCATGATGATAACCGGCTTGTTGTGCTTGCGGGCCACCTCGTAGCACCGGCAGGACTGAACGTTGTCGTCCTCCCAGTCCGCGTAGTTGATTTGCAGCTGGACGAACTCCATCTCCGGGTGCTTGGTGAGCAGCTCGTCCAGCACGTCGGCCTTGTCGTGAAAGGAGAAGCCCACGTGCTTGAGCAGGCCCTTCTCCTTCATCTCCAGGGCGTAGTCCCAAATGCCGAACTTGTCAAAGGCCTGGGTGCGGTCGTCGCCGCAGTTGTGCAGCAGGTAGAAGTCGAAATACCCGGCACCGGTGCGCCGCAGCGAGGTTTGCAGCATCTCCTTGGCCTCGCCGGCGGTTTGGGCCCCGGCCCAGGCGGGCAGCTTGGTGGCCAGCTGGAAGCTCTCCCGGGGGTACCGGTCCACCAAAGCGGTTTTTACAGCCTCCTCGGATTTGCCCCCCAGATAGCCGTAGGCCGTGTCAAAATAGGTGAAGCCGGCCTCCAGGAACTTGTCCACCATCTGCTTGGTCTGTTCCAGGTCCACTTCCTCGCCCAGCATGGGCAGACGCATCAGCCCAAAGCCCAGCTTGGGGATGTCTTTGCCTAAATATTCCATAGTCCATACCTCCCGTCGGCCCGCTGCGGGGCCCTTTTCTTTTAGAATACCATATTTTCCCGGAAAAGAGAAGTGTTTACCCCCCTGGCTTCTGCTGGAATTTCCCCTGGAGCATCCGGTGGATGTCCCGGCTGGCCTGGGCCACCACCTCCGCCACCTGCTCCCCGCCGTAGCGCAGGTTTTCCTCGTAGGCGTAGTAGCCCCCGTAAATGGCGTAGCTCAGGGCGATGTTGACCACCGGGTCCTCCCGGCAGGCAGGGTAGCGGGCAAAGGCCAGCTCCTTTACGGCGAGCTCGATTTTGGCCACCAGGTTGCCGCTGCGGCTGCCGGAGAACAAAAGGTGAATCAAGGCCCCTTGGGAGCGGTAGGCCGCGAACAGCTCCCGGGTGAACAGCTCCGGCTGCTCAAAAAGGTATTCCGGGTGGGTCAGCCCCTGGAGCACCGACTCCACCACCTGGGTCTCCAAGGCGTCAGAGAGGGCGTACACATCGGCGTAGTGGTCGTAAAAGGTGGATTTGTGGATCTCCGCCCGCTGGCACAGCTCCTTCACGGTGATTTTCTCCAGGGGCTTTTTCTCCCGCAGCTCTAAAAAAGCGGCGCGGATGGCCCGCTGTGTTTTGGTGACGCGCAAATCCATACCAGCCTCCTTTCCCGACCTTTCCTGGGAAAGGTCGCCTATCCTACCGTTTGCGGATTTTGCCGGTGGCGTCTGGGGCCGCCGGGCACTATAATCGATTATAGCAGGAAAACCGACGGGTGTCCAGAAACTATTTGTAAGAAAGGAGGCGGCGCCATGGATTTGCAGCGCTTTTACGCGGGCGCCTGCTTTGACGCCTACCGCTACCTGGGCGGCCACATGGAGGCAGAGGGCGGGGTGTTCCGCACCTTTGCCCCCAGCGCGGCCGGGGTGTCTTTGCTGGCGGAGTGGGAGGATTGGCAGGAGCGCCCCATGGAGCGGGTGCTGGACGGGAATTTCTGGGAGGCGCGCAGCCCAGGGGCGGTGCCGGGCCAGCGGTATAAGTACCGCATCTGGAAAAGGGACGGAAGCTTTTTGGACCACTGCGACCCCTACGGCTTCTGGATGGAGAAGCGGCCCCACACGGCCTCTGTCCTCTGCGGGCCGGAGCAGGACTACATCTTCAGCGACCAGGCCTGGATGGCCGCCCGCACCACCTGCCAGGACAGGCCCCTGCACATCTACGAGGTCCACGCCGGCTCTTGGAAAAAGCCGGGGCCCGGGCCTGAGGATTGGTACGATTGGGACCAGCTGGGGGAGCTGCTGCTGCCCTACGTCCAGGAGCTGGGCTGCAATTACATCGAGTTCCTCCCCTTAAGCGAGCACCCCAGCGACGCATCCTGGGGTTATCAGAACACGGGGTTTTTCAGCCCCACCTCTCGCTACGGCAGCCCCCGGCAGCTGAAGGCCTTTGTGGACCGCTGCCACCAGGAGGGCGTGGGGGTGCTGCTGGATTTTGTGCCCGTCCACTTTGCCGTGGATGACTACGCCCTGTGGCAGTACGACGGCACGGCCCTGTACGAGTACCCCCACAGCGACGTGGGCGTCAGCGAGTGGGGCAGCTGCAACTTCATGCACTCCCGGGGGGAGGTGCGCAGCTTCCTGCAATCCGCCGCCCAGTACTGGCTGGAGGAATTCCACTTCGACGGCCTGCGCATGGATGCCGTCAGCCGGCTGATTTACTGGCAGGGCGACCCGGCCCGGGGGGAAAACCAAAACGGCCTGGCCTTTCTCCGGGGGATGAACCTGGGTTTAAAAGTGCTGCACCCCACGGCGATTCTGGCGGCGGAGGACTCCACCGCCTGGCCGGGGGTGACGGCGCCTGCCCAAGAGGGCGGCCTGGGCTTTGACTACAAGTGGGACATTGGCTGGATGCACGACACCTTGACCTACTTCCAGTCCCCGCCCCACCAGCGGCCGGGGAAGTACCACCAGCTCACCTTCTCCATGGACTACTTCTACAACGAGCGCTACCTGCTGCCCCTCTCCCACGACGAGGGCGTCCACGGCAAGGCAACCATTGCCCAGAAGATGTACGGGGAGTACGAGGGGAAGTTCCCCCAGGCCCGGGCGCTGTACCTGTACATGATGGCCCACCCTGGGAAGAAGCTGAACTTCATGGGCTTTGAGCTGGCTCAGCTGCGGGAGTGGGACGAGCGCCGCCAGCAGGACTGGGAGCTGTTGCGGTACCCCGTCCATGATGGGTTTGCCCATTTCATCCAGGCGCTGAACCACCTGTACTTGGAGAGCCCCGCCCTGTGGCAGCAGGACTACAGCC
>FR893612.1 GCA_000435395.1 Firmicutes bacterium CAG:94
CCCCCGGATTCGCTCACAACTGGGTCACACGCCTCCAACAGGGCCGGTGTGGGGCTTTGCTGGTGTTGCTCTCCCCCTACTTGGCCTCCAAAACCGCACACAGGGCCGCACAGGGGCGAGTTTGGGTTTTCTCCCCCAAAACAAACTCACCCCTCCCCCTAAAGGGGGAGGGGCGGGGTATCGCGTTTCTTGGGTTTGTTGGGATTGCCCTGCTCGTTCACAACTGGCTCACACGCCTCCAACAGGGCCTGTTCGGGGCTGCGCTGGTGTCACTCCCTACCTGGCTTTCAAAATCGCACACAGGGCCGCACAGGGGCGGGTTTGGTTTCGGCTTGCTGGCTGGCGATTCTGAGGAAGATTGCCTTTAGAAATCCCGTGTAAGTAACCGAGCAGAAGAAAAAAACACCCCTGCCCTGCTTTTGAAAATCTATCCCGGTTAAGCTCACCACCCCGTACAAGCGTTTTTCAGAAATCATCGGGAGAAAATCCCTTTTCTTTGTTTATGCGGCGCAGATTTTGCGATGCCACAGGCGGGCCCCAGGACGTATGTTCCACGGTATTTTCGCACACAAACAGCGGACCCGGCCTTTCCATGGCCGGGTCCTCATGTATCACCTCATTCTTTGGCGGGGACGGCTCACCCCACCCTGTCTTGCTCCATTCTGTACGCCACGGCCTCGTGGATGGGCCGTATCGTGTACAGGAGCACACCGTTTTTCACTTTGCCGTCTCTCCCTTGGACGGTGGTCTTCTCTGTGTCGATGAGTCTCTTCTCCTCCAACCGGTGCACGTACTTCCGCACCGTGTTGGGGCTCATCCCTGTGCATTGGCCGATTCGCTTAAAGCTGGGCCAGCATTGATACGTCTCCCGGTCCTCGCAGAATAAGAGGTAGGCGTACACCGCGATTTCCCCTTGGTCAAGCCCCAGCGTAAAGATTTCGTTGGGGAGGGTGAAATACCGTTTCTTCACGTCACGCCCCGGGAATGTCCCCCACGTTTTCAGCTTTCCGGCCTCGTGTTTCTTTCCACCCACTGGCGGAATTTCTCTTTCGGAACCACCATGCGGGTGCCGATCTTCAAGACGGGAAAGCCCTCGCTGTGGAGCAGGTCATACGCCCCGGCTTGGGAGATTCCCAACACCTGGGCCACCAGCTCCGCGTTCAAAAACAGCGGGAGGTCTTCATAGGATTTGTAAGCGGACTCTTTCAAAACACACCTCCTAGGTTTAGTTTACCATAATTGTACCGCCATGTTTTCGGCTATGTCAAGGAGGGTGTCAGTTTTGACAGGGGCACTAGAAAGCCGTTTTTCGGGCGTAAGGAAAAATTTACAGTTTGTTCATAAGCAAATAAGCAAAAAAGAAAAATGTTTTTATTCTCTTATTTATCAATCCACTTCATAGCAATTTCAATATTGTATTTTTGGGGAAACTCTTGCGAATACTCAGGAAACATTTTTATAAACTCCACATAAAGAATATTTGTCGTTTCGCAAAAAGCCTTATAGTTCCCTGCTCTCAGTAGATTTAATGTCCCCCAGCAATGTATATGCTGTATGGTGAAAAAATCTAACATTTTATCAATATTGGGGTAACCACCTAAAATCAACACCGCACTCTGCGCTTGGAATCGCTCAAGATATTCCTGAATTGCGTGCACGGTCCCCGCTAAAAATTCGCACCTTCGTTCCATTGTAGGAGCCCCTTTTCGTAAATATCTTTCCTCATTGCATAGCATCTTCAACCATTCTTCAAAGGACCGCTCTGCCTCATCATGATATAATCCGCAACATTCATTAGCAGCGACAAACAAAAGCCGTTTATAAAGCTGTACATATCCGTTCATTATGAGAGAAAACTTATAATTATTTTCTTTTCTTGCTTGGCGAAAATTTCGAATATCAATCAGCCATGCAATGGTTACAGACGCAATTCCTCCACAACCGATACTCAACAAGATCGTGTAGAGATAATTATTGGCAACAAACTGCGATAAAAAAGTAATTCCCATAGAGAAGCAAAACAAAAAAGTGTACATTCCATGAGCAGGTTTCATTATTACGTCCTCTCTCCTTTCACCCCTCACACAACATCAGCAGCTGTAAATATCAGATACTGCTGACACTTAGCCATTCGTTCACCCCTCTGCCCCATTTCGCAGCTCCCGATACAGGACTTTCGCCAAGGCCATCATAATCGCATTGTACTTGGAAGTGTCCTCAAACAGTTGGGTGTACGTCTCCGTACTTTCCATGTAGGAGCTTTGGGCCGTCTGATCGAAAATCTTGGGGAACACGTTCTTTTCAAAGATCTGCTGCCCGTCTGCCTTGGCTGCCTTGCGGAGCTTTTTATCCACTCGAAGTTTATCGTAGAGGGTCCCCATCATCACACGGTCCGCCGAAGTGAAAGACCCTTTGTAGGCTTCGTTGACTTTTGCGATGACCTCGTCTAGGGGGTCTCGTTTCGCATTCATATTGACAGCTTTCTTTGTCCTTGCGGGTTCCAGAGCAGTTGGCTTTTCTTCCAAGGTAATTGCACCCTCAAATGTTTTCTCCAATCGGTAGTACTCCAATTGGACTCGGTTCTCCAAATCCCAAGGGGTAGCAGGTTCCGCAGGAATCAGCTTTGCCAGGTAGGAGCAGAACAGATACTCCTTATGAAGATCCTTATCAAACATCCGCACGATCTGCGAAATGTAGTTATACCATTTCACAAAGGAGCGAACGAGGCGCCGGAACTGGTACCGCTCGTCCTTGCCCAACTGGTTATAAGCATTTGCGACCGGCAGCAGTGCGTTGGAAATCTTGGACTGCACAGATGCCGCTTTTCTGGCGTCAGGAGAAAAATAAATCTTGCTAACCGTTTCAATATCACCGTCGTTGTACAGCTTGAACTCCCGAAGCTGCTTCTGGGTCTTATAAATCAAATCAACATTGATTTCCTCCGTAAGGCTCGTCTCCTGGTAGTAGGGCTGGAAGGCCTCCAGAATCTCCTCCTTGGTGTTCACAAAATCCAGGATGTAGGTATCCTCTTTTCCTGGATAGGTGCGGTTCAGGCGGCTCAGGGTCTGGACTGCTTTCACATCCCGCAGTTTCTTGTCCACGATCATGGTGTGCAGCAGTGGCTCGTCAAAGCCGGTCTGGTACTTCTCGGCCACAATCAGCACATCGCCTTCGTTGTGGAAAACCTGCTTTGTCTGGGACTCTTTCACAGGATTTCCGCTGCGGTCATGGTTCATACCGCTCTCCGTGTACTCCGTTCCATCTGGGTCATCCGGGTCTTTGATACTCCCGGAGAAGGCAATCAGGATCTCAACGTCATCATAGCGATTCGCTTCTAAGTATGTTTTAATCTCATGGTAATAGCGGACAGCCGCCAGCCGGGAGGCGGTGACCACCATCATTTTCCCCTTTCCGCCGATCTTGTGCTTCGTCACATCCCGGAAGGTTTCCACAATGATGGCAGCCTTCTGCTGCAGGTTGTGGGGATGCAGTTCTTCAAAGCGCCGGATAGTCTTAATAGCCTTTGTAGTAGGTACTTCTGGGTTGTCCGGGGTGTTCTTAGCGATCTGGAAACAGGTCTTGTAGGTGGTGTAGTTCTCCAGCACGTTTAGGATGAAACCTTCCTCAATAGCCTGCCGCATGGAGTAAATGTGGAAGGGGTGGAAGGAGCCGTCCCCATATTCCTCCCCAAACATCTCCAGCGTCTTATTCTTTGGCGTGGCAGTAAAAGCGAAGAAGCTCAGGTTTTTGTGCTTTCCGTGGGTGATCATCTCCTGCACAAGTCCATCCTCGGCATCCTCCAGTTCTTCCTCCGCCTTGCCCTCCAGCTCCGCATATTCCGCAAGAGCATCATGGGTATCCGCCAGGGCCATTTTCAGCTTCATGGCGCTCTGTCCGGTCTGGCTGCTGTGGGCCTCGTCCACGATGATGGCAAATGCCTTGCCGGTGGTGTCGTCCACCTGCTCGTAGATGACGGGAAACTTCTGCAAGGTAGTGACAATGATCCGCTTGCCATCGTTGAGAGCGTCTCGCAGGTCTTTGGAGGACTTCTTTTCGTCAATGGTCACCACGGAACCCAGGGTGTGGTCAAAGCCGGAGACGGTCTCTTGAAGCTGGGCATCCAGCACCGTGCGGTCGGTCACAATGACCACAGAGTTGAAAATGGGCTTGTTGTTGTCATCGTGCAGGCTGGCAAGCCGGTAGGCAGTCCAGGCGATGGAGTTGGACTTCCCGGAACCGGCGCTGTGCTGCACCAGATAATTTTTGCCGGGGCCATTGGTTCTGACATCTTGGATCAGCTGCCTCACCACATCCATCTGGTGATACCGGGGAAAGATGACGGACTTCTTGGCGATCTCCTTCTGGGTGCCGTCCTTCTGGGGGACTTTCTCTTTCTTCACCTGGAGGCTGATAAACTTCTGGAGAATGTCCAACAGGCTGTCCTTCTGCAATACGTCTTTCCAGAGGTAGGAGGTCACATAGTCCCCATCCGGGGAAGGAGGATTTCCCGCCCCTCCGTCCCTGCCGGGGCCGTTGCTGCCCTGGTTGAAGGGGAGAAAGTAGGTCTTGGTCCCGTCCAATTTGGTGGTCATCACCGCTTCGTAGAGGTCCACCGCAAAAAACACCAAGATTCGGCGATTCAGCCGGAACGCCGGTTCCCTGGAGTCACGGTCAAACATCCACTGCCGCTTGGCGTTGTCCACGCTCTGGCCGGTGAGCTGGTTTTTCAACTCGATTGCCACCACCGGGATACCGTTGACAGCCAGCATCATGTCCACACTGTTGTTATTCTGACCGGAGTAGTGCCACTGCCGGATACACTGGCAAATATTCTGGCCGTAGTGCTTCACGGCTACATCGTTCAAGGTGGACTCCGGCTTGAAGTAGCACACTCGAAACTCAATCCCCCGGTGTTTGAACCCGTGGCGCAGAACACTGATTAGGCCGTCGTTCTCCACAGCGTTCTCAAAGGCTCGATAGAATTTCACCTCCGGGTCGGAGCTGCACTGCTTCTCAAACCGCTGCCACTGGATGGGCTGGGTGGCCTGGACAAATCGCACCAGCGTTCCCAGGTCCAACGCCAGCTCCGCCGTAGCCCGGTAGCCTGCATCCGCTGCCTTCTGCCAGCCGCCAGCGGGGGAAATCAGGAAGGACTCGATGTCCTGTTCAAACTGCTTTTCGTTATCGGGCATAATTGGCAACTCCTCTTCAAAAAAACTGTTATCTCTTTGAAATTGCGTTTTCTTGCAGCTCACATAAATATCGAACAGATTCCAAATCTGGATACGCCGCACGGTACTTGTTGGTATCTAACAGAATCGTATTCGGTTCTATATAATCCCGGTAATGTACAAGCGCATTCACATCCTCGGAATCTTTAATCAAGAAAAACAATTTGTGCATCTCGTTACTCCGATATTCACGATGATCCGCATTCTGCTGATTGATTTCTAGAAGCTCTTCCAATCCACAACATTTTTCTAGTTTACTGGTTCCCACCTCATTCAACTGGTTCTTCAAATAGTTTTGAATCGCAACGCTGTAGGTTAGATTGTGTTGTGACAATACACAATTATTCCAGGAATTCGCAAACATTTGCAGAAACACAAGCGATATTGCTTCACAAATGGTTTCTTCAATCCATAAAGCTTTCTGATTTTCATGACTGTTTAGGCGGTGTATCACACAGTGGGTAAATTCGTGTGAAGCCTGAAAAATAAACTGATCCCAGCGAGTATACTGATCCATGCTTATGTAAATCTGGTCACAAGGAAATCCAGGATTTAGAGAGTGTGGACTAAATAGCGGATACCCCAAACTCGGCCATTTAATCACCTGTAAATCTGCTGAGCCAATCCCCAACCCTATATTTTGAAACCATCGGTTGATAACTTCAATAATAGCAACAGCCGCCTCAATTTCTTCTTTGTTAAGTAGTTTCTTGTCTGGTGTACTCACCGGAACTATTGTAATCAAATTTCTATTCGCCGTCCTTTATCTAATGTACCTTTTCCCCGTCACCACCTCATAAATGAGGGACTTTTTGTAGGATTCCAAATCATCAATGAGAGATTGTTTTTCTGCCATTAGTTGATCGATAACAGCACACTTTTGGTCCAACATAGCAACAATTTGTCGTTGCTCGGCAATACTACACAGCGGAATATGAGTTGCACCAATTTGCTCAAAATTTAACCCTTGACGATTACTTCCAGTCTGGTATTGATCTATAACCATAGGACCAGCGGCAGAGTTCCAAAAATAACGCAGAAATTGAGGAAGAAGAATTTCTGGCTTCGTTCTGATGATACATACATGCTGGTTAACATTAGCTGCCGTATCTGGCAAGTCAAATAGGCAACACCTACCGATTGATCCGCCAGTAATATTAAGCAAGACATCGTTATATCTCACTCGTGAATTTTTCATTGTTGAATCTATTTCATCCGAAATATAATACACACCGTCTAACTCAAGACCAGTATTATATACATTTTGGCTTCGGAGAAACAAAACGCCATTGTCCTGATATGTTTCTGCTCCCCCCTGTGGAGTCTTCCCACTTCCAATTTTACTAGTGCAAACTTTTAGGGGAATGGCTTTCCATTCTTTCGGCACTTTCCCAATCCACTCCACCCCGCTGTCCTTCATCTCCACATTTGGGTCCAGGCCCTTGGTGACGGCCTCACAGATGATGGATGCCTTCCACTGCTTATAGTCCTCGATGCTGGCCTTGGCCTGGGCGATGATCTCGTCGATCTTGGCGCATTGGGTGTCCAGGTAGGCGGCGATGGCGGATTGCTCATCTAACGAAGGGCAAGGAAGTTTCATGTTATTATAGTTGGTCTGGGTCATTCCAGGCAAAGTGGTCTGCGAAATATAATAATTATAATCAAAAACGCAAGCTAAATAGTAATAATAGCGCAATGAAAAATCTTCTTGGGGTTTGACATCAAACGCTGTATCGACATTCCAATATCGCCCTTCAATATAATGCGGAATATGAAGGGTAGCACCTTTTCGGCCAATCAAAACAGCGGGACCTTCTTTATATTCCCCACATGTCTTAAAACTCTCAGATCCGCTTCCATATACAGGAACAGATCCTTCACTCTTAGGGTCAGAGCCATTTGTAATAGAAACACAATATTTCGCTTTTTTTAAAAGCCAATGAGTTGGTATCTGTCCTATCCACTGAATCCCACTGTCCTTCATCTCCGTATAGCCCTTTGCCGGGGTCATCTCACTCACCGTCCTTCCCAAACAGGTCGTGGAGCTTCTGCATCAGGGCGTGCTCGTGCTCCTCAATGCGCTGGGCAATCTGGCTGGCAGGCTCAATCTCCTTGTACTCATAGAAGGTGCGGGTGAAGGGGATTTCGTAGCCCACCTTGGTCTTGCTCTTGTCGATCCAGGCATCCGGGTTATAGGGCAGGACTTCCCGGACGAAGTAAACGTCCATATCCTCGTCCAGCGGCACATTCTCCGTGTCCCGCTTTTTGGGGTCGGCAACGGGCTTGCCCTTCTTCAGCACCTTGTTGCCTTCCTCGTCCAGCAGGGGCCTTTCCACGGTGATTTTGTTGTAGCCAAGGGCAATGCTGTCCAGCACCCGGCTCTTGCAGACGATAGAAGCGCCGGATGCCAAGTTCTGCTCATAGGTGTTGTCCCGGTATTCGCCGTAGGCTTTTACGATCAGATCCCGGCAAGCCTCGGTAATGTCCACCCGCTTGTTGCCGATGGACTTCCGGCGGGACTCATAGCACTTGCTGGCGTCAATGAGCTGTACTTTCCCGATGTGCTCCGAGGACTTGTCCTTGGTGATGATCCAGATGTAGGTGGCGATGCCGGTGTTGTAGAAGCTGTCGTTGGGGAGCTGCACAATGGCGTCCAACCAGTCATTTTCAATCAGGTAGCGGCGAATTTCCGATTGACCAGAACCAGCGTCCCCAGTAAACAGGGAGGAGCCGTTCTGGATGATGGCCATGCGGCCCTCCGGTTTCAGTTTGGACAGGCCGTTGAGCAGGAACAGCATCTGCCCATCACTCTTGCTGGGAAGGCCTGGGCCGAAACGGCCTGCAGCCCCCTTCTTATGCTCCGCCTCCACCGCGATGGCCTCCCGTTTCCAGTCGATGCCGAAGGGCGGGTTGGAGATGCAGTAGTCAAACTGGTAACCCTCAAACTTGTCGTCGTCCAGGGTGTCGCCAAACTGCATGTTGTCGGGGTCGCCCCCACGGATTAGCATGTCGGCCTTGGCGATGCCAAAGGTGAAGGGATTTAGCTCCTGGCCAAAACAGGTGACATCCGCATCGGCATCCAACTGTTTCAGCCGCTCCTCCATGCAGGTGAGCATCTGGCTGGTGCCCATGGTCATATCGTAGACCGTCTTGGTGATGCCGTCCCCATTGAAGGCATTTTGGTCACCGGTCACCAGCAGGTCGCACATCAGATAGATGATGTCCCGGCTGGTGAAGTGCGCTCCTGCCTCCTCGTTGTAAGATTCGGAAAACCGCTGAACCAGGTTTTCAAAGATATAGCCCATATCTACGGCGCTGATTTTCTCCGGCCCCATGTCAGCCTTATCGGAGCAGAAGTCCACGATCACCTGATAGAGTAGGCCCGCCTCCTCCATACGGTCAATCTGGGCGCTGAAATTCATGCGGGAGAGAATGTCCTGCACATTGTCGGAAAAGCCGTTTAGGTAGGCCTGGAAATTGTCGTTGATGTTTTCCGGGTCCGCCCGCAAAGTCTCAAAGGTGAAAGGGCTGGTGTTGTAGAACTGGTATCCGGCGGCAGTCCGCAGGAACCCCTCCTTGACAGCTAGATGCTCCACCTTTTTGTATGTATCCAGCACCGCCTGGTGGGTAGGCAGCAGACAGTCATGAAACCGCTTGATGACTACCATCGGCAGAATCACCAGGCCGTACTCGTGGGGTTTGAAAGCGCCAAAGAGAGTGTTTGCCACATTCCAGATGAGGGTAGCCTTCTCTTGTATATTTTTACCTGTTTCTGCAATCAACGTATCGCTGGTGGTCATGGTGATCTTCCTCTCTATTTCTCAGCAGCACTCGAAACGCAGCGTGCGTAACAAGAGCGCCGTTGTTATACTTTCCTTCTTTTTTCTACTGTTTCATTGTACCAAATCCCCATGGGAAAGTCCATAAGCCTTTCTCTAGCCTTCTCTCTCCTTATTAACCTACTATCGGCAAACCTTCTTCCGCGAGAGATTCTCCCAACTCAACTACTCTTTTTCCTTGGATTCTCCCCCACTCCACCACCTTCCCCGCATTGCTGGCAGGGTGGGTCACATAAGCCACCAGGTGGGTGCAGTGCTCCACCATCCAGCGGTTGGCGCGAGGAATGGCAAACCTGCGGGGAACGTTCTCCATCCCCGGCGGGTAGAGACTGCCATCGAAACCAGCGGGTAGAACCACTTCCCGCTCTGCTGGGTGGTACGGCAAGAGCATGGTCAATCGCACTTCTAGGTGCCGCTGTTTTGCCGCAATCACCCCGCGGGCTGCCATGCGATCAAAGCTGCCGTGGTTGCCCACATAGAACTCTGTCACGCCTTGTGTGATAAGCTGCTCCACCGCTTGTTCCAACGCTGGGTAAACGTGTTCTGGCGTGTCACGATGGCCGATGAAAAAGCAAACTTTGCCATTCATGGGTTTCCCTCCTCTTGATAGGCAATATTGCCTATTACACTTTATCCTCATTATAGGCAATAATAGAGATAAAGCAAGTGGAAGGAGGGAAACTGCATGATTTCGTACGCACCGCTGTGGCAAACCATGAAGCGTCAGGGTGCCAGTACGTATACGCTGCAAGTCAAGGGCGGTATCAGCAGTTCCACCATCCGCCGTCTAAAAGCCGGTGACTCCGTTTCCACAAACACCTTGGACGCCTTATGTAAAATCCTACAGTGTACCATTCCTGACATTTTGGAGTATGTGGCAGAAGAAAAATAGCCCCTGCATTGTCGTTGACAAGTGCAGGGGTTCGATTTTCCCTATTCTTTGTTTATACCGGCGCAAATTTTGCGCCGCTGCCGGTTGACCTATTTTTTCCCGCTCCTCCCCCCTGACCCACTCTCTGACCCATACCCTGACCCAGAACCGGTCACCAGCCAGTGGAACAGCCCCCTCTATGTGGGGTATGTCTTGCGAAAACCGCCAGCAAATACCCCCGGAAAGGGCCCAGCAGGGCTGCATGTTACGGCTAACCGCCCCTCATAACCCGAAGGTCGTAGGTTCAAATCCTGCCCCCGCAACCAAAGAATCTCAGGAACTCCCTTGCGGAGTGCCTGAGATTTTTCGTTTCTGGGCAGACTTGAGTCCGCGGCCTCCTCGCTTCTGAGGCCGCGGCTCATAACCTGAAGGGCGAGTGCGTGCCGGTGGCACGCAAGCTACGAGCCGACCGAGGCGGCAGCCGAGACCGTAGATTCAAATCCTGCCCCCCGCAAAAAGTCCCGCTGCGCCTATGCGGTTCGTTTGCAAGCGCGCTCACGGCATTCCGGCTTGTTGTCACTTTTGCCGCTTCTCCCCCCTTTCTCCCGTCGTTGACAAGGCCGCGGTTCTTTCCTATAATGGAAAACAGAAAGCCCCGGTTTAAGCCGAAGCGCGAAGCACACGCTCACTGATGGCCGCCGGCGGCACTCTTTTATCTTCCCAGGGGCGGCCGGTGGTTTGCATGCAGCGGGCCGCCTCTACCCCCAGGAGAAAAGGAGGGATCACCATGCGCCTGGAACGCCTGCCCATCTTCATCGACTTGTACGAGACACGCAGCTACACCAAGACCGCCCAGAAAAATTACGTGTCCCAGGCCTCGGTGACACAACTGGTCAACAGCCTGGAGGAGGAATTCGGTGTGAAGCTTTTCGACCGCTCCACGCTGCCCATCCAGGCTACGGCGGCTGGGAAACAGCTGTACCACGACGCTAAAATCCTCCTGCGGCAGTACATCCAGCTCAAGGAGGTGCTGCCCCGTCTGGAACAGGAGGGGGCCAGCCAGATCCGGCTGTGCTACACCTCCCAAATCGATTTGCAAATCTTGCTGCCCTTTGTACGGCAGTTTAAAGCCGCCCACCCGGCGGTGGCCTTCCAAGTGGAGCTCTGCCCCTTCCGGGACGCCTCCCAGATGCTGTGGGCCGGCAAGTGCGACGGCGCCATTGGCATCGACTTTGAGCCGGAGTTCACCCAGGGCATGGAGACGCTGGTCCTCTACGAGGGGGAGTACCAGGCGTTGGTGCCCCAGGGGCACCCCCTGTTCCAGCGGGAAGTCCTATCCCGGGAGGAGCTGTACCAGTATCCCCTGGTGATGCTGTCGCCGGAAGTCCTGGGCCGCTCCTACGACGGGATGATACGCCACGCCCAGCTGGACGGCTATTACCCCCACATCCAGCAAACGGCCAACGATTTGGCATCGGAGCTGTTCGTCATGCTCACGGAAAACCTCATTGGCTTTGTACCGGACAACTACTTCCCCGAGGAGTACCGCGGCCAGCTGCGGCGCATCCCCATTGAGAACGGCCACCACCAATTCCGGCTGGAGCTGAAATACCTGCCGGGGGAAAACCCTGCGGTGCCGCTGTTTGTGAAGGAGTTATCAAACTATTTGAAAAACCAATAGGCCATTTGCCTTTTGTCTTTGCGGTCTGCCCGGCGCGTGGGCTATAATGATGGTAGAAACCACCCCCGGCCTGGGGGGCAATCTCAAGGAGGCTATCATCATGGGCAAGCTGTTATTGACAGGTGTGGACGGCAATCTGGGCAGCCAAGCGGCGGAATACCTGCTGGAGCTGGAGCCGGTGGACAACCTGATTTTCTGCGGCTACAGTGAGGCCGCACTGCAAAAATACGCGGACATGGGCGTGGAGACCCACGTCACCAACTTCAACTTCTCCGATGGGCTGCAAGAGGCTTTTGCCGGCGCGGACCGCCTGGCGCTGATCTCCATGCCCTTTGTGGGGGCCAAGCGGCAGAACGCCCACAAGAACGTGGTGGACGCCGCCAAGGCCGCCGGGGTAAAGCAGGTGGTCTACACCTCCCTGGTCAACGCCGGGGACGAGACCAACCCCAGCGTGGAAAAGAAAGACCACATCTACACCGAGAACTACATCAAGGAATCCGGCCTGGACTACATCTTCCTGCGGAACTCCCAGTACGCCGAGGCCATGATCACCAACTACTTCACCTATGTGAAGCTGGACGGCGTGCTGAAGAACAACCAGGGCGACGGCAAGATGGCCTACATCTCCCGCAAGGACTGCGCCAAGGCGGTGGCTTACGCCCTGCACCGGGGCGCCGAGTACGACCACGCCACCCTGAACATCAACGGGCCGGAGCTGATGACCATTTCCCAGTTCATCGCGTACGGCAACCAGGGCACCGGCAACCAAGTCAGCTACCAGGAGATCACCGACGAGGAAAACTACCAGGTGTTCGACGCCATGGGCGTGCCCCGCACCACCGACGGCCACTTCGAAAAGGGCAGCGAGGCCCCTTACTCCTCCGACGGCATGGTGACCTTCGGCCAGGCCATCCGCGAGGGCAAGATGGACGTGTGGACCGACGACTTCCAGAAGCTCACCGGCCAGCAGCCCATGACGGTGCTGTACATGTTCCAGCACTCCGACCAGTTCCAGGTGGGCGAGCGCCACTCTAAGGACAACTAAACCAGCCTTTCCTCCTAACAAAAAATTCCAGCTTTCCCTTGCGGGTTGGCTGGAATTTTTGCGTTTTGTGCACTGGGGCGGCATTTGTTTGAAAAAGCACGCTATTTCTCGGGAAATCCTCACGGGCGCGGGGCCTTGGGGGAGGCGCTGCCCTGGGCGGCGCTGGGAGATTGCTCTCGCATGGTGAGGGAGATGCGCTTTTTCGCGGGGTCCACGGAGAGGACTGTCACCTCCACAATGTCCCCCACAGAGAGGACCTCGGAGGGGTGACGGATATAGCGGTCGGTGATTTGGGACACGTGGACCAAGCCGTCCTGGTGGACGCCGATGTCCACAAAAGCGCCAAAATCCACCACGTTGCGCACGGTGCCGGAAAGCTTCATCCCCGGCTTTACATCAGAGAGGTCCATCACGTCGGTGCGCAGCAAAGGCGGGGGCAGCTGGTCCCGAGGGTCGCGGCCAGGCTTTTGCAGCTCGGCGGCGATGTCCCGCAAGGTGGGAAGGCCCACACCGCAGGCCTCCGCGGCCTTGGCCTCCCCCACTTCCGCCAGGCGCTGGGGCAGCTGGGAAAGGCTCCCCACGTCCTGGAGGGTGTAGCCGCACAGGGAGAGCAGCCGCTCCGCCGCCTGGTAGGACTCCGGGTGGACAGCGGTGTGGTCCAGCACGTTCTGGCTCTCCATCACCCGCAGGAACCCGGCGCACTGCTCAAAGGCCTTGGGGCCCAGCTTGGGCACCTTCAGCAGCTCTTTCCGGCTGGTAAAGCCCCCGTGCTCCTCCCGGTAGGCCACCACGTTCTGGGACACGGCCGGGGTGATGCCCGCCACCCGCCGCAGCAAGGACGGGGAGGCGGTGTTCAAGTCCACGCCCACGCCGTTAACGCAGTCCTCCACCACGCCGTCCAAGGCCTGGGAGAGGCGGGCCTGGGGCATATCGTGCTGGTACTGCCCCACGCCAATGGCCTTGGGGTCGATCTTCACCAGCTCCGCCAGGGGGTCCTGGAGCCGCCGGGCAATGCTCACCGCCGAGCGCAGGGACACGTCGAAGTCCGGGAACTCCTCGGCGCCCAGCTTGGAAGCGGAGTACACCGAAGCCCCGGCCTCGCTGACCACCATGTAGGAAAGGGGCTTGCCGTACTCCTTTATGAACTCCGCCACAAACAGCTCGGACTCCCGGCTGGCGGTGCCGTTGCCAATGGCGACGCAGGTGACGCCGTGGGCATCGCACAGGCGGCGCAGGGTTTTCTTGGACTCCTCCACCTTGTTGTGGGGCTTGGTGGGGTAGATGACGGCGGTGTCCAGCACCTTGCCGGTGGCGTCCACCACAGCCAGCTTGCAGCCGGTGCGGTAGGCGGGGTCGAAGCCCAGCACAACCTGGTTCTTCACCGGGGGCTGCATCAGCAGGGGGCGCAGGTTCAGGGCAAAGGTGTGGATGGCCTGCTCGTCGGCCATGTCGGTCAAGTCCCCGCGGATTTCCCGCTCCAGGGAGGGGAACAGCAGCCGGGACCAGGCGTCCTGGGCCACCTGCTCCAGCAGCTGCCAGTAGGGGTGGCGGGGCGGCACATCCCGGAGGATGCGGGGCAGGGGGCTCTCCTCCCCGGGCTGGAGTGCCACCTTGAGGAAGCCCTCCTTCTCCCCCCGGTTGATGGCCAGCACCCGGTGGCTTTGCAGCCGCTTCACCGGCTCGGAGAAGTCGTAGTACAGGCTGTAGACAGAGTCCTCCTCCTTGGCGGCCACCGAGCGCAGCACGCCGTTTTTCTGGAGCATGGCCCGCAGCCGCTTTCGGATGGCGGCGTCATCGGAGAAGCCCTCGGCCAAAATGTCGCAGGCGCCCTGGAGGGCCTCCTCCTGGGTTTCCACACCCTTCTCCGGGCTGCCATAGGGGGCGGCCAGCTCCAGGGGGCTTTGCCGCAGGGGGCGGCCCTGGGCGTCCTTCCCCGCCAGGAGCAGCTGGGCCAGGGGCTCCAACCCCTTTTCCCGGGCCACCCCGGCGCGGGTGCGGCGCTTGGGCCGGTAGGGGCGGTAGAGGTCCTCCACCTCCGCCAAAGTGGCGGCGCGCTCC
>FR893613.1:0-5760 GCA_000435395.1 Firmicutes bacterium CAG:94
CTTGCTCAACAGTAAGGGAGCGGGTCGCCCCGCTCCCTTCCACCACGCGGATATCGGGATGTGAGCCTGCCTTGGCCCGCACGCAGGAGGGGCACTCCCCGCAGGGGGCGCGGTCCTTGCGGCGGCAGACAAGGGCCTGGGCCACCAGCTGGGCAAAGGCGCCTTTGCCGGTGCCGGGCTCTCCTTGCAGCAGCAGGGCATGGGGAAAACGCCCCGCGGAAAAGGCCCGGGATAAGGCCTCCTTCACCGGGGCGTTGCCCAAAAATCCGGGAAACTCCATCAGACCTTCTCGAAGCGGTCCACGTTCAGCACAAAGATGGTGGAGCCGCCCACGGTCACTTCCACGGGGAAGGAGGAGTACATGCCCACTTCCATGGTGGAGGTGCTGGGGACGATCTGGGTGCGGCGGCTGGAGTACTTGGCGATGATGCCAATCACCGTATCCACCTTCTCATCGTCCACGCCGGAGATGAAGGTGGTGTTGCCGGCCATCAAAAAGCCGCCGGTGGTGGCCAGCTTGGTCACGGAAAACCCTTCGCGGGTAAGGGCGGAGGAAACCGCGCCGCTGTCGTCGTTGCTGACAATCGCAAGGATAAGTTTCATAATAGATACCATGCCTTTCCCAGCCGGCGGCTGTTTTTCGCCCCGGCTGTATGAAATCCGCCATGCCCCCCTTCCGCGCCAAAAGTGCTTTCGAGGGGCTGCTATGGCTATTCTACCATTAAACCGGAAAAATTACCAGTTCTTTTCAGAAAATTATTATGAAAACTTTCCCAAGGTCATTTTTCCACGGCCACCTCCCGCCGCAGCAGGAACAGCGCCGCCAGGTTGGGCAGGGCCATCAGGCCGTTCATGGCGTCCCCCAGCCGGAGCACCTCCCCCAAAGGGAGGCAGCAGCCCAAAGCGGCGGCGGCCGCGGCAGCCAGGGCGTAGGCGTTTTTCCCCCTGCCGCCGGTGAGGTAGAACAGCCCCTCCCGGCCGTAGCCGCACCAGGCGGTGAGGGTGGCCGCCGCGAACAGCGCCGTGCACAGGGAAACCGCCCGGCCGCCCCAGGGGCCCAAGGCGCTTTCATAGGCGTAAAAGGTCAGGGCGGCGCCCTCCAGCACGGGGGAGCGGCACACCAGAATGCACAGCCCTGTCACGGTGCACATCAGCAAGGTGTCCGCGAACACCTGGAAGATGCCCAGGCAGCCCAGCTCCCCGGGGGAGCGGCCCTCCACCCCGTCGTAGGCAAAGGCGGCGCTACCCAGGCCCGCCTCGTTGGTGAACACCCCCCGGGTCACCCCCACCTTCATGGCCAGCAGCCAACCGGCCGCGCCTCCCGCCCCGGCCCCAGGGGAGAAAGCCCCGGAAAACACGCTGGCCACCGCCCGGGGGAGGTTCTCCCGGAACACCCACAGCACCCCCAGGGAGGCGGCGAAAAACAGCAGCGTCATGGCGGGGACCAGCCGCCCGGCAATGCGCCCCGCCAAGGAGAGGCCGCCCCGTGCCACCCAAAAGGCCAGCAGCGCCATGCCCCCCGCGGAGAGCCACACCGGCAGGCCCAGGTTCTCCAGGGCGGCGGCAGCGGCCCCCACCTGGACCATATCCCCCATGGCCAGGGAGGACAGGCAGCAGCCCACGGCGTACACCCCGGCCAGCAGGCCCCCCAGCCGCCCGGCCCGGCGTATGTACCCCAAGGCGCCGGGGGCCCCTGGGTGTTTGGCGGAGAGGTAGTTCTCCGCGTAGACCGTCATCATCCCCAGCAAAGCGGAGAGCCACATCCAAAACAGAGCCCCCGGCCCACCCACGGTGATGGCCGCCGCCACGCCCACAATGTTCCCCGTGCCGATGGAGCCTGCCAGGGCAGTGCTCAGCGCCTGAAAGGAGGAGAGCTTCCCTCCCTGCCGGGGCGGCGGGCGCAGGGCGGCTTTCATCCACCGGCCCAGGCAGCGCAGCTGGTAAAAGCCCGTGGCCACGGTGAAAAAAGCCCCCGCCGCCAGAATCCCCCCTAGGACGTGCCAGCCCCACAGCAGGCTGGAGAGGGCCTCAGCCATCCAAGGAGCCCAGGCCCTGGGCCAAAGCCTTCCCGGCGGCGCCGGCGCTGCGGGCCAGCCAGGCCTCGTCCTGGGGATTGTCCCGGTACAGCAGGTACACCGCCACCCCCGGCCCGGGCAGGCTTTCCAGCGGTGCCTCCTCCAGGGTGATGAGCTCCGGCTGGGGGTACACCTGCGCCAGCTGGAAGGCTATGGCCTCCGCCGCCCGCCGGCCCAGGGCGTCCCCGGGGCGCCACAGCAGAGCAGGGCCCTTCTGCCGGCCCTCCCGCTGCGGGGGCGACGCCTGGGAGGAAAGAGCCAAAGTGAAGCCATCCGCCCCCTGGGGCAGCCCCCACGCCAGGGAAAGCCCCCCGGCATGGAGATGGGCCGCCAAGGCCCCGGCCACCTGGCCCATCCAGTAGGCCTCGTCGCCGCCGTTGGGATAGGGGGCTTCCTGGGGGCCGGAGAGGATTAGGTGAATGGGTAGCATGGTCCCGCGCTCCTTTCAAGGGAATGTACACTGCTACAGTATAAGCAGCCGGGGGCGGAATCATTCCTGCAAAAAAAGAGGCCGCCCCAGCAGGCAGCCCCTTTTTCAAAACCAAGCCTTCTCACCGCAGGATGCCCCACACGCTGACGGTGTGGAGCACGCTGCCCGCCAGCACAAACAGGTGGAACACCGGATGGATGTAGGGGATTTTCTTCCCCACGCCGTACAGGGCCGCCCCCACCGTGTAGAGGATGCCCCCGGCCAGCAGGCACCAGAAGGATAGCGGGCTGGCCGACCGGTAGAAGTCCCCCATGGCCAGCACCACCACCCAGCCCATGGCCAGGTAGCAGGCCATGGAGACCTTTTTAAACCGCTCCACGCTGACGGCGTTGAGAACCACCCCCAGCACCGCCGCGGCCCACACCGTGCCGAACATGGCCCAGCCCTTCCAGCCGCCCAGGCACACCAAGGTGATGGGGGTGTAGGTCCCGGCGATTAAAAGGAAGATGGTGCAGTGGTCCAACGAGCGGAACACCACCTTGGCCCGGTTCAGCCCCAGGCCGTGGTACAAGGTGGACACGGTGTACAGCAGCACCATGGTGCCCCCGAACACCGCCGCCGACACCAGCCGCAGCGCCGTGGGCCGGCAGGTGAGAAGCAGCCACACCAGGGCCCCCACAGCGTACAGCGCCGAAACGCCGTGGCTCACCGCGGAGAAAATCTCCTCCCCCAAGGTGTAGCGGGGCAGCCCCAGGCTGCGGCGCAGCTCCAGGCGCAGGGCGTTTTTCTCCCGGCGGGGAAGCTGAGCGGTTGTGTAGTTCATACTTGTCACCCTTTCTATCTGTTTTGGAATCGATTTTTGTTTTACTTAGTTTCAAAAACTAGGTGTAACTATATTATAAGCCTATCTCTCGTGAAATGCAAGGGGGTATCCCCCGCCGCCGGGAAAACTTTCTCACAACATTTTCTTCCCTAGGGGAAGAATGCTGTTGACTTTTCCCATGACTCATGGTAGAGTGTGAGTAACCGTCATACTTTCGGGCAGGCCGCCGTGAAAGCCTGCCCACCGCCGGGCTGCCCCCCAAAGCCGCCCGGCCAAACAGGCACAGCGCCGGGGCCCTCTCCGGCTTGCCTTGCTGGGCTTTTCCAGCAGGGTTTTGCTGCCGTGGAAGGGACGGCAAGCTTTTCCGAGGGCTTGCCGTCCCTTTTTTGCGGCCCCTGCCCCACCACAGGGCCCAGCCTGGCCCGGGAGATGCCAGGCTTCTTGGCAAGGCCCGCCGTCCTTTTTTCCCACCTGAGGTGTATTATGGACCAACACACACAGAAAAAATCCAGCATCCTGCGGTTTTTCCCCTTTACCAAGGGTTTCCGCGGGAAATTCCTTCTGGCCTTCCTCATGGTGATAGTCGCCGTGGTGGCCAACTACATGACCCCCCAGGTCATCCGGGTGACGGTGGACTCCGTCATCAACGACACGCCCTTTAACCTGCCCGCCTTTTTGGTGGAGTGGATAGAATCCATCGGCGGCCGGGAGATGCTGCGCCAGCACATTGTCATCTGCGCGGCGGTTTCCTTGGTGTTCGCCGTGATTGCCGGGCTTTCCAACTACTCCTCCCGCATGAGCTTGGCCCGGGCCTGCGAGGGCACCGTGGCCCGTGTGCGGGACACCCTTTTCGCCCACATCCAGCGGCTGCCCTACGCCTGGCACAATTCCCACCAGACCGGGGACATCATCCAGCGCTGCACCCAGGACGTGGAGCTCATCCGCAACTTTGTCAGCGACCAGCTGATGGAGGTGGTGCGCACCGTGCTGCTCATTGTGGTGTCCCTGGCCATGATGTTCTCCTTAAACGGGGAGCTCTCCCTGCTGGTGTGCTGCTTTGTGCCGGTGCTGATGGTCTCCAACCTGGTGTTCTTCGTCATCACCGGGAAGAAGTTCCAGGCCGCCGACGAAAGCGAGGGCCGCCTGACCGCCTTTGTCCAGGAGAACCTCACCGGCGTGCGGGTGGTGCGGGCCTTTGGCCGGGAGCGCTATGAAATCGACCGCTTTAACGAGAAGAACGAGGAGTTCACCAACTACTGGGTGCGCCTGAGCACCGTGATGGGCTTTAACTGGGGCCTGGGGGATTTCCTGGCGGGCTTCCAGGTGCTGGTCATCTTGGTGGCCGGGGTGTTCTTTGTGGAGCGCGGCGCCCTGACCGAAGGGGAGTTCCTGGCCTTTACCGCCTACAACTCCATGCTGGTGTGGCCCTCCCGGAACCTGGGGCGGCTGCTGGCGGAGCTGAGCAAGACCTCCATCTCCGCCACCCGGCTGTTCGAGATTTTAGACGCCCCCGAGGAGCGCAGCAAGCCCAACGCCCTGCGGCCCCCCATGGACGGGGACATCGTCTTTGACCAGGTGAACTTTGGCTACAACCAAAGTGAGGGCGGCGTGCTCCACGACGTGAGCTTTACCATCCGGGCCGGAAGCACCTTTGGCATTCTGGGGGCCACAGGCTCGGGAAAATCCACCTTGATGTACCTGCTGGACAGGCTCTACCAGCTGCCCAAGGAAAACGGCAAAATCACCATTGGCGGGGTGGACATCCAGGACATCGACCTCTCCTACCTGCGGAAAAACATCGGCATTGTGCTGCAGGAGCCCTTCCTCTTTTCCAAGAGCTTCCGGGAGAGCATTGCCGACGGCGCCCCCCGGGCGGATTTGGAGACGGTGCGCCACTACGCCCGCATGGCGGTGATTGACGACGCCATCACCGGCTTTGCCCAGGGGTACGAGACACCCATCGGCGAGCGGGGCGTGACCATCTCCGGCGGCCAGAAGCAGCGGGTGGCCATTGCCCGCATGCTCATGCAGGACACGCCCATCAAGGTGTTTGACGACTCCCTCTCCGCCGTGGACATGGAGACAGACCAGAAAATCCGCCAGTCCATCCGGAAAAACGTCCACGGCACCACCATCCTCATCGCCCACCGCATCACCACCCTGATGAACGCCGACCAGATTCTGGTGCTGGACCACGGCCGGGTGAGCCAGCTGGGCACCCACCAGCAGCTCATCGCCCAAGAGGGCATCTACAAGCGCATCTACGAGATGCAGGGCGCCTCGGGCAGCGGGGATGAGGCCTAAGGCCCCGCCCAAGCCTTTTGCGAAAAAACAGGTGCGTCCCGGGGACGCACCGTGAAAACTGTATCCGCCTACGGCGCGCCCGTGCGCTGGTTTTTCGCACAGGCGCGGCGTTTCGCCGCCAGTCCCGG
>FR893613.1:5775-8662 GCA_000435395.1 Firmicutes bacterium CAG:94
CCGCCAGTCCCGGCTGCCGGGGCAGCCAGGGGCGCAACACATTTGAGGTATCGTTTATGAATACAGACCACATTGAACAACAAAACCAACGGGGCCGCTTTGCCTCTTTAAAAACCTGGGCAAAGCTCATCCCCTTCCTCAGGCCCTACCGGGGCAAAATGCTGGCGCTGGTGGTGATGATGCTGGCCGGCGCCGCCTGCGACATCGCCTACCCCCTGCTCTCCGGCTACGCGGTGGACACCTTCGTCACCCCCCACACCAGCCAGGGCGTGTTTGGCTTTGCCGTGCTCTACCTCTCCGTGGTGCTCATCCAGATGGTTGGCACCATCTTCCTGGCCCGCCTGGGCCTGAAGGTGGAGATGTACCTGGGCCGGGATTTGAAGAAGAAGCTCTTTGTCCACCTGCAAAGCCTCTCCTTCTCCTACTACAACACCACGCCGGTGGGCACCATTATGGCCCGGGTGATGAGCGACACCAACAAGATTGGCTCGGTGTTCGCCTGGAGCCTGGTGGACATCTTCTGGAGCGCCGCCTACGTCATCGGCTCTATGGCGGTGATGCTGGCCATCAACTGGCAGCTGGCCCTGCTGGTGATTGTGGTGGTGCCCATCATCGCCCTGCTCACGCTGTACTTCCAGAAAAAGATTTTGAAAATCAACCGGCAGGTGCGGCGCATCAACGCGGACATCACCCGCCACTACAACGAGGGCATCTCCGGCGCCAAGACCTCCAAGACCTTGGTCATCGAGGACAAAAACACCGCCGCCTTCCGGGAGGTCACCTCCCGCATGCGGGAGACCACCGTGCGGGCGGTGCTGCTCAACGCCGTGTACGTGCCCATCATCGGCTTCCTCACCGCCCTGGCCGTGGCCTTTGTCCTCACCGGCGGCGGCAACATGGTGCTGTGGGGCTCTATTGGCATTGGCCAGCTGACCATCTTTGTGAACTTCGCCCTGGGCATCGCCGACCCGGTGCAGACCTTGGCCCGCACCATCTCCAACTTCATCGCCACCCAGGCCAACATCGAGCGGGTCTCCGCCCTGCTGGAGCTGCAGCCCGAAATCACCGACAGCCCCGAAGTGGTGGAGAAGTACGGCACCTCCTTCGCGCCCAAGCGGGAAAACTGGGAGCCCCTGCTGGGCCACATCACCTTTGAGGACGTGACCTTCCACTACCCCGACGGCACGGAAAACGTGCTGGAGCACTTCAACCTGGACGTGCCCGCGGGCACCACCGTGGCCATTGTGGGGGAGACCGGCGCGGGCAAATCCACCTTGGTGAACCTCTGCTGCCGGTTCTTTGAGCCCACCAGCGGCCGGGTGCTCATCGACGGCAAGGACTACCGGGAGCGCAGCCAGCTGTGGCTTCACTCCAACATCGGCTATGTGCTGCAAACGCCCCACCTGTTCTCCGGCACGGTGAAGGAGAACATCCGCTACGGCCGCCTGGACGCCACCGACGAGGAGATCGTGGCGGCGGCCAAGCTGGTAAACGCCCACGACTTCATCACCCACATGGAGCACGGCTACGACAGCGACGTGGGCGAGGGCGGCGGCCAGCTCTCCACCGGGGAGAAGCAGCTGATTTCCTTTGCCCGGGCGGTGCTGGCCAACCCCCGCATCTTCGTGCTGGACGAGGCCACCGCCTCCATCGACACCAAGACAGAGGCCCTCATCCAAGAGGCCATCTCCACCCTGCTGACAGGCCGCACCAGCTTCCTCATCGCCCACCGGCTCTCCACCATCCGCAAGGCGGACATGATTCTGGTGGTGCGCGCCGGGAAAATCATCGAGCGCGGCACCCACCGGGAGCTGATGGCCCTGGGCGGCTACTACGCCGATTTGTACAACAAGCAGTTTGAAACCGAAAGCGCCGAAAGCGTGTTCAGCCAATGAAAGGAGGCTGCTATGGACATCACCTTCCACACAGGCGAGGGGCGGTTTAACTACCGGGTCTGCGCCATCTTCCTACACCAAAACAAAGTGCTCGCTATGCGAGATGAACGCTCCCCCTACTACTACCTGCCCGGCGGCCGGGTAGCCCTGGGCGAGACAGCCCAAGACGCCCTCCAGCGGGAGCTTCAGGAGGAGCTGGATATCTCCGCCCGCATTCAACGCCCCCTGTGGCTGAACCAGGCCTTTTTCACCGAAGATGTAGACGGTGAGTTCACCCATGAGCTGTGTCTGTACTTCCTGATGGACGCAGCCGGAACCGGCCTGCTGGAGCGCGGCGAATCCTTCACCCGCTATGAAGGGCAGCGCCGTCACGAATTTATCTGGCTGCCCTTGGAAGAGCTGCAAGATAAATACTTCTATCCCCTCTTCTTAAAGGAGGGCCTTTCCCACCTGCCCGACCAGTTCACCTTGCGGGAAGAAGTGGAGTAAAGACGCGAAAAACCCCTGCCGCTTGGCAGGGGTTTTTTGTCTGCTTGCCTTTAGTCGTCCAGGTCCTGGTACTCCTCGCCGGTGTAGCGCAGGGCCTCCCGCAGGATTTCCTCGGTGTCGAACTGGCGGGTGGCCTGGTCCTGGGCCGGGGGCGCCTGGGTGGGCTCCTGAGCCTGCTGGGGGGGATACTCGAACTCGCCGGTGCCGTAATAGGCGTCGCCGTCGTCCTCGTAGTAGACATCCTGGGGGTAGTCCTCCCGGTACTGGCCGTAGGACTCGCCGTAGTCCTCCTCCTGGTAGGCCTGGTCCTCGTAGACGTAGCCCTCCTCGGGGTACGCCTGGTAGCTGTCCTCGTAGGCCTCCGGCTGCTGGGGCGGCAGGGAGAACTCCTCGGTGTACAGGGAGGCCTCCTCGGGCACCAGGGCCCCAGGGGCCGGCTGGGGCGGCGGCGCGGGGGCAGGCGGCAGCGCTTCCGCCGGAGGGGCGGGGGGCTGCTGGCGGTT
>FR893614.1 GCA_000435395.1 Firmicutes bacterium CAG:94
AGCTGCCGGTAATAGGCCCCGGCGGCCCGGACCTGGGGCTGGTAATTCTTCAGCACCTGGCCCCAGGCCCGCTGGAGATAGTCTTGTACCGCCCCGGCGTTTTTATGCGTCAGGGGCGTTTGGGGGAAGACGCCCAAGGCGCCGCACAGCCCCGGCAGCAAAGGCGTGAGCTCCATCCCCCGCAGCAGCTTGCCCAGGGGAACGCCCTCCCCTGCCCGGTGCCACAAAAACCGCCGGAAGTAGTCCGCCGGGAACAGCCCCGCGCAGACTTTGGCCGCCGCCAGCCGGGACCAGTAGGCGTACACCGGGCGGCCGTCCTGGGGGTAGAGCCGCCGGTACAAAGCCAGCAGGGCCTCCCCATCCCGGGAGAGGAACAGCAGCCTGTCCGCGCCGCTGTGCTCCGCCCAGGCCCGGATAAACCGGCAGTAGCCCAAGGCGAACAGCCCGCCGTACACATAGCCGTACTCGTACAGCGGGGAGTAGGCCTGGCTGCCGTTGTGAAGCTTCCCGTTGACCACGCCCCGGTAGAGGCTGCCCACCACGGCGCTCATGTCCCGGGCGCGGTACGGTCCCCCCGCCTGGCGGACGCCGGGGTAAAGCACGGGGACAATCCCCTGGGCGCGGGCCATCTCCCCGTCGGCATGGGGGTTGTCCCCCACGTGGGCCAAAGGCGCATCCGGCGGGAAGCGTCCCTTCCAGCGCTGGTAGAGACCGCCCTCCCCTTTGGAGACGCCCTCCTCCCCGGACACCAGGCAGCAGGCAAATGGGCCAAAGCCCGCCTCCTCCACCAGCTGCTGGACAAACGCCCCCGGCAGGTACATATCCGAAAGCAGCCCCAGGGGCTTGCCCAGCTGGCGCAAGGCCTCCACCACCGGCAGAAAATAGGGGTTGCCCCGGCAGAGG
>FR893615.1 GCA_000435395.1 Firmicutes bacterium CAG:94
TGCGGTCTGGGGTCTGCACAGTGATATCGCTGTACCCCTCCCCCATCTCGGCGTTGGACTTCACCAGCCAATTTCCCTGGCTTCTGAGCAGGCCCAGCAGCATTCCATGGTAGAAGTTTTCCTTCTGGTTCTTCCGTACCGCCGTGTCCCGCACACTGATGGAATCCCACAGGTAATCGTGAAGCATCTCCTGGATGGCCGTCACATCCCCCGCAGGGAACGCAGCACAGAACCGGTTGATCCGTGCGGAATCCGCCCGCGCTGTCTCTTGAAACCACTCTTCCACCAGATCGGCAAACAGCTTGCGGATTTCCCCGTTGGGAATCCACAGCTGGAACAGGTCGGCATTCGCCTGCCCCACCTGTCTTCCTGTCAGATAGCCCGTAGCGTATAGGACGCTCCACAGGTTTTCATCGCTTTCGTCAATATCGCGGTACGTCAGCTCCTGCTTCACCCGTTTGGTGACCTGTCCCCCGCCAAGCAGTTCCTCCACCTCGTCCTTGACGCTTAGATTTGCCTGCCGCAGCAGCCGCCGGATCAAGTCGTTGCCGCTGGTATTGGCCCAGTAATTTTTGGGCAGAGCAGACGGGTCCACCAGCAGCTCGTCGCAGTAATTGATCATCCCAGGGGCAGTACACGTCGGTATTCCCAAACCGGTAGCCGTCATACCATGCCCGGACTGCCTCTTTGTAGGCGGGCAAGCCGTAATATTCCAGAAGTTCCTCCACATCCCCGTCCGTGAAGCCGAAGAACTCGTCGTACCGGACATCGGAAATCGTGTGAATTTTCAAATTGTTCAGCCCTGTAAAGATGCTCTCCTTGGAGATACGCAGGCATCCTGTCAGAACGGCGAAGAAAAGGCTATCGTTGGTTTTCAGCACATTTCCCAGTAAGTTTCGGATGAGGTCCACCATTTCCTCGTAGTAGCCGGCCTGGAACGCCTTATCTAGGGGAACATCGTATTCATCAACCAGCAAGATTGCCTTTTGACCGCAATGCTTAGCAAGGAGCTGCGAGAGGACTTTCAAGCTCGCCGCCGCAACCTCCTCGGTCATAGCATAGAGGCCTCCCTCCCCGGAGCCAATTTGAATCAGGCGCCGGTAAGCCTCTTTTTCCTCGTTGGAGAGCTTCTCGCTTTCCTTTAAGAATTGAAATCGCATGGCCTCGTTTCCGATAATGGTTCGCAGCGCAGCGGAGGCAGAGAAAAAGCTGCGGCCATCCACACCTTTCAAGCTAATGGAAATCACGGGGAACTTCCCCTGGTACTTGCCGCATAGCTCCTTCTCCCGGGAAATCTTGAGGCCATCGAACAGCGCCGGATCGCCCCCCACCTCGAAAAAGCTTTTCAGCATACTCATGTTCAAAGACTTGCCAAAACGCCGGGGACGGGTAAACTGGTTCACTTCGCCCCAATTCTCCAAAAGTTCCTTGATAAACAGGGTCTTATCTACATAGTAGAAATCATTTGTCCGGATTTTCTCAAAACTATCCAAACCAATGGGGAGTTTCATTCTCACGTTCCTACACCTCGCTCCAACGTGTTCTTATACGGAGCACATGTAACAAATACTTTGAGATTCACTTTACCATGAAGCAAGGAGACAGTCAAGGTTCGGGAAGATTTTCGCCAGATAGAAACCTGGAATACATAGGAGTTGGTACGCCATGACAGACGCAGACCCCTAATCAGATAGGCCAGAGGCAGCCTCTTTTTCCCAGTTGACACACCCTATATTTTAGGATAAAATAAAGTATATCTTACATTTCCCTAAAACAAGGAGGTTCTGGTATGGCATACATGGAACGGGCATTGGAGCGAAAGTTTCTGCACATGAGTTCCTTTTTCAAGGCGGTGTTGGTGACGGGCGCCCGTCAGGTGGGCAAGACCACCATGCTGAAACACCTAGCGGAGGGGCAGAACCGCACCTATGTGACCATGGACAACACCATGGCCAGGACCCTGGCCCAGTCGGACCCGGTGCTGTTCTTCCAGACCTACAAGCCGCCCATCATCATCGACGAGATTCAGAAGGCCCCGGAGCTGTTTGAGCAAATCAAAATCATGTGCGATGAAAGCGAGGAGCGGGGGCTGTTCTGGCTCACCGGCTCCCAGCAATACCGGATGATGAAGAACATTCGGGAGACCCTGGCAGGCCGCATCGGGATTCTGGAGCTCTACAGCCTGTCCAAGGAGGAAGTGGACGGCACGGTGTTTTCCAACAAGATGGACTTCTCCCTGCCCTGTCTGCTGGAACGGCAGAAAACCGCCAAAAAGAACGACATCGTGGATGTGTTCGAGCACATCTGGCGGGGTGGGATGCCCGACGCGCTGCGGGCGGACCCGGAACAGCGGCAGGAGTATTTCAACTCC
>FR893616.1 GCA_000435395.1 Firmicutes bacterium CAG:94
TCCTGTCTATTTTGGCGGGAAGGGGACAGTTCGCACGTGTTTCTACTCTCCGGTCAGGGAACTGCCAAAGAAAAGCGTGCGTTACTAACTGAACTAGCAGCCATACCCAATGACGAGCCGCTTGCCGTGGTTGCGATTGGCAAATACGCCGGTGAGGGGTTCGACCTGCCGCGGCTGGATGTGCTACTCTTAACAATGCCGGTTGTTTGGAAGGGTACTCTGACCCAGTACACCGGCCGCCTACACCGTGCCACACCTGGAAAGCGAGAGGTTTTGCTGTATGATTATGTAGACTTCCGCGTCCCAATGCTGGAACAGCAGTACCGTAAACGGCTGCGCAGCTACGCTGCATTGGCGTATACAGTACGTGGAACGATAGGCGACAGCAATCCAAACACTCTTCAACCCTCGCAAACTGAATCATCAGCTTTTATTGAATTATCCGATTTCTCACATCTTCTTGCACAAGATCTGGACGCAACTTCTAAAGAGGCACTGTTTTGTGTGCCTTCGCTTTCGGCTCAATCTGTGCATCGGATGACCCCAATCTTGCAACGTTTACAGCATCGAGGCGTGAACGTACAGGTATATCTGCCGCAGCCTGCTCTGTTTCGGTCGAAAATTCAGCCTAAAATTACCGCCAACGTCACCATACTGCAGCAAGCGGGCATCTCGGTAGTATTTTCTCAAAACCATCTCTCCAATTTTTGTGTGCTCGACCAACATCTGGTCTGGTATGGTGGACTAAACCCCTTGGGGTGGATGCCCGCAGAGGAGAGCAACCTGCGCATAGTTTCACCCGAGATCTCGGCGGAGCTAGTGGACTTTTTGCGCAGGATCCTACCGAAATTGTGACCCTTGACACAAGTTATCCATAGTCAAACTGACCGATCAGATTTTGTTTCTGGCTATCCTGTATATCCGTCAAGGGTTGCGGTACTTTGCTATCAACCGATGATTAGAAAAAGTCACTTTTGCAAAGATTCTGTTGTGTTTATCTGCAAGTTACATCGTAGTAGAAGGAACAGAACCAAATACGCCTCTCTGTGACGCGCACCACATCGGGTCATTTCATTTTAGCGGTGAATTCGGGCCGGAGGGAAGAGTACCGCGCAACCACCTCTGTCTCAAAGAAAAAACTTCCCAGTTGACATATCCCTTTAGGTTGCGTATAATAATAATGTAAGGTGAGCAACGGCGTGTGTTCACCCGAAGCGCTGAAGTAAGGGAGTGTGCCGGTGGCATTGCCTTATGGAGCTTTCGGGAGGGGTTGTGCAGCGAAACCTCAAGCCGGCGTAGGCGCAAAGCCGAAAGAAAATGCTCCGAAAGACCCCGCTTGTGCGGGGTCTTTCGTTTGTAGGGGGAGGATAAGCTGCGGTGGACTCTTTGCAAAAGTGTGCGAAAGCATTTGACCAGTTGACCCGGTATCAATATCACTTTGTGATTGGCCGTAAGGGACAGACTTTGAAATTCACAGTATCTTTGACCCCTCGGACTTTCACCATCTGGCTGGCCTTCATAAGCTAAAAGACAATGTCCGCTTGCAAACTGGACAGCGATCCACTATTTTTCGAGATGTTCTCGATGGCAAGTATCCTTTCGAACAAATAAAGCACAGTGCTTACTTCAGGGAGATGGAGCAGCGGCTGACTCCCCTTGCCCATTTGGAGGAGTTTTTGGACAGCAACGAGATCATTTTTCGCTATAATGAAAAAGCAAATAGATTCTCCGCCATTCAAGCGGATTATCTTCTTTTGAATGATGTGAAAGAGATACCTGTATATGTTTTTCTGGCGCAACGCACGGGGCAGGAGACGTATGTCTGTCGGACTCTCTTTCCCAAAACCGGTAAAGACTATACCGTGGGCCAGCCAAAGTACACGTTGCTTCAAAAGGAAAAGTGCAATCTGATAACGGGAGAAACTATCGTCCAGCATGACCGTTTGTTTATGAAAAATCAAGCCGAAACCTGATTATCCCTTGAAAACACTGTATCCACGGGCATTTCAGACAGGTCAAAACCATCTCATTTACTACGATTTTACTACTGTTGAGTGAGCCTTGACACGCTGAAAGACCACGAAATGCCAAGATACGGGTACAGTACCCGTCAATCGGGGCCTCCGCCCCGTGACCATATAACTGAATACAGACCGGCCATCTGCCGGGGCAACGCCATGGGTAACACAAACCTGTGGCGTTTTTTTATGCCCTGCCGGGGGCACGCAAAACTGTATAAAAACGGGTGGGAAATCCCCTGTTTTTTCGCCTGTGGGCGGCGCAAATGAAGCCGCCCATATTCTTTCCCTCATGGGAGGCCGGGCGGCGATACAGGGGCGCAAACCCGCCGAAACGAACACTTTTCAAAAC
>FR893617.1 GCA_000435395.1 Firmicutes bacterium CAG:94
CATCTTTGGCGGCTTCGCCCCCAACAGCGAGACCGCTCAGGTGATGAGCAAGTCCCTAGGCAGCCGGACGGTGCAGAGCGGGTCCATCAGCAAGGGGAAGGACAACACCAGCCAGTCCCTGCAGATGATGGAGCGGCCCCTTATGACCCCGGATGAGCTGAAGTCCATGCCCAAGGGCCAGTTTATCGTGATGAAAACCGGGGCGCACCCCATGAAGGTGAAGCTGAAGCTCTTTTTCCAGTGGGGCATCTCCTTTGGGGAGCCGTACACGGTTCCGGATAAGGGCAACCGCCCTGTGGCCTATGCCGGAAAGGAAGCCCTGGTGCAGGCCATCCAGGAAAAGTACCCGCCCCAGGAAGAACCCCAGCAGCCAAAGGCGAAGGAGCAGCCACCCCAGCCGGGGCCGGAGGACAAGAAACTCCACGCCAGCTCACCTGGCAGAAGACAGAGAAAACCGGGAAAGGAAAGAGAAGATGACAGACCTTAAGCGGATTTATCAAAGCGACCTTCCCAACCGGGCTATCGCTGTGTATCTCTACCTGCGGGGCCGGGCTAACAAAGAGGGGATCTGCTGGCCAGCCATCCCCACCATGGCCAGGGAACTGAAGATGTCGGAGAGTACCGTACGCCGGGGTGTGCGGGATTTGGAAAAGGCTGGATTCCTCTCTGTGGAGGAAAGGTTTCGGTGGAATAAGGCGGATTCGTCAAACTTGTATGTGCTCGTGGGGCAATCATCCGAAAAACAGCTTCTCAGCAAGTAAAATCTAAGCCCTCCCGGAACGAACCGGGAGGGCCTTTCCATTGGGAGTGTGGTAGGATAGCTTCACATTTCAAAAGGGGTCGAGACTATCGAAAGCGCAAAATACGGGTACATCCGGGTATCCAGTAAAGACCAAAACGAGGAACGGCAGCGAATCACCATGGCGGCCAACCCTCTTCATAACAAACAGTGGTATCTGCTATTACTATCAGCAGTCACGGATAACTAGAGTCATGTGTATAAAAAAACTGACAAGAAACCTACGATAGCAGAAAGAACAAGCTTCAGATTGTTTCAATAATCGCAAATCTGTCGCTTTAATCACCTCAACGAATTCAGATAATATAGGCCTATATAGATCGTTGTGATTCAAGAAAAATATATGCGGTATATATGGCAGGAGGGATAATTGCAGAAATACCATAGTTGCATTGGAAAGCTCTATTCATCATCTGTAATATCGCTAATTACTTTTCCATCGGCAAGAGTAATTTGTCTATGGCAAAATGAGGCAATATCTCTATCGTGGGTTACGACGATAATTGTAATACCCTCTTTATTTAGGTTGGACAACATATCCATAATTTCAATCCCCGTTTTACTGTCTAGCGCACCTGTCGGTTCGTCGGCCAAGATTAACATGGGACGTTTTACGATTGCTCTAGCAATTGATACCCGCTGTTTCTGTCCCCCTGACAGCTGGTTAACTTTCTTGTTTTTGAGATTGGATATTCCTGTTTCCTGTAATGCAATTTCTGCTAAC
>FR893618.1 GCA_000435395.1 Firmicutes bacterium CAG:94
CCGGGGCTTTTGGCTCGGGCTCTCCTACCGTTGGTCTGCTCTTGCCGGAAAAACGAAAAAAGCGCGGCGGGCCATTTGCTTTCCTTCTCACACGGCTTGGCCTCACGGGGAAGCTGCCTCTTGCCAGGGGATATGTTTCCCGGTATACTGGGGGAAACATCCAAAAGGAGCGACTGTCATGGACACTGTATTTCGCGTGGCCACCGCCGGGGACGAGGCCGCCATCCGCCGGCTGTTTGTGGAGATGCTGCGGACCATTTTCCACACCCAGGAGGTAGAGGGCTATCCCGCCGGGTATGTGGGCCGCTTTTTCACCGGCGGGGAGGACGAGATTTTGGTGGCGGAGCAGGCCGGGGCGGTGGTGGGCTTTCTCTCCTTGGAGAGCCACCGGGAGGGGGAGCCTCCCTTTCTATACCTGGATGACTTTTCCGTCACGGCGGCCTGCCGGGGCCAGGGCATAGGCTTCCGCCTGCTGGACATGGCGGAGGAGTATGCCGCCGCGTTGGGGCTGGGGGAAATCCACCTCCACGTGGAGCGGGACAACCTCGGCGCCCGCCGCCTGTACCAGCGCCGGGGCTTTGGCGTGCTGGCGGAGCAGGGCGCCCGGCTGCTGCTGGGGAAGAAGCTTTAATCCTCCTGGGAGAAGCGCACGGGCACGCCGTTGACCTCCACGCCGCCCTCGGCCCGGATGAGCACATACCCCACCCCGTCGATGATGCGGGTCTCCACCAAGTCGCCGCGCTGGGGGTCCACCTGGATTTTCACGTCTGGGGTGCGCACCTCCAGCTTGCGCTTGTCCACCAGGTTCTGGGGGGCGAGCCGAGCGTCTGGGCCAAAGGCTTCCTCAAAGCGCTGGGAAAAGGCCTCCCGGTGCTCCTCCTCCACGCCGCTGGTGGAGAGCACCATGTCCAGGGCGCCTTTGGAGAGCACCAGGGGCTCGGGGTCCTTGTCCTCCTTGTGCTGGGCCATCATGCCCACCAGGCGGCTTTGGACAGACTGCACCACGTCCAGGCTGCAATCCTCCCCCAAAGTCTCCGTCAGCAAGGACTGGAAGGTCTCCTTCTGCACGTCGGCAGGCGGGGGCAGCTCCTGGCGGAACAGCGTGTCCACCAGCTCTTGGTGGCTCTCCCCTGTGTTCTTGGTGTAGTAGAGGGCCTCGTACAGGTTGGCGCACCGGTCGTCAAAGGCGGGGAACAGGAACCCGGCCTCCGGCGGGGCGATGACCCAGTCCACCTCCCGGTTGCGGAAAAGGTTCTCCGGCACCCGGTAGCTGAGCACCGGCTTTGTCTCCTTCACCGGGCACAGGCTGCACAAAATATAGGAGTACACCGTCTCGGAGGCGTCCTCCAAAGAGCCGCCGTCCTTTCCCCGGTAGGGCACGTCGTAGGAGTCGTAGGCCAGCAGAATCAAATAGCCTATGTCCTCCAGGCGGAAGCTGGCCGCCACCTGCTGGAAAAAGGCTTCCACCGCGCCCTGGTCCTGCAGCTGGGAGTCCCGCAGCGCCATCAGCAGCTTGTGCTCGGGGCTGTCCACCACCTGGGCGGTGGAGAAGGACAGGTTCAGCAGGTTGCGGCCCAGACCCCCGGACAGCGTCTTGCGCAGCAGGTTCATCAGGTTTTCCCCTTCCTCCTGGGGCATCAGGGCCAAGGACTGGTCAAAGTGGGAGACCACCTCCCCCTGGGCGCTGACGTAGCACCCCCGCACATGGGTGACAGCGCTTTTCTCCGGCTTAAAGCGCCGGCGAATCTCCGCCACTTCTTTCTCGTTCATGGAAACGCCTCCTTTGTACACGATAGTCCCCATTATAGCGCAGAACAAGCCCCGGGCGCAAGGAAAAATCCCCCGGCGGCGGCATGAGAAAAAGCCCTCCCAGGCCGGAAGGGCTTTTCGTCTTGCTTATGGAGTTTATTGCAGCGCTTTCCCGGCTTCCTTTTCCACGGCCAGGCCTGCCCGATACCGGGCGATGTACCGCTGGAAGCCCTCGCGGTCGGCGGGGTTGGGCTCTACGCAGTCCCCGGCGGCGC
Source organism: Firmicutes bacterium CAG:94 (assembly GCA_000435395.1). Taxonomy (GTDB): domain Bacteria; phylum Bacillota; class Clostridia; order Oscillospirales; family Acutalibacteraceae; genus Acutalibacter; species Acutalibacter ornithocaccae. The sequence goes on from FR893618.1 coordinate 2,025, forward strand.
CGGCAAAGACCCTCTGCTCCAGGTACTGGGGCAAGGTCTCCCCCTGGGCGCGGTTCTTCCGGTAGGCAGCCAGCAGAGCCATGCCCCAGGGGCCGCCCTCGCCGGCGGTCTCCATCACAGCCACCGGCACGCCCAAAGCGCCCGCCAGCAGCCGCTGGCCCACGCCCTTGGTCTTGAACAGGCCGCCGTGGCCGTAAAGCTTCTCCACCTGGACGTCCTCTGCCCACAGCAGCTCCATGCCGATTTGCAGCGTGGCCATGGCTGCGTACAGCTGGGCCCGCATGAAGTTGGGCAAAGTCAGCTTGTTCTCCGGCTGGCGCACCAGCAGGGGACGGCCCTCCTCCAGGCCGGTGACAGGCTCGCCGGAGTAGCAGTTGTAGCTCACCAGGCCGCCGCAGTCGGCGTCGCCTTCCAGGGCCTGGAAGTACAGCATGTCGTACAGCTGGGCCTTGGTCAGGTTGGCCCCGGCGGCCTCCAGCAGCTGGGCAAAGAGCTTCACCCAGGCGTCCAAGTCCGAGGTGCAGGTGTTCACGTGGACCATGGCCACCGGCTTCCCGTCGGGCGTGGCCACCATGTCAATCTCCGGGTAGACCTTGGACAGGGGCTTCTCCAGCACCACCATGGCGAACATGGAGGTGCCGGCGGAGACGTTGCCGGTGCGGGCCCGCACGGAGTTGGTGGCCGCCATGCCAGTGCCGGCGTCCCCTTCGGGGGGAGCCAGCGGCGCGCCGGGCTCCAAAGTGCCGGTGGGGTCCAGGAGCTTGGCGCCCTCCTCCGTCAGGAAACCGGCGTCGCCCCCGGCGGGCTGCACCTGGGGCAAAATGTCCAGCAGCTTCCAGGGCAGGCCCTCGCCCGCCACCAGCTGGTCGAACTTCTCCGCCATGGCCGCGTCGTAGGTGCCGGTGGCACTGTCGATGGGGAACACGCCGGAAGCCTCGCCCACGCCCAGCACGCTGCGGCCGGTGAGCTTCTGGTGGACGTACCCGGCCAAGGTGGTCAGGCAGGCGATGGAGGGCACATGGGCCTCTTTGCGGCGGATGGCCCGGTACAGGTGGGCAATGCTCCACCGCTGGGGGATGTTAAAGCCAAACAGCTCTGTCAGCTGGGCCGCTTCCTCCTCGGTGATGGTGTTGCGCCAGGTGCGGAACTCGCAGAGCTGGTTGCCCTCCTTGTCCAGGGGCAGGTAGCCGTGCATCATGGCGGAGAAGCCCAGGGCGCCCAGCTTCCGCAGGGGCTCGCCATAGGCGCGCTCCACCTCTTGGGCCATTTGGGCGTAGGCCGCCTGGATGCCCTGCCAGGCCAGCTCCAGGGGATAGGTCCACACACCGCCGGCCCGCTGGTTTTCCCAGTCAAAGGCGCCGGTGGCGATGGGGGTGTGGTCCGGCCCGATGAGCACCGCCTTAATGCGGGTAGAGCCCAGCTCAATGCCGCAAACGGCCTCGCCTTGCCGGATGGCCTCTTGAATCTGTTCCAGTTTCATCATAAGGGATGACCTCCTGTGCGCTTTCATTGGTACGTACATTTTAGCATATCCCAACGTGTTTTGCACCTGTTTTTTTAAATTTTTGTGGGTCTTTTTTCCGGCGGCCCGGCAGCGTGGTTTTTCTTGCGCGCCGCCTTGTGGGATGGGCGGGAATCTGGTATAATGGAACGCAGAGAAAACAGGAGGCGCGGCCAAGCGCCCCCTTTTCCTTGCGCAATACAATTTAAATGGAACGGGGGAACATGTGGAATGGGGAACATCGGTTTTGACAACGAGCAGTATCTTCGCACCCAGTCGGAGAAGATTCGGGAGCGGGTCCAGCTGTTTGGGGGCAAGCTTTACATGGAGTTTGGAGGCAAGCTTTTCGACGACTACCACGCCTCCCGGGTATTGCCCGGCTTTTTGCCCGACAGCAAGGTGAAGATGCTGCTGCAGATGAAGGACCAGGCGGAAATCGTCATCGTCATCAGCGCGGGGGACATCGAGAAGAACAAGGTCCGCGGGGACTTGGGCATCACCTACGACGTGGACGTGCTGCGGCTGATCGACGCCTTCCGGGGCATTGGCCTGTATGTGGGCAGCGTGGTGCTGACCCAGTACAACGCCCAGCCCGCGGCGGAGGCCTTCCAAAAGCGCCTGGAGTCCCTGGGGGTAAAGGTGTTCCGGCACTACACCATTCCGGGCTACCCCTCCAACATCCCCCTTATCGTCAGCGACGAGGGCTTCGGCAAAAACGAGTATGTGGAGACCTCCCGCAGCCTGGTGGTGGTCACCGCCCCGGGCCCGGGCAGCGGCAAAATGGCCACCTGCCTCTCCCAGCTGTACCACGAGTACAAGCGGGGGGTAAAGGCCGGCTACGCCAAGTTTGAGACGTTCCCCATCTGGAACCTGCCCCTGAACCACCCGGTAAACCTGGCCTACGAGGCCGCCACCGCCGACCTCAACGACGTGAACATGATTGACCCCTTCCACCTGGAGGCCTACGGCGAGACGGCCGTCAACTACAACCGGGACGTGGAAGTGTTCCCGGTGCTCAACGCCATGCTGGAGAAAATCATGGGGCAGTCGCCCTACAAGTCCCCCACGGACATGGGCGTGAACATGGCGGGCAACTGCATTGTGGACGACAAGGCCTGCTGCGGCGCCGCCTGCCAGGAGATCATCCGCCGCTACTACGACGCCCTGTGCGGCCAGCGCCAGGGCACCCTCACCGGGGACGAGGTGTACAAGGTGGAGCTGCTGATGAACAAGGCGGGCATCACCCCCCAGGACAGGCCCGTCATCGCCCCGGCCTTAAAGCGCGCCGAGGAAACCGGCCTGCCCGCCGCGGCCATCCAGCTGCCGGATGGGCGCATCGTCACCGGCAAGACCTCCTCCCTGCTGGGGGCCAGCTCCGCCTGCCTGCTCAACGCCTTAAAGGCCCTGGGCGGCATCTCCAAGGACATCCACCTCATCTCCCCCATTGTCATCGAGCCCATCCAAAAGCTGAAGACCACCCATCTGGGCAGCGTGAACCCCCGGCTGCACACCGATGAAATCCTCATCGCCCTGTCCATCTGCGCGGCCACCAACCCCACCGCCGAGCTGGCCATGGCCCAGCTGAAAAAGCTGCGGGGCTGCGAGGCCCACGCCACGGTCATCCTCTCCCACGTGGACGAGGACACCTTCCGCCGCCTGGGCGTCAACCTCACCTGCGAGCCCCAGTACCAGTCCAAAAAGCTGTATCACAAATAAAAGGCACCCGCCCGGTAAAACGCCGCCCTTTAGGGCGAAATTCTATTCCCCGCCGCTGTAAAAATAGATTCCTTTTCCGCTTACAGACAGCGCCCCGGCAAAGTGGGCAAAAATACCATAGTTGTATGGGAGGATGCAAAAGATGTTCACAAGCATAATGGTATGCCTTGACATGTTTGGCTGCCCGAACCGCTGCAAACATTGTTGGATTGGACACTCTCCAAACGGCAATTTGACAAATGACGATTTAAGATTTGTTGCGGAGAAATTCCGCCCATTTACAAACAGCTTAACGGTTTATGACTGGTATCGTGAGCCGGATTACAAGGATGGCTATAAAGAACGTTGGAATTTATGCCAAAGCCTGTCGAATACTCATGAACAACATTTTGAGCTAATCAGCGTCTGGCGCATCGTCCGCGACAAAGAATACGCAAAGTGGCTTTCTTCGTTGGGACTGAAGAAGGCTCAGCTTACTTTATTCGGAGGGCCGGAAAAAACAGATTCTTATACCGGCAGAAAAAACGCATACAGCGAAATTGTACAGGCCATTGAAATTTTGCTTGAAAATGAAATTTCCCCGCGGATACAGGTTTTCGTCAATAAAGATACTATAGATGAACTGCCCTGCATAGAAAGCCTTCTGCAAAGCTTACATTTAGAAGAACGTTGTAAATCTTTCGGCGGGGAGTTCTCCTTCTTTCTGCATCAAGGCTCTTGCGATGGAGAGAACGAAAAACTATATGATATCAGGGTAACGCCGGAGGATCTGGAAAAAATCCCGCAAAAGCTTGTGGAGTACACATTAAAGCATTTTAACGAAACAAAGATAGAAAATGTATTTGGAAAAACGGAACAGGCATTGTATGAGGAACTGATACATGACCATTCAACAGCAAGCTATGTCAGCGAAACTCCTGTTTTCTACATAGACAAAGACTTTTCTGTTTATCCGAATATAACTGCTCCTGCTCCAGCTTGGTTTTTAGGCAATTTAAAAACAGAAGGAATTGAAACGATTCTAAAGAACTATACCGAAAGTAAAAGCGTTGCGCAAGCTATGCGTTTGACCGTTCCCCTTTGCGATATCGTTGCATCGCAAGGCGATTGCCAAAGCCAAAGGTTATTTGACAAAGGCGATTATATCGACTATCTGACAAATAAATATTGCAGGAAATGAGCAAAAACTGCTGTGGTGCAAAAGGGACACTGCCTATTTGTGGCGCTGTCCCTTTTGTTTCTTTCCGCGGGATTTGCCTTGGGCGCCAAGGCGAGCGTACCACACAGCCCCAAGCCCCCCTGGAGGCAATGTGTTGAAAAAAGTTTTCCATTCCCCGCAACCGCCCGCCCCGCAAAGGGGTTCTTATAGATGGAGGGACAAAGGAGAGGATGCCGTTTGAAAAAGGAGATTGACAGAAAGCTTCTGGCCGCCCTGCGGGCCCGGGAGCCCCAGGGGCTGGAGGAGGCCATCGGGCGGTACAGCCCCTATGTGGCCGGGGTGCTCCGCAAGGTGCTGGGGCAGCTGGGCACCCAGGAGGACTTGGAGGAGCTGAGCTCCGACGTGTTTGTGGCGCTGTGGCAGTCCGCGGAAGGACTGCGGGAGGACAGCGATTTAAAGCTGTGGCTGGGCGTGGTGGCCCGCAACCGGGCCCTAAAGCACCTGCGGGCCCTGCGGCTGGAGCTGCCCCTGGAGGACGCCTTCCTCCCCGGCCCGGAGCCCACACGGTTTTGGGAGCGCCAGGAGGAAACCCAGCTGGTGCGCCAGGCGCTGCTGCGCCTCTCGCCCACCGACCGGGACATCTTCCTGCGGCACTACTACTGGCGGCAGACGGTGGCCCGCATCGCCGAAGAACTGGGCATGAACCCCTCCACGGTAAAAAGCCGCCTGAAACGCGGGCGGGAGAAGCTGCGGAACACTTTGAAAAAGGAGGATGCGTGATGCGAGATTTGGAACGCCTGTTGACCGGCGCCTATCCCGAGGGCCTGCGGGGCGTCCCCCCCGCCCCGGTGCGGAAAAGCGCCGTCCGGGACAAGACCTTTGAAAAGCTGGGGCTGGAGCGCCCGGAGCGGCAGCCCCTCCCCCACGAGCAGTGGAGCCAGGCGGAGCCCGTGGTAAAGCGCCGCCGCCCCTGGGCCATGGTGGCCGCCTGCCTGGCCGTGGTGGCTTTGGTGGGCGCGGCCCTGTGGGCACTGCCCTTGGCGACCGCCCCGGGCCAGGGGCAAAGCGGCCCCCTCCCCGCGGGCACCTATTTGGAGTGCTCGGTGACGGAAGCCGCCTTCGATGAGGAAAGCTGGAGCATGGTCCTCACCGCGGAGGCCACCACGGACTTGGACTTGGACAATCCCAACGCCGCCACGGGCTACGGCATCAGCGCCAACGTGGCCATGACCACCGATTACAGCCGCATTTCTTTCGGCGGCCTGGACCCGGACACCCTCACCCGCTGGACGGAAACCGGGGAGGACACCTACCGCTGCGAGGGCATCCTGGTGGAGGTAGACCCGGAGTTCCAGATGGTGAACGTGCTCATAGGCCAGCTGGATTTGAACCTGGAACTGTACGTGGGCTTTGGGGAGCAGAACACCGCCGGGCTCTGGGAGGATTTCCTGCTGGCGGACGCCCCCTTCACGCTGGAGCTGCCCATGCCGGAGGGCAGCCGCTTGGACTTTGTGCGGCCCAATCCCCCCGCCACCTACTTTACCTGCCAGGCGGTGGAGGCCGCTTTCAGCCAAGAGCAGCAGGCGCTGGTCTTCACCCTGGAGGCCCAGACGGACATGGATTTGGACAATGCCGACTGCCAGTCTTTGTACAGCTTTTTGTACACCCTCACCTTCCAGGGGGAAAACGGCGCCTACCAATACCCCAGCTACGACGGCGCCACCGTGGACGCCCTGGCCCACTGGACCCAGACCGGGGAGGACACCTACCGCTGCGAGGGCTTCACCGTCCCCGTGGACCTGGCCCTTCTGGCGGAGCAGGGCATCACCGGCACAGCTGCGGGCACCTTGGATTTGGTGGTCACCGACACGTCCTATGTGGGCGCCGAAGATGCCTGGCAGTTCTTCCCCGCGGTGGAGTTTGCCGTGGAGCTGGAGGAAACCAACGCGCCTGTCTCCTTTGAAAGCGCCCAGGAGGAAGTCTACTACAAAATGCTCAACAGCATGGACTATTTCACCACCGCCCGGGTCAGCTTTACAGAGGTGCTCCCAGGCTTTGACGAGGAGCTGGCGTACACCATTGAAACAAACCTGGACACCAGCATCGCCCACCAAACGCTCACAAGCTCCGATGACCCTGATTTTTCCCAAGAAACCTACGCCGATGGCACAACCGTGTGGGAGTACGACAACCAGGCCAAAAGGTTCTCGTCCGCTGGCGAGGTGGAAAAGCGCCGCACCTTGGCAGAGGAGTGGCCCGGGATAACGGAGCGGTATTCCATCGACGAAAACGGCGACCCCCATTACCGTTACCGGGGCAACCCCACCAACGTTTCCGGTGCCGGGGAATGCCTGCTCCCCCAAACGTGGGCCTTTGGCCTTCTGCCGGAGAAAGACCTGTGGGTTATAGAGGGCTCCCTGGAATACTGCGGCCGCACATGCTACGACATTGTGGGCACCGTGCGGGACAGCTACGCCGCCCAAATCGGGGCCGACCAGTTCCGGATGTACGTGGACCGGGAGACAGGCATCCTCTTGATGCTGGACGCCTGGAACGACCAGGGCAGCGCCTGCTCCGTGACCGTTACGGAAATCACGGTGGACGACCCCTCCATCTGCGCCGCCTTCAACTATGACATGAGCCCCTACCAGGACTACACCCAAGGCACCGGCCCTTCCCTTGGCGTCATCGGCAGCGAAGACGGCCCCACGGTAGTGTACTCCGCCCCGTAAAACAAACGCAAAAGAGCCCCCCAGCCGGGAGGCTCTTTTCTTTATTATTTATAGTATGCGGAGACGGGCTTCCGCCCCTTCGCAAAGGGCGGCACGGCTTCGCGGTTTATCCCTTCAACTCCACCCGGCGGATTTTGCCGGAGATGGTCTTGGGTAGGTCCTCCCGGAACTCCACAATGCGGGGGTACTTGTAGGGGGCGGTGTTCTTCTTGACGTAGTTCTGAATCTCTTTCTTCAGCGCGTCGGTGCCCTCGGTGCCCTTTGTCAGCACGATGATGGCTTTCACCACCTGGCCCCGCACCGGGTCGGGGGCGCTGGTGACGGCGCACTCCAGCACATAGGGCAGCTCCATGATGACGCTTTCAATCTCGAAGGGCCCAATGCGGTAGCCGGAGGACTTAATGACGTCGTCGGTGCGGCCCACATACCAGAAGTAGCCGTCCTCATCCCGCCAGGCGGTGTCGCCGGTGTGGTAGACCCCGTCGCTCCAGGACTCCTTGGTCTTTTCCTCATCCCGGTAGTAGCCCATGAACAGGCCGCAGGGCACGGCCTTGTCCGTGCGCACCACGATTTCGCCGGTCTCGCCTACAGGAGCGGGGGTGCCGTCGGGCAGGACGATGTCCACATCGTACAAGGGGCTGGGAATGCCCATAGAGCCTGTCTTGGGCACGGTTCCCACCGGGTTGTACACGGTCAGGGTGGTCTCTGTCTGGCCGAAGCCCTCCATCAGCGTCAGGCCTGTGGCCCGCTTCCACTGCTCGAACACCTCGGGGTTCAACGCCTCGCCGGCGGTGGTGGAGTACTCGATGGAGGACAAATCGTACTTGCTCAAATCCTCCTTGATGAAGAACCGGTACATGGTGGGCGGCGCGCAGAAGGTGGTGATGTGGTACTTCGCGAACATGGGCAAAATGTCGTGGGCGTCGAACTTGTCGAAATCGTAGGTGAAGATGGCGGCCTCGTTCATCCACTGGCCGTAGTACTTGCCCCACAGCGCCTTGCCCCAGCCTGTGTCGGAGATGGTGAAGTGCAGGCCGTCGGGGTTCACGTTGTGCCAGTACTTGGCGGTGATGTAGTGGCCCAAGGCGTATTTATAGTTGTGCTCGGCGATTTTGGGGTAGCCCGTGGTGCCGGAGGTGAAGAACATCAGCATGGGGTCGCTGCCGCAGGGGGCGTCGGGCTTACGCTCATAGGTGTCGGGGAAGGCTTCCACTTCCTTGTCGAAGTCGTGCCAGCCCAGGCGGTTCTCCCCCACCATGATCTTCACTTCCACGCTGGGGCAGTTCTTCGCGGCCTTCTCCGCCTCGTCGGCCACCTGGCCGTCGGCGGTGCAGAGGATGGCCTTTACCCCGGCGGCTTTAAAGCGGTAGTCGAAGTCGTGCTCCATCAGCAAATTGGTGGCGGGGATGATGACGGCCCCCATCTTGTGCAGGGCGGTGATGACAAACCAGAACTGGTAGTGGCGCTTTAACACCACCATCACCCGGTCGCCCCGCTGAATACCCAGGCTTTCCAGGTAATTGGCGGTTTTCGCGGACCACCGGCTGATGTCGCCAAAGGTGAAGCGGCGCTCCACCTTGTCCCGGCTGACGTGGAGCATGGCCAGCTTGTCCGGGGACTTCTCCGCCAGCTTGTCCACAATGTCAAAGGCGAAGTTGAACTTCTCCTCATTCTCAAAGCGGATGGATTTGAGGATGCCGTTTTCGTCCAGCTCAGTTTTGACAAAAGGCGTGGAGACAGTCTCCCTATCCTGGCGGGCCAGCTTCTGGTCGATGAGCCGCTGGAACCTGTCCTGCTCCGGGGCGAACTCCTCGGCGCCCTTCATGACGATGGCGTAAAACTGGCACTCGGCGCCCTCGGTGGCAATCATGCCGTGGGGGGTGGCGGAGTTGTAGTAGATGGAGTCCCCCTCGTGGAGCACCTCAATGTGGTTGCCCACCTGCACCTTCATGGCGCCTTTCAAAATGATGTCCAGCTCCTGGCCCACGTGGGTGGAAAGCTTGATGGCCACCTTCTGCTGGGCCTCCTCATAGGGCATGGTGACGAAGAAGGGCTCGGCCGTCTTGTTTTTAAACAGGGGGGCCATGTTCAGGTACTTAAAGCCCTGCCGCCGGGTGATGGGCAGGCCGTCGCCCTTGCGGTTGACGGTGTAGCTGGACAAGGTGGGGGACACGCCCTTAATCAAGTCGGTGGGGTCAATGCCAAAGCGCTGGGCGCACTTGTAGATAAAGGTGAAGCTGAAGTCCTTCTCCCCGGCCTCGCACTGCTGGTATTCCTCCAGGGGGACGCCGGTGCACTTGGCCATTTCCCCTTCGGAAAGGCCGGTGATTTCCCGCATGGTGCGGATGCGCTCCGCCACCTCTGCCAGTTGTGTTTTCAAATCGGTTTTTTCCATGGTTGTGCTCCTTTCTGTCCGACCGCATGCCGCTTTCCGGCGTGTTTTTGTCCGGCGCTGGCCTCCGAACACAGGCAAAATAAAAAGCCCGCCTCAAGGAAAGTTTTTCCTTGAGACGGACTGAAAATCCGCGGTACCACTCAAATTGCGCAAAACGCGCCACCTCGTCGGGCTCCAGCAAGCCCTATGCACTAACGCAGCATACGCGGGAGACGCCTACTTTCCCAAGGGGATTTGGGGCCTCCGGCTCGGAAGGGATTGTCACGGGCGCCTTCTACCGGCTTGCACCTACCGCCGGCTCTCTGCAGGAAGGGACGCCTGGACGCTCTTCGTCACAGCCTTTCCCTGGCTTTGTCGCCAAAGCCCATTCACTTGTGGTTCTCCATTCACTTGTGGTTCTTTTATACCCTACACCATTTTTTGCAGGATGTCAAGAGGGAACTTTCAAAAACTTTTCCCAACCGGGCGGAATCACCGGGTGGCGGCCTCCAGCTCTTGGATGCCCTTTACAATCATCTCCACGGTGACCTCGTAGGGCCACTTGCGCACGTCGATGCCCTGCAGGGCCTTTTCCGCCACGGCGGGCAAATCCTCGGGCTTGGCGTGGATGTCCGAAAGCCGGGTGGGCAACCCAATAGACCGGTTGAAGGCCAGCACCTTGTCCCGCTCCTGGTACTTTTTGTCGATGGTGAGCATGGCCAAAATGCCGTAGGACACCACTTCCCCGTGGAGGTGGTGGTGCTCCTCGGTGCTGGGCAGGATGGTGAAGCCGTTGTAGATGGCGTGGGCCAGACCGGTGGTGTAGTCCACCTGGACGAAGTTGGACACCAGCCCCGTGGAGACGATGACGCTCAAAATAATCTCCGTCAGCTCGTAGGTGACCTGGTGGGCTTGGCAGTCCGCCATGGCCTTTTGGCCCCAGCGGAGGATGGGCTCGGCGCACATGGAGCTGAGGGCGATGCCCATGGCGTCGGAGTGGGAGGGCACGTCCCCCCGGGAGGAGGTGGTGCACTCAAAATGCTTGGCCATGGTGTCCCCCATGCCGGCCCACAGGTACTTCACCGGGGCGTCGGCGATAATCTGCGGGTCGATGAAGATGTGGCTGGGCGGGATTTTGGAGAAGGAATACTCCCGCAGGCTGCCGTCCGGGTGGTACAAAATGCCCAGGCTGGTGCAGCCCGCGCAGGTGGAGGCGATGGTGGGGAAGGTGAAAAAGGGCCGGTGGGTCATGTGGGCCAGCACCTTCACCGTGTCGATGGCCTTGCCGCCGCCCACGGCGAAGAGCATATCCGCCTGGGCCACCTGGGGCTGGAGCTTGGCGATGTTCTCCACCGAGGCCTCTCCCCCGTACCAGTAGGTGCCGGTGATTTCCACCGCCGAGCCCGCCACCGCCCGGCGGATCTTCTCCTCCGCCGCGGCCAGGGCCCGCTTGCCGCCGATGATGGCCGCCTTCTTCCCAAAGGGGGCGCACACGGCGGGGATGTTCTGATAGGCGTCCTCCCCGATGGTGTAGCCGGGGAACAGTGTCTCTTGGAAATTCATAGTCAGCAGCCTTCTTTCTCAAACTGGCCCGCGGGGGCGGGCGTGGTTTCTTCTTCCGGTTCCGCGGCCTGGCGGGCCTGTACAGCCTCCTCATAGGAGCGGCCCTGGGCCTGGGGGTGTTCCTTCAAATACTTGCGGTTTTTGTACACGCCTACGGTGAGGAAGGGCACGATCACCACGGCGATGGCAAAGTAGCCGCAGTAGCCGTAGCCGTACTTGATGATGTTGGAGAGCCCCACCAAAGAGATGGTCATGGACAAGACGATGATAAAGGCCGCCACCACCGCGCTGCGGGCCGGGGCAAAGGTGATTTTCCGGAACAGGGGCAGCTTCTCAAACCGGGCCACAAAGCCGAAGGTGGTGGTCACCCCGGTGGAGATGAGGCACAGCAGCAGGCACACGCCGTACACCACCGTCAGCCAGCCCATGCCCATCTCCCGGCACACCGTGAGGGTGGGGATGACCGTGCCGCCCTCCACCGAGGTGTAGAACCCCTGCCAGGAGAGGAGCATGAAAATGGACAGCACCAATGCCACGGCGTTCATGGCGAAGGAAATCCACATGGAGCGGGAGCAGGCCTTTTTGGTGGTGAGGGGCGTGCCGCAGGCAATCATGGTGGGCAAGGTGACGCACTGGAAGCCCGCGTAGGTAAAGCAGTTCAAAATGGCCTGGGGCACGTTGCCAAAGCCCTGGGTTTGGAAGTCCTGCCAAAGGACCTGCTGCAAATCGCCCCTCCAGGCGATACCCACGGCGTAGATGGCCACCGCCGTCACCAAAATGGCAATGCCCATGTAGGTGCTGGCCATGCGCACCAGGTCCGCGCCGAAGATGGTCAGGCACAGCACCAGCATCCCCACCAGGAAGATGCCCGCGTAGTAGTTCAGGCCGAAGTACTCCGAAAGGGCCGAGGCCGCCCCGGAGATGGCCGCCGCCACCGCCATGAGCACCATGATGTAGAAGAACACTTCAAACAGCACGTACAGCTTGTCAAAGGGGTGGTACAGGGTTTTGAACAAATCCTTGTAGCTGGTGAGGCCCCGGGAGTTATACAGCAGCATGGCCTCCCGCATGGTGAGGGTCAGCAGCAGCATGGCGCCCACAGCGCTGATGGGCCCCAGCCAGCCCAAGCCCACGTAGTAGGTGTGGGCCTGGTTGCCGGTGGCAAAGCCGCCCCCCGCGTGGGCGGAGAACAGCACCGCCCCCACCGAGAACAGCACGGCAAAGGGGATTTTCGTTTTGGTTTTTTGCATGGGGACACAGCCTCCTTCAATGGATTTTTCCCCAGGCAACAAAAAAAGCTCCCTCGCCTTTCTGCCCAGGGTGGACAGAAAAGACGAAAGAGCAACCTTCCGCGGTACCACTTTTCCTTCGTTTCCAAAAGGGGAAACGCACTTTGCGGGTACGGGCCGGCAGCCTGGCCAGCTGGATACCCCTGCGTTGCTAACGGGCGCAACCCCGTCCGGGCCTACTTGCTTCGGCACGGCCGCTCGGCGGTCAGTTCGGCCAGGGGCCTTCTGAATGCCTCGCACCAACCGGCATCTCTCTGGCAGGGCCCCTGCGCTTACTACTCCGCGTCCTCGCGTTGTCTGCTTGATAAAATAGCACAGCCCGCCCCACTTTGTCAACCACTTTTTTGAAATTTAACTTTAAAAATCTTGCAAAACGCCTTGAAAGCCAACGAGATGGTTGACCGCTATATCCATTTTTACAACCATGAGCGCATCTAGCTAAAGACAGGGGAGGCGCCGCTGACGCGACGCCCCCCTCCTAAAACTGAATCTTCCTGCACCCGAGGTTTTTTGTGCTGTCCGCACAATCTGGGGCGGTTCATTTCACCAGGGATGCTTGAAAAACCTAGCCTTACTGCTCCTTCTGGGGCAGCCCCTCGATGAGGTCGGCGGTGGGCTCCAGCCAGTCGCCCTCAAAGAGCTCGATAGCGCCCCTATCGCAGGCGGCGGCCAGCTTGGGCTCCATGGGCAGCTTGCCCAGCACCTTAAGGCCGTACTTGGCGGCCACCTCGTCGATGTGGCTCTCGCCAAAGACGTGGATTTCCCGGCCGCAGTCGGGACATTTCACATAGCTCATGTTCTCCACCAGGCCCAGCACGGGGACGTCCATCATCTTGGCCATCTCCACCGCCTTGGAGACGATCATGCCCACCAGCTCCTGGGGGGAGGTGACAATGAGGATGCCGTCCAAGGGCAGGGACTGGAACACGGTCAGCGGCGCGTCGCCGGTGCCGGGAGGCATATCCACAAACATGTAATCCACGTTGCCCCAGATGACGTCGGTCCAGAACTGCTTGATGGCCCCGGCGATGACGGGCCCGCGCCACACCACGGGGGAGGTCTCCTCCTCCAGCAGCAGGTTGATGCTCATCACCTTGATGCCGGTCTTGGTGGCCACAGGGTAAATGCCGTTTTCATCGGAGAGGGCCCGCTGCTTCATGCCAAAGCACTTGGGGATGGAGGGGCCGGTGATGTCGGCATCCAGCACAGCCACATCGCTGCCGCGGCGGCGCAGGCTGGTGGCAAGCAGAGAGGTGACGAGGCTTTTGCCCACGCCGCCCTTGCCGCTGACCACGCCGATGACCTTTTTCACATGGCTCAGGTCGTTGGTTTTCTCCAAAAAGCTTTGGGGCTGCTGCCGGGAGGGGCAGTTCTCCCCACAGCTGGAGCAATCGTGGGTGCAATTTTCGCTCATTGGCAGATTCATCCTTTCTCATGGCCCGGGGGCTGCCCGGGGTGTCTTCCTCTATTGTACCCCTTTTTACAAAAAAGTAAAGTAGCCGCGCCTAGAAAACCTCCCAGCCCCGTGGTATACTGGCAGTGAAACCACACAGGGAGCATGGGAGGCCTTTGTATGAGCACACAGAAGAAATGGAAGCTGGCGCAAATGCTGTGCCTGGCCGTGATGCTGGCGGGCATCATCGGCCTGGGGGTATCTGTCTT